>DASXZC010000254.1:0-9048 GCA_036502165.1 Bryobacteraceae bacterium
CCGAGAAGCACGACCGCAAAAACCACGAGAATTAGCCGGTCGCGCCCCGGGCGATCTGTTTCAAGGGTGTTCATAGCGCGCTCCAGTCGATGGTGGACAGGGATTGGGTCATGGTTCGCGGTGTGACTTGCAGGCGCTCGACATCAGCGCGGACGTCGACTTCGATCAGGCGCTTCAGTCCCAACAGATTTTCGGACGTCATCGGCAGGCGCAGACCGAGGCCTTCCGCAGTGCGCAGGGCGGCGAGTGCCAGGCCACCGGGCGCGGGGATGAGGGGGCGATGGACGCGCAGTCCGTTGGCGATCGCCTGGTAAAAATCCCGAAGTTGTACGGGCTCCACTTCGCCATAGCTTAGCAAGCCGGTCAGATTGAGCGAAATCGCCTGGACGATCGCGGCGCAGAGGTCGTCGATGTGGACGGTTTGAATCGGTTGGCGACCGCCGTAGAACAGAGGGATCGCAGGCAGTGAGCGGATCGACCGCGCCAGGTTGGCGAAGACTCCGCCAGCGCCGATGATGAAGCCGGGCCGGATCGCGAGATCGCGCGAGGGATCGAGTGTGTGTTCGATGTAGAGCTTCTCGCGGCCGTACAGGGACTCGGCCGCCTCGTGCGCGGACATCGAGGAGATGAACAGAAACCGGGCCGCTGGGAACTGGCGGCGCAGGAAGGCGGCGGCTTCGCGGTTCACGTGATAGTTCTCGCGCGGTTCTTTCATCGCGAAGGCACAGTGGACGACCACGTCGGCCGGTTCGGCGGAGACAGCCGGGTCAAGGTCGGCGGGGAATGCGTAGTGGAAATATTGGCCGGAGAGCGACTTGCCTTTCGGATCCCGGACCAGGCCGGCGACATCCCAACCTTGAGCGCGAAAGGCGTCGGCGAGGTGACGCCCCAGGAATCCGTCTGCGCCGGTGAGTACGATACGCATCTCTTAGGACGCCTTTCGCACGCGATCGGCGATCCGAAGGGCGTTGGCCATCAGCGTGAAACTGAGCCCCTTCGCGGGTAGAAAATTCCATGGGGCTCCGTCGCCCAGGTAGACGTTGGGCGCGCCCTCGAGCCTCGAGTCGGGGTTCGCGTGGAAGCGCTGATCGAACGGGTTTTCGAGCGGAATCGTGCCTGCGTAGTGGATGCTTCCGGCGTTGCCAGGGTCGATTTTGCCAATGGGAATCGCACGCAGCGCGCGCAGGCCGGAGGCGAAAATACTCTCGTGATGTGCGCGCTTCTGGATCTCCGAGGACGTTTGGCGATATTCGAACTGCGCCACTGGCATTCCGTCCGGGGCGCCGCCCGCGTCGCGGACGGAGAGGAACTTCGAGTCCTGTTGCTCATCGGCGAAAAAGATCCCGAAAATCGCGATCGAATTTTGCAAGACGCGCGCCACGGTCAGCCCAAGCGACGGCGGCAGCGGCATCTCTTTGACCAGTTTGAATAACAGCAGCGAGCGGTAGGAATACATTTGGAAACAGCCGTAGATGTCCTTGGCGCCAGCGGTTTCGAGCGACCCTCCGAGCTGCGCCATGCTATAGCGCCGGTCGCGCGCATCGCGGCCCAGCATCGACAGATTCACGGTGGGCATGTACGTATACGGATTGCAGAGAATCGGGGTTTTGACGCCTTTCAGTCCGAGCGAGTGGAGTGCAAGGCGAGCGGAATTAAGGGCACCGGCGCAGAGGACCATCCGCCGGGCGGAGTGACGTTCGATCGCATTCGATTCAAGGTTGCGCGCGGTCACGGTGACTTCGCCGCCGCAATCATCGAAGCGGATCGCCAGGCGGCGGCCGAGGTAGGTGAACTCCGGGCGCTTGCGGAGTTCCTGAATCATGTAGGCGGGCCGGTAGATGGACTTGCGAACGTCGCCGTAGAAATCCGTGTCGAAGTAGGGATTGGCGCGGCGTTGGTCAGGCAGGTCCCGAGAGAGGATGGCCATCGGAATCCGCCCGAGCGTCATGCCTCGATCGCCGAGCGCGGCGGGATTGTTGCGGTGGCGGTTGAGGATCCGCTGGGCGTTGTCGTCGATATCGAGCGGTGGCTGATGACAGGGGACGTCGCGCCAGAGGCGAGCGTTGATTTCGCTTTCGGGGTCCGCGCTGATTCCGGCCAGTTTCGCGGCGCGCTGGTAGAACGGGACGAGTTCGTCCGGATCGAGCCCCATTCGGCGCAGCTCTTCATCCTCGAAAGTGAAGCATGCCGCTCCCCAGCCCGCGCCGAGTCCGCCGATTCCGACGGGCAGCAAGGGGAAAAAGGTTTTGCTCTCGGAAGGCAGCAGCTCGTCCGCGCCTTTTTGAATGAATTGGCGCGGCGGCGTCAACTGGGCGCCGACCTTGACGCCCGGCGCGGGGATTCCTTCGAAATTGTCGCCGATCAGGTACGACCGCTGGTGCGGATCGGTGCGCCGCAGCACTTCGAACGGCACGTCGGGGACGCGATCGCGCAGATTACTGTCGGCGCCGGGATCGATCATCGCGACGGTGGCGCCGGAGTCGAGGAGCCCTCGCGCCATCATCGCGCCGCTGATGCCGGAGCCGATGACGAGAACATCGGGGACGCTCACGTTAGCGCGGAACTCCTGATTTTTTCGTTGTCAGGGATCGGCGGAGCAGGCGGTAGAGAGTCATCGGGATGGCGGCGATCCCGACTCCGGCGAGGATCAGGAGGGCGACGAGCGGGCCTTTTGTGTAGGGCTGAAACGAGCCGACGCGGGCAGGGTCGGTCTCGCGCAAGGCGAGTTCGCGGATTTCCTGGTCGGTGGGCTTCAAAAAGTCGGCGGTCATGCGAAGGCGATGCTTTCTTCAGTATAGGCTTTCGACCCGCGTCGGGGCCTAAAAGCGAAAGGGCTCCGACTCTTTCGAAGAAGAGTGAGGAGCCCGCCCGAGTAATCGTTCCCGCGTCTGGTTAGACGAGGTTCGGAATCTTGATGATCTTCTTCTGAATCGCGTATTGGACGAGCTGGGCTTTATTATGGATGTCCAACTTGCGCATCAGATTGAATTTGTGAGCCTCTACGGTTTTCACGCTGAGGTTCAGGTCGCAGGCGATTTCCTTCACCGAGTTGCCTTCGGCCAACATTTTGAGGACTTCCCGCTCGCGGGTCGTCAGCGTTGCAAAACGAGGCAGACGGTTGGCCGATTTGATCCGGGAACGGAAATCGTCGACCAGTTGGGAGAGCATGCGCGGGCTCAGGTAGCTTCCGCCGCGGCAGATGTCGCGAACGGCCGCGACCAGTTGCTGCGACGGGCTGTCCTTCAGAACATATCCGCTGGCGCCCACTTCCATTCCTTCGACGAGGTAATCTTCATCGTCGTACATCGTGAGGAACAGGACCTTCGTTTCAGGCCGGTTCTTCTTGATTTGCCGGGTGGCTTCGAAGCTGCTCAGCCCCGGCATTCCGATGTCCATCAAAACGACGTCGGGCCGGACCTCAGCCCCCTTCTCCACGGCGTCGCCACCGTTCGACGCTTCACCGACTACTTCCATGTCGGGTTCCGCCGAGATCAGGGTCTTAATGCCCTGACGGAACAGCGTGTGGTCATCCGCCAACAAGATTCGAATCTTTGCCATATGAACTTTCCGGCCTCCCTGCGGCTGCTCCAAATTTTGGCGCCGCTACCGTGTGCCTACGCCCGTTGTACCGCTGGACCGTTTCAGGCCCTTCTCAGTTCCGCGGAATCGCCCCGCGGCTCGCTGATCGAGTGATTCACTGATCTGGATATCGGCAGTTCTATCGAAATCTTCGTACCGCGATCCTTCTTAATCCTCTTAGAATCGCGACTAGGTACTTGTAAGGCCCCGCCATCCGTATCCTGGCTTACGTTTGGCCCTTCAGTCCTAGGAAAACTCCTAATTTGGAAGCGGCCCCCGAGTAGTGTGACCCGTTCCCGCATCCCCGACAATCCGAATGAATCCCGCCGGGCGAAGGCTTCCTCGATCTTGAAGCCCACTCCATCGTCTTCCACAATCAACTTCAGTTGTCCATCGGCGCTTGTGACCGAAATGTTTACGTGCCGGGCGCCGGAGTGTTTGGCAATGTTGTTGAAACATTCCTGCACCAGGCGGTAGACAATGACTTCATTCTGTTGGGGCAATCCGCCCAGTCGCGCGAGCACCAGCTTCACGCGGATCGGGTGCAGACGCTGGAACCTTGCGATCAACTGCCGTAAGGCCGCGCCCAGGCCCAATTGTTCCAGCACAGCCGGCGACAGAGCGGCAATCAGCCGCCGCATTTCAAGGATGGTGCGTTCGGTGAGATCGCGCGCATCGCGCAGTTTCTCCTTCGTCGCCATCTCACTATCCGGAAGATTCTGCTCGAGCAATTCCATTTGCAGCCGAATGCACAACAGCGATTGGCCCGCCTCGTCGTGCAGCTCGCGGCTGATGCGCCGGCGCTCCATCTCTTCGACATGCAGCATGTGCTCGGCGAGTTGACGGATCTGCTCCTCGCTAGCCGCGAGGTGATCCATGAGGCGGGCCTTCTCGGCGGCCATCAGGCAGCGTTCGGCAGCGGCCGCCAGCAGTTCCTGCTCGCGCGGGAGCCATTCGTAATATTTCGAAAATCCCATTTGGATGACGCCAACGGTGCGGCCATCCTTTGCCAGTGGGATCGACCAGCAGGCGTGGTATTTCTTCCACCAGCCGGAGTCGAGCAGTAGATTGCGCTTCGGCCCCCGCGTGGACTCCCCGCCCCGGCAGTCGATGAACGCGGGCACCGACAATCCCTGGCCACGCTTGACCGGAACAGGCTTGCCGCTCGCCGAACGGGGAACGCTCGCAAGCGGCATCCACATCGGTGGAGGCTGATTCGCAGGATCGCCCTGATCGTCCGGCTCGCTGATCAGATAGAGATGCCCGGCGTCGGCCTGGCAAACGTGCGCCAACACTTCGACGAATCGCTGCAGCAGTTCCTCGAGGTTGCGCGACTCGAGTTCCACACGGAAGAGTTCATAAAAGGCCTGCGTTTCCGCTTCCCGGACCTGATAGTACGCGTTGTTCAGCGTAAGGATCACGCAGAAATGAAGCTGCTCGCGCACCCATTGGAAGTTCGCTACATCCTCCGCTGGCCAATGGGTCATCTTCGCTGTCAGCAGCCGGTCATACTCCTGTAGCGCCTCGACGATCGCGCTCGGCGGCAGGTTCAGTTTCGCCAGCCGGCGGCCGTTGTATTCGACCTGTTCAATGAATTTGAGCGCCGTCGATCCTTCGCGGATCAGGACCCGCGCGGCTGCGCCGAACGTAATACAAGATAGCGCCGCTGATTGAATGGGCAGGATCCGCTTGCTCTTCAAGGAAGCGCGAAAGCGGGATTCGATGGCATCAAGGTACGGCGCGACCTGTGTCGACAGCCTGTGCAACTGGGCGTGCAACTGATCGCTGAGGACATCGGCAGCATCTGCAAGTTCGGGGGCAAGTTCCGGAGGGCTCGATGAGCGTGCCTTCCGGTTCCCTTCCGCCAAAGTCGACGCGGCTGTGGAGCGCGGCGGCTTCAGTTCGGTCTGATAGAAATTCGGCAACCTGCCTAGTCATCGGCAGACTAAGGCATTGTCTTTAGTTCACGGAGACGCTTTAACTTACGAGCGCCTGATTCCTTAGGTGTTTCTCGATGCGGGAACAAGCCGGAGCGCGCCCAGCGCCAATTCTGAGGTATGATCAAAACCGAAACCTCATGAATCCATTTGAGGCGCGCGACATCTGGCCGCCCGGAACGGTTGTCGACCGCAAGTACGTGATCGACTCGACTCTCGGCCGTGGATCTTTCGGTACGGCATATCGTTGCCATCACCGTGTCTTGTCACGCACGTACGTCATCAAACGGCTGCACAGCCAGTTCGCCGAAGATACCAACTACGTTCAGAAGTTCATCCAGGAAGCCCGCGCCGTCGAGCGGCTGAAGGGCTGCCCGCAAATCGTCGAGATCTACGACATGACGCAGACTGAGGATGGACATCTCATTCTCGTCATGGAAAACATGGTTGGCGGCGATCTCGAAGCGCTGCTGCGCCGCACTGGTCAGCTCAAGCTCGAGGACGCCGTTTGGTATGCCCTCAAAATCGCCGAGGGACTCGCCGCGGCTCACGCCGCCGGCCTGGTCCATCGCGATGTGAAGCCCGAGAACGTGTTGCTCGGCGCGGATCCTCGAGACGCGAAGTTGACCGATTTCGGTATTGTCGCGGAGCGGGATGTATCATCTCCGACGTCGGTGCTGCGCGGCGGCTCGATCGGATACGCGGCTCCCGAGCAGTGGCATCTGGCAGGAAAATACCTCGATGGCCGCGCTGATTTGTATGCGCTCGGTGCGACGCTGTACCGGATGCTCGCGGCGCAAATGCCGTTCCCCGAGACCGAGATTGGCCAGTGGATCGAGCGCGTCCGCACGGGCCAGCCACCGCCCTTGCGGTCGATCCGGGCGGATGTTCCGGAAGCGCTCGACCGGCTTATTGCTGAATCACTCTCGACGGATCGCGATCTGCGGCCCGCCGCGGCGGGCGTGGTAATCGAACGGCTGAAAGCTCTACACCTTGCGGAAATGCCGATGCAGACGCGCAAAGCGACGGTCGAAGAACCGCCGCCGCCCCGGCGTAAGGCCGAGGATCTCGCGGCCCAATACGCCACGTCTCCGATTCCGATTCCGGCGTTCACGCCCCCGCCGCCTCCTGCTCCACCGCCCCAGGCATCACCGGCGCCTCGTCCGGTAACGCCGCCACCGCAACAGCATCAACAGCCGTCGCCGGCGAGTCCGTCGGGGATCCAGCAGCAACCTCGATATCAGGCTCCGCCACCGCCTCAGCCGCAATACCAGCAGCCGCCTGCGAGCCCGGTGAATCCGCATCCTCTTACGCAGTATCAGGCTCCGCCGCCTTCGTATCAGCACGTGCCGCCGCCTCAGCAGCCGCAGTACCAGCAGCCGCCCGTATATCAACAACCGCCGGTTTATCAGCCGCCTTCTTATTCGCAGATGCCGGCGTATCCGTCGCAAATGCAAATGCCTCCACCGCCGGTGGCGCAGCCTCGGAAGAGTAAGGCGTGGATTTGGATTGTGGCGCTCGCTGTCGTAGGGTTGCTCAGCGCCGGCGGATGGTGGGTCTCGATCCACCGGCCACCGAAGAAGAATCCAAAGGATGGCTTGACCTACGTGTGGATTCCACCCGGGAAGTTCGCCATGGGCTGTGACGATGCGGATTGCCGCGCCGATGAAAAGCCGCAACACTCAGTTACGATCACGAAGGGGTTTTACCTGGGCGAGACCGAAGTCACCGTCGGAGCATTTAAGGATTACGCCGCCGCCACTGGCACGCCGATGCCGGCGGAGACCTTCTGGCAGAACCGGCCGATGAATGAAGGTTGGAAGTCGACCAACAGTCCGATGGTCGAGGTGAGCTGGTCAGGCGCACAACAGTACTGCGAATGGGCCGGCGGCCGTTTGCCGACCGAAGCGGAATGGGAATACGCGGCGCGCGGAGGCACGACTGGTCCGCACTACGGCGAGCTGTCGAGGATCGCCTGGTATGCCGACAATTCCGGCAACACGCCGATTGATTCGCTCGCGATCCTCAACACGGATGCGGCCAACTACGAAAACCGGATCATGATGAACGGCGACAACTTCCATCCCGTCGGATTGAAGGCCGCCAATGAATACGGACTCCGCGACGTGATCGGCAACGTCTGGGAATGGGTCGCCGATTTTTACGACGACAAATATTATTCCGCCTCGGCGCCTGAAGATCCCAAGGGTCCGGGCGCGGGCGCCATGCACATCGGACGCGGCGGATCGTACTTCATGCATCCGAAGCGAGCGACGGTCACAGCGCGTTCTCCTCAGAAGGCGGACTATCACAACGCCGGCTTCGGATTCCGTTGCGCCTGGGATTCGGATCTCTTCAACTAGCGTCCGCCTGACGCGATATCTTAAAGGAATGAGAATCCGCATTATCTTCTTGGTCACCCTGTTGTTGTGGGGTTCCGCGGCGTTCGCGGTCGAAATGACCCGGATCCAGGTCGTCGTCAAGAACCTCGACGGAAAACCGATCGAACATGCGAGCGTGATCCTCAAATTCGTCGAAGGCAAATCGAAGATCGGCAAGAAAATCATGACCACCTGGGAGGCTCGGACCAATCAGGAAGGCGTGCTGAAGGTTCCCTCGATGCCGCAGGGTTCGATCCAAGTACAGGTGATCGCCAAGGGATATCAGACGTTCGGTCAAATCATCAAGGTTGAGGAAGCGGACAAGACGATCGAGATCAAATTGAATCCGCCGCAGCAGCAGTACTCCTCGCATCAATGAGCGTCGCGGGCATTTGACGGTATACTAACAACCCGGAGGCCGGAGTTCCGCCGGTCTCGTCAAATACTCGAAAACGAGGCTTACCTGTGAAGTCCAACCTGTTCCTGATGGCGCTGCTCGTGGCAGCTCCGCTGGTGGCGCAGACCACTATCAAAGATGCATTGGCGAAGCACTGGAAAACGTCTGGGGAGTTCACCATCGCCGTTGCCAACACGATGCCGGAGGAGAGCTACAACTTCCGTCCGAATCCGGATGAGATGACGTTTGGCCAACTGATGGCGCATATCGGACTTGCCGACGTGGGTGCGTGCGCAGTCGCCAGCGGATTGCCGCGGCCGACGCTGCCGCCGAAGATCGCAGAGTGGAGCAAGGCCAGTTCGAAGGTGGACGTGTCGAAAGAGACCGCCGTGTCGTTTCTCAAAGAGACGTTCGAATTCTGCGACAAGGCCGTAGCCGCGATGACGCCCGAGAAGTTGGATACCGTCGTTGGCCCGGCGGCGCGGAACATGACCGGCTTCGAATGGTTGTTCGGGTACTTCACGCATACCGCGCATCACCGGGCGCAGGCTGAGGTGTATCTTCGCGTGAAAGGGATCAAGCCGCCGGACTACAAGTTCTAGGTCCGCCGCAAGGCTTGGATCGGGTCGACGGAGGACGCGCGGATCGCCGGACCCAAGACCGCTGCGGTTGCCGCAACTGTGAGGATCGCCAGAGCCGCTGCGAGCTTCATGTACGGCAGCGGACCATCAGGCAAGAGCTCTTGCGTCTTTGC
>DASXZC010000255.1:0-6923 GCA_036502165.1 Bryobacteraceae bacterium
GAAAATCGAGAACGAATTCCAGGGCTTCGACAGTCCTCACAAGATGAAGCTCGCGACGGCTGGATGCCCGCGCAACTGCTCGGAAGCGATGGTCAAGGATCTCGGCGCTGTCGCCGTCGAAGGTGGCAAGTGGGAGATCTACATCGGCGGCGCCGCCGGTTCATCGGTGCGGAAAGGCGACATTCTGTGCGTCGTCGACAGTCAGGAGGAAGTGCTCAAATACATGGGCCGTTTCATACAGTACTATCGCGAGAACGCGAAATACCTGGAGCGTACGCACGGCTTCGTGCAGCGGCTCGGCATCAGCAAAATCCGCGCGGTGGTGGTGGAGGATAGCGAAGGAATCGCCGAGCGTCTCGACCGCGAGATTGCCGAATCGAAGGCTGCTCATCGGGATCCGTGGAAGGAAATATATACGACTCCGGCGGCTGAACAATTTCAAGATCTGCTGCCGGTGCTGCAGTGATGTCAACGATGGTCGACGTGAAATTGGGCTCGCTCGACGCCATTCCGGTTGGCGCGGGGCGCAACATCGAAGTGCTTGGCCGCAAGCTCGCGATCTTTCATACCCGCGCTGGGAAGGTCTTTGCCGTGCAGGCCGAGTGTCCGCATCGCGGGGGTCCACTCGCGGATGGCCTGGTCGGCGGAACGACTCTCATTTGTCCGCTGCATGCCTGGAAGTTCGATCTCGAAACGGGCGCGGCGTTGTTTGGGGAGTGTGGCATTAAGACGTATCCGGCTCGTGTCGATGAGTCGGGCCACATCATCCTGTCGATCGCGGAGTAACGAGTGTGAACATTCGCAACAAAGCCACCGCCATACGTCTTGGCGATTTTCATAGCGCCCCCATGCGTGCGTTCCACATGACGTGGATCGCCTTTTTCCTGTGCTTTTTCGGATGGTTTGGCCTCGCGCCGCTGATGCCGGTGATCCGCGACGAGCTGCATTTGAGTAAAGAACAGGTCGGCAGCTCGGCGATTGCCGCTGTGGCAATCACGATCCTCGTGCGGATTCTGATGGGATGGCTGTGCGACAAAATCGGTCCGCGCCGCGCGTACACGTGGCTGCTGGTGCTGGGATCGATCCCCGTGATGTGTGTCGGCTTTTCGCACGATTACACGTCCTTCCTGCTGTTCCGCCTCGCGATTGGCGGAATCGGCGCATCATTCGTCATCACGTCTTATCACACGTCGGTGATGTTCGCGCCCAATATCGTCGGTACTGCGAACGCTACCACCGCCGGATGGGGCAACCTCGGCGGAGGCGTCACGCAATTCGCGATGCCGCTGCTGTTCAGTGCCTTCATGAGCTATGGCGCTGGAAGCTGGTGGAGTTGGCGTCTCGCCATGGCATCGGCCGGTGCGGCTCTGCTCGTGACCGGAGTCGCGTACTACTTCCTGACTGAGGACACTCCGGATGGAGATTTTAAGGAACTGCGCGCAAGCGGGGGCGCCGCGTTTTGGAAAGTCTGCCAGGATCCGCGAGTGTGGGCGCTCGCCGTCTTGTACGCGGCTTCGTTCGGCATAGAACTCACGCTCGACAACTTCGCTGCCCTGTATTTCAAGGATTATTTCAAGCTCTCGCTGCAAATGGCCGGTCTCGTGGCGAGCTTGTTTGGCATGATGAACCTGTTCGCCCGGGCCCTCGGTGGGTTCGTCAGCGACCGCTGCAATCGGAAGTGGGGCCTGCGCGGACGCGTGATGCTGCTTGCCTCGACGATCGCCGCTGAAGGACTCGCCATGATGTTGTTCTCGCGCATGAGTTGGCTGCCGCTTGCGATCGCGACCATGATGCTGACGGGCTTGTTCGTGAAGATGTCGAACGGCGCGAACTACGCGGTCGTGCCGTTCATCAACAAACGCGCCATTGGCGCAGTTGCCGGGATTGTCGGAGCCGGCGGCAACGCTGGAGCCGTCCTCGCCGGATTTTTGTTCAAGACGCCGAGCCTCACGTATCCGCAGGCGCTGCTGATTATCGGCGTCGCGATCCTCGTATGCGCAGGGTTAGCGTTCGCTGTCCGATTCCCTGAAGAGATCGGTTCCGGTGTTGCGTCCGTTCGCGAATTATCGGTCGCCGTAGCGGATTGAGCCCAGATCGCTCAGCCGGCGCGATAGAATGTGAACGATCTATGAAAAGCGTCGGGTTCCTGCTCGCCGGCTTGACCATGTCAGCCATGGCAGCCAATACGGCTCCTGACTTCGATCGTGAAGTCCGTCCTATCCTTTCTGATAACTGCTACGCCTGCCACGGCCCGGATGAGAAGCATCGCATGGCGGGTCTGCGCCTCGATGTGAAAGAGTCCGCGTTTTCGGAATCGAAGCGGGGGAAGATCGTCGCTCCTAGCGATTCGGCGCACAGCTTACTGTACCTGCGCGTGACGAACCCTGAGACCTCGCACCGCATGCCTCCGGTGTCGACGGGGAAGGTCCTCACGCCGCAACAACTCGATACGATCAAGCGCTGGATCGACGGGGGCGCGAAGTGGGAGACGCACTGGGCATTCACTGCGCCGAAGCATCCTGATCTTCCTGATGTGACCGACAAGGGTTGGGTCAAGAATCCGATCGATCGTTTCGTTCTCGCGCGTCTCGAAAAAGAAGGATTGAAGCCGCAGCCCGAAGCTGATCGCATCACGCTGCTGCGCCGCTTGTCGTTCGATCTCACCGGCCTGCCGCCAACGCTCGATGAAGTGCGCGCGTTCGTCAACGACCGCTCGCCCGATGCGTATGAGAAGCAGGTCGATCGTTTGCTCGCCTCTCCGCACTATGGCGAGCGCATGGCAATGCAATGGCTCGACGTCGCGCGCTATGCGGATTCGCACGGCTATCACATCGACAGCGAACGTTTCATGTGGCCCTGGCGCGATTGGGTGATCAAGGCGTTCAACGCGAACATGCCGTATGACCAGTTCACGGTGAAGCAGGTTGCGGGCGATCTCTTGCCGGGCTCGACGATCGACGATCAGATCGCTTCCGGATTCAACCGCAACCACATGATCAATTTTGAAGGCGGAGCGATTCCGGAAGAGTATCAAGCCGAATACGTCGCGGATCGCGTCGACACGACTTCGACTGCGTTCCTTGCATTGACGATGGGATGCGCGCGCTGCCATAGCCACAAGTACGATCCGATCTCGCACAAAGAGTATTACCAGTTCTCAGCGTTCTTCAACACGATCGATGAGGAAGGACTCGACGGGCGCGAGGGCAACGCTAAGCCGTTCCTGAAACTGCCCACGCCGCAACAGGACGCCGAGGAGAAACAGCTCACGGCGTCGATCGCATCGACGGAAGAAGTGCTGAAATCCGACGCGGTTGTTAAAGGATTCGAGCAATGGAAGGAATCGCTGCTCGCGAAGACGCCGGTAATCAATCGCGAGGGATTGATCGCACATTACGAATTCGATGGCAGCCTCGGCGACAGTTCAGGCCGTTACGAGAATGGCCGCACGATCCAAGGGGATCCGTCCTTCGGCCCCGGGCGCATCGCGCGCTCGATCGGCTTTGATGGCCAGACTCTCATTGGCCTGGGCAAGGGAGCGGCATTCGAGAAGAACGATCCGTTCTCGATTGCTGTTTGGCTTCGTTTTGGAGGCGGCAAGCAGCAGAACCCCGTCATCGAACGCATCGCGGACTCAAAGACGCGCCGCGGTTACGAGATTTGGTTTGATGATTCCGTCCTCGTCGGCATTCAACGCCGCGCAGCGCATATCGAGCTCCGCATGACTTCGGATTGGCCGAATGATGCGCTCGTCGTGCGCTCGACCGACCGGTTCACGCAAGGCGAATGGAATCATATTGTATTCACCTCGAGCGGATCAGAAGGCGGCATCCGGCTGTACGTCAACGGCAAGTCGCAGGAACTCGTCGCCGTTGCCGGCAAGCTTCCGCAAGGCTCGATCAGCGCGCCTGGCGCGGAGATCCAAGTCGGAGCGAAGGAACCGGACGCCGCGCGATTCTCCGGTTCGCTCGATGATCTGCGCTTCTACAATCGTGCGCTTGGAGCCGAGGAAGTGCGCTATATCGCCGTCGACTATCCGGTCCGCGCGATTCTTTCCGGTGTTGGTGGAAAGGTCACCAAGGCGGAGGACGAGCGGCTCCACGACTACTACATGACGCACGTCGCCTCTTCCGATCTGCAGCAGAAATACGCCGAATTGGCGGTGTTGAAGAAGAAGGCAACGACGCTCGAGAAGCAGATTCTCACCACGATGGTGATGCATGAGTCTAAAACACCGCGTGAGACTTTTGTTTTATTGCGCGGCGACTATGCGAGTCACGGAGAGAAGGTCACGCCGGGCACTCCGGCGATCCTGCCGCCGTTGCCCGCGATGCCCGATGGGAAGCAGCCGAATCGTTTGACGCTTGCCGAATGGATGGTCGAACCCACGAATCCATTGACCGCGCGCGTCGCGGTGAATCGCTATTGGCAGATGTTCTTCGGCCTCGGTCTGGTGAAAACTGCCGAGAATTTCGGAGCCCAAGGCGAGCCTCCCTCGCATCCCGAGTTGCTCGATTGGCTGGCGACGGAATTCATCTCGTCGAAGTGGGATGTCAAAGCCATGCAGCGACTGATCCTGACGTCGGCTGTCTACCGGCAGTCGTCGAAGGTCACGCCTGAGTTGCTAGAGCGCGATCCGGAGAATCGCTTGATCGCGCGCGGTCCGCGGTTCCGTTTGCCTGCGGAAAGCATACGCGACAACGCCCTCGCCGTCAGCGGACTCATCAATCCGAAGATCGGTGGTGAGAGCGTGTTCCCCTATCAACCGGCCGGCATTTGGGAGGAACTCGCGTTCGGCGATGGCTTCTCGATGCAATCCTACACGCAGAGCCACGGCCCCGATCTGTATCGCCGCAGCATGTATACGTTCTGGAAGCGCACCGCGGCTCCGGCGGCGATGTTGACGTTCGATGCGCCTGACCGCGAGAAGTGCACGGCGCGGCGTTTGACGACGAACACTCCGCTGCAGGCGCTGGTGCTGTTGAACGATCCGACGTATCTCGAGGCGTCGCGTGTGCTGGCCCAAAAGGTGCTACATCAGTCTTCGAAGGATCAGGCACAACGAGTGAAGCTGGTGTTCGAACTGATTACGTCGCGCTCGCCCGATCGTCAGGAACTCGCGGTGTTGACGAAACTCGCACGCGAACAGTCCGACAATTACTCACACGATCCGAAAGCGGCCGCAAAATTCCTGAAAGCCGCCGGAGAATCGCCCATCGACGGGAGCTTGAATCCAGCGGACCTCGCCGCCTGGACCGCTGTCGCCAGCACAATCTTCAATCTGGATGAAACCGTCACCAAGGAGTGAAATGGATCCGCTACTCTCCACACGCCGCCAGTTTTTCGGAAAGAGCGCTACCGGTATCGGCATCGCCGCGCTCGCATCGTTGTTCGAACGGAGCGCGTTCGCAACCGCAAAGACGCTTCCCGGGTTTCCCAATTTTCCTCCGACAGCCAAGCGCGTCATCTATCTGCATCAATCCGGCGGTCCGTCACAGCTCGATCTGTTCGACTACAAGCCGGGGCTCGCGAAGCAGCAGGGCGTGGACCTTCCCGCCTCGATCCGCATGGGCCAACGCATCACGGGCATGACCTCGGGGCAGACCTCGCTGCCCGTCGCGCCCTCGATCTACAAGTTCGCGCAACACGGCTCGAGCGGAGCATGGGTCAGTGAACTGCTGCCGCACACGGCGAAGATCGTCGATGAACTGACGATCATCAAGACGATGAACACCGAGGCGATCAATCACGATCCCGCAATCACGTTCATTCAAACCGGCAGCCAACAGCCGGGCCGGCCGAGCATGGGCTCGTGGACGAGCTACGGCCTCGGCAGTGAGAATGAGAACCTGCCTGCGTTCGTTGTGCTGCTGTCGCAAGCGCAGGCGATCAATACGGATCAGCCGCTGTTCTCGCGTCTATGGTCCGCGGGATTCCTGCCGTCGAGCCATCAAGGCGTACGTTTCCGCGCGAGTTCGGATCCGGTGTTGTACCTCGAGGATCCCCCTGGAATGTCGCGCACAGGCCGGCGGCAGATCCTCGACAGTATTGCCGCATTGAACAAGATGCAGTATGCGGCCTACGGCGACCCTGAGATTGAGACGCGCATCGGCCAATACGAAATGGCGTACCGCATGCAGACGTCGATCCCGGACTTGATGGATCTTTCGAAAGAGCCGGACAGCACATTCGAAATGTACGGCCCGGATTCACGCAAGCCCGGAACGTATGCCGCGAACTGCCTTCTCGCGCGCCGCCTCGCCGAGCGCAACGTGCGCTTCGTTCAGCTCTATCATCGCGGATGGGATCAGCACGGCGACTTGCCGCGCGATCTCACGCTGCAGTGCAATGGAACGGATCAACCAACCGCAGCGCTGATCACCGACCTTAAGCAGCGCGGACTGCTCGATGACACGCTCGTCATCTGGGGCGGGGAATTCGGACGCACGGTTTACTGCCAAGGCAAGCTGACGGAAGCGAATTACGGACGCGACCACCATGGCCGCTGTTTCACAATGTGGATGGCCGGCGGCGGCATCAAGCGCGGCAACATCATTGGCGAGACCGACGATTTCGGCTACAACATCGTGTCGGATGGAGTCCACATACACGATCTGCAAGCGACGATTCTAAAATGCCTGGGCGTCGACCACACGAAGCTCACGTACAAATTCCAGGGCCGGCATTTCCGGCTGACGGACGTGATGGGCCACGTGGTGCAGAAGGCGCTAGCGTAAACCGAACCGCACGCCGAGGCCGAGCATACACATCGCGCTGAAGCCGAAGTACGTGCTCATCCAGGGTAGATAGATCGTTGGACCGAGTCGCACCCAATGGAATCCCAGCGCGATAAACGCAAGCGCGAACGCAAACGCGGTCGCGCCGGCGATGTGTAAGAACCATTTGTCCGCAATGTGCCGATC
>DASXZC010000256.1:0-10161 GCA_036502165.1 Bryobacteraceae bacterium
CTCATTACCAGGCGCGCCGGCAATTCGGGAATCGCGGAGGGATCAAAGAGAGGACGCGCGAAATGACGCTTCTGTTGTGGCTCGATGGATGGCTGTCGGATTTGCGATTCGCGGTTCGCCGGTTGCGCAAGGAGCCGGGCTTCGCGCTGATGGCGCTGCTCTCGCTGGCACTTGGAATCGGCGCCAACACTGCCGTCTACACACTGATCAATAGCGTGATGCTCAAGCAGTTGCCGGTTTCGCATCCGGCTGAGTTGGTCTCATGGGGAGCGGGCGTCGGCGGCGGAGTTGTTGAACTCAACACAGGCAACATCGATCTCTTCCCGTACGACTTTGCCCGGCGGATGGAAGACGACCGCGAGATGTTTGCAGACACCGCGTTTTACGGGAGTTTTCCGGTTGCGGTGAGCGCGAAGACGTACGACGCGGTACAAGCGAATCGCGCCGTCGTGCAGCTTGTTTCCGGCGGATTCTTTCATTTGCTCGGTGTTCCGGCGATGCTCGGAAGGACGCTCGAACTTGGGGATGCCTCCGCTCCGGCGAAGAGTGCGGTTGCGGTGTTGAGCTACACGTACTGGCAGCGTCAGTTTTCCGGCGATCGTTCCGTCATCGGCAAGCCGATCAACATCAATGGGTCGTCTTTCGAGATCATCGGGGTCGCTCCTGAACATTTCTTTGGCGTGTCGCTTGATATAGAGCCGGACATGTGGGCTCCGATCACGATGCAGCCCGAGGTTACGCTGCGTGATTCGTTTCTCGGTCCGCGCGGATTGATGTGGGTTCACCTCATCAGTCGCATGCGCCCGGGAACGAATTTCGCGCAGGCGCAAGGCTGGACGACGCGCGAACTGCGGCTCAATTTGATCACACGTGCCGGAGCTTCGCCGGGGACCGACACGATGAAGGAAATCAATCAGGCGAACGTGGAACTACAGCCGGCGGGGCGCGGGGTGACGGCGCTGCGCGATCGCTATAGCGAGCCGCTCGAGATCCTCATCGGAGTTACGGGGATCGTTCTGCTGATCGCCTGCGTCAATCTCGCGAGTTTCTCGCTCGCCAGGATGGCTTCGCGTGAGAAGGAGATGTTCGCGCGGCTGGCGCTCGGCGCGGGGCGCGCGAGGATCGTCCGGCAAGTGCTGACTGAGGGCCTGACGCTTTCGCTGCTCGGCGGACTGCTCGGATTAGCGTTCGCGTCTTGGGCCTCACAGGCACTATTCCGGTTCGTCGTGGCCAACGGCGCCAACGCCGTTCGCTCGCCGCTCGATGCGACTCCGGATGCTTCGGTGCTCGTCTTCACGATCGCGGCGGCGATCCTCACGGGAGTGCTTTTCAGCCTGATTCCGGCGTTGCGAGCCTCGCAGGTCGATATCGCGAGCCGCTTGCGCGTTAGTTCACGGGGCGTGATCGGCGATGCTTCCGGGCATGGGCGATTGCCGCTCGCGAGGGTGCTGGTGGCGGCTCAGGTCGCGCTGTCGCTGGTGCTGCTGGCTGGCGCCGCGCTGTTCGTACGGACGCTTCAAAATCTCGATCGGCAGGGCTTCGGATTCAATCCGAAGAATGCATTGCTCGTCGAATTCGATGCACGCGCCGCTGGGTATCGGCCCGAACAGATCCGCGCGTATTATGACCGGCTGATCCAAAAACTCGATGGGATGCCGGGCGTGCAGGCGGTGTCGCTATCCGCTGCGGCACCGATCAGCCATCACAGTTGGCGCTCGATCGTTTTCACGGGCCTTGGCCGTGGAGTCTTGAGCCGTCCGGTGCGCCCGGGGGAGAATCTCATGACCTTCGTCAATGCTGCCACGCCTCGTTATTTTGAGACGTGTGGGATCCCGCTCGCCGCGGGCCGCGTTTTTGACGAGCGCGATAGCACGGGGGCCGAGAACGTTGCCGTAGTCAGTCAGATGTTCGCGCATCACTTCTTCCCGAACGGCGACGTGCTGGATCAACTGGTGAGCATTGGCGGAACTCCGGGACAATGGCGGATCGTCGGTGTTGTCGCAGATGGACGCTATAACGGAGACGCTCGCGGGGCGCCGCCGCCGATGATCTATTTGCCGCTTTGGCAAATGTCAGGCCCCGACGCCTATGTCACTTCACTCGAGGCACGGATGTCCGCGGATCCGGAATCGGCCACCGCACAACTGCGGCGCGCATTCGCGGAGGTCGATCCTCAAGTGGCGGTGACGCGAGTGGAAACGTTCGTTCATGAGTCGGCGGGATTCTTTTCGCAGGAGCGGCTCATCTCGCGCCTGTCCGGATTCTTCTCGATCGGTGCGCTTCTGCTCGCCTCGATCGGTCTCTATGGCGTGATGTCGCATTCCGTCGCGCGGCGGTCGAATGAGATCGGCGTGCGGATGGCGCTCGGAGCAGAGAGCGCGTCGATCCGCTCGATGATCCTGAAAGAGTCGCTCGTGATGCTGGCTGCCGGACTCGCGGTCGGGGCGCCGGCGTCGCTGGCCGCTTCGCGCGCGGTTCGATCGCAGTTGTTTGGGGTGAGTCCATTCGATCCGCTGACGCTGGTCGTCGCGACGCTGGTGATTGCGGCGGTTTCGCTGCTTGCCGGATCGCTGCCTGCATGGCGCGCTTCAAAAGTGGATCCCATGACAGCGTTGCGTGACGAATAAAATGAGAGGAGTGTGCCCAGCCCTCCTCCTCGAGTGCTTCCATTTCGCGCCGGCCCTTATGAGTGTTTACACTACATAGGCGGCAATCTTGCGGAAGTGTACATCGCACGCGACACGCGCACTGGATTTAATCGCGCGGTGAAGGTTCTCGGGTCGGGGCATGGCCGCGACTCGGAGTTCATGCAGCGGTTCATCGCCGAGGGAACAGCGGCGAGGCTGTGCGCGCATCCGAACATCGTCACGACCTACGAAGCCGATCAGGCTGATGGAGTCGCCTACATCGCGATGGAGCAACTGCAGGGCGAGACTCTGAAAGTCCTGCTCGAGCTCGGCAAGATTCAAACGACGTTCGAGCGAGTCAACATCGCGTGGCAGGTGGCGCAGGCGGTCGCTTACCTGCATCAACGCGACATCATTCATCGCGACGTCAAGCTCGAGAACATCAGCGTCGGTCCCACGGGCCACGCGAAGATTTTCGACTTTGGGGTCGCCAAGATGAACCGCCAGAAGATCACGAAAGAAGGGCAGATCCTCGGCACTCCTCTGTATATGTCGCCTGAGCAGGTGCGCGGCGATCAAGTGACCCATGCGACGGATATTTACTCCTACGGCGTTGTTCTGTTCGTTTTGTTCAGCGAAGGCGCGTTTCCTTATCAAGCGGTCAGCCGTGAGGATCTCTACGCCGCGATCGTTTTTCATCCGCCGGATTTGACTCCGCTGGATGGAAAAATGATTCCCGGAGCGGTCGCGGGACTGATTGTCCAATGTCTCGAGAAGCAGCCGGCGGCGAGGCCGCGATCGTTCGTTGCGATTGAGGAGATCCTGCGGCCGCTTGCTGTGTCGCCGGATGTCACGGCTCTTGTTCGTGTGCCGGCTGCGCGTGCGAAGAAATCCCCACCACGGCGTGCGCGCGGATGGATATTGCCAATGCTCTTGTCGTTCGCTTTGGCAGCGGCGGCGGCAGGTGCGGGTTTCCTATGGATGACTCGCGTACCCGACCAGCCGGAGGCGCGCATCTCGACCAATACCGGATTCATGGTGCTGGTACCCGCCGGCCCTACTTACGCAGGCAAGGATCATCATCCGGTGGATGCGGTCGCCTCCTTTTATATTGACCGCGCGGAGGCGTCGAACGACCACTACCGCGAATTCGCGCGATCGACTGGACACCAATTGCCGGAAGGGGAAGCGACGCTGCCTGCGAGTTTTCCGGTCG
Source organism: Bryobacteraceae bacterium (assembly GCA_036502165.1). Taxonomy (GTDB): domain Bacteria; phylum Acidobacteriota; class Terriglobia; order Bryobacterales; family Bryobacteraceae; genus F-183. The sequence continues at coordinate 3,844 of DASXZC010000256.1, forward strand.
TGAATGTCAGTTATGACGATGCGTCGGCGTTTTGTTCGTGGGCTGGTAAGCGGCTGCCGACGGCGATCGAGTGGGAAAAGGCGGCGCGAGGTCCGCAGGGATCGGTGTATCCGTGGGGCGATCAGTACCGGTCGGATTTCGCCAACATTCCTCATCCGAACGAGCCGCATGAGCTTGAGCCGGTCGAATCGAATCTGGTCGGGGCGAGCGGGTATGGCGCGATTAATTTGCTGGGGAATGTTTGGGAATGGGTGGCGACTCCGGAGACGCTCGAGGAGAACGATGTACGCGGATTCGCGCTCGATCCGCCGGCGCAGGTTGGGGAACCGGCGTATCAGATCCGCGGAGGATCGTTCCTGCAGATTGTTCCGTTGAATGATGCGGCGTGGGATTTCGCGGTCGCGCCCGCTCGCGTCAAGCGTGCGGATATTGGGTTCCGTTGTGCGCGCTGACCGTTTACTTCTTCGCGGCCAACACGGTCGCGTCGGTCTGCGTGGCGCCCCAGACGGCGCGGGTCTTGCGGTCTGAAAGGAAAACGACCAGCTTGAGGGAGTCGCGTTTCCAGGAGTGATCGAGCTTGAGGTGAACGTCGCCTTGGTATCCGGCGGCCGTCGCTTTTCCTACGACCTTCAACCAGCGGACGACGCCGGCTTGCACCATTGCCACGCCTCGGTTTTCGCCGGCAGTGGGCGTGGAATGGAGTCCAGATTCGCTGACAGCCACGGTGACGTCGAACGGACCCTTGCCGGCTCCTTCGGGAATCTCCGGAATGGAGATCGAGGCGGTCAGGGCGTTGCCTTCCACGTTCACGTGATCGACTTGAATGGCCGCGACAGGACGTCCGGCGCCTTTGGCGATTTCCCGTAGGCCGACATCAAACTTGCTGCCGACGAATCCGGACTTGCCGTTGACGAACATTTGCGGAGTGAAGATGTCGGCGTCACCTTTTAGGGAAAGCTCGTAGTCGCGCTGACGGTTGGTGAATTGGGGGGACCCGAAGGGGTCGCGCCATCCTTCTCCGTCGAAGTAGTCGACATGCTCGGAAAGGATGATGATGTTGACGCCTTTTACAGGTTGGCGCTGCTCGAGAGCTTGCAGGAACTTATCCGCGGGCGGGCAGGAGTTGCAGCCTTCGCTCGTGAACAGTTCGACCAGCACGGGCGTTCGCACGTCGGCGGCGATTACGCTGACGGCGGCGGCGAGCGATATCAGCAGGATCCTCATAGCATTCTCATCTCTCTACTTTCCAGCGTACGCTGTTGCAGTATGCGCCGGGAAGAGCCATATTCTAAAGCGAATGCTGGACCATTACGGCCCCGGCTCGTAGTGCAGGATCATGCCGGTATCGGTCGCAAGCCACGCATTCGATTGGTCTACGATCGAGAACATGGCGTTGCCGGCGAAGGCTTTATAGCTGACCTTCATCTCCGTCCAAGTGGACAGGTCGAGGCTCTCGAGCACGTGGATCTTGCCGGGGAACGGGAGTTCGTTGAGCTTGCCGGGAGGTTCGACGGCGACCAGGATCGTCTCGGGGCCGAGCCATCCGCAGTCGGTGACGATGCGATTCTTCGCCTTATAAATCGATTGGACTTTGCCGCCCGCGTTCACGGCGTAGACTTCGCTCGGTACTTCGAACGATTCGCCATAGCGGACGATACTCATTCCCACGTTGCCGTTCAGGTGCATCTGGGTAGTGACTCCGAAGACCGGAGCGGTTTGCGCCTTCCAATGCTCGCCTCCGTCGGCGGTGCGGACTCCGAGCGAGAGGGTCGGCCAGAGGCGGCGGCGGGAGGCGTCCTCGGGGTCGATCCACGCGGGGTAGTCCGGAGCGGGGCGTGAAGGTTCGCTGACGCCGGCGACCAGGCCGACGGGTCCTTCAAAGGCAATCGCCGTGTAGCGGGATTTCTCGGGCTTGCCGCCGATCTCGCTGGCGGCTTTGACGTCGGTCCAGGTGATACCGCCGTTGCGGGTTTCCTTTAAGAGCTTGGGGTAGCCGATGGCGAAGCCGTGCTTTTCGTTCAGGAACCATACGCGGGAGACGGTGCCGTCGATTTCCGAAAGCTTGCGCCAACTGGTGCCTGAGTCGGGAGTTTGCCAGATGCCGCCGGCGGCGACCATGAATCCGCTGGTGGGAGAGGTGAAAAAGATCGATTCGGGCACGCTGGGAGGATAGGTCTCCTTCCAGGTTTTGCCGCCGTCGGAGGTGACGGTGAGCATGGGCCTTGGGCCATTCTCGGATTCGCGGACTCCGGCGGCATAGCCGTGCGTGCTGTCGACGAACTGCAGGCTGCCGATGATGAATTTCGAGTCGTCGCGATCGTAGAAATACTGGATCTTCCAACTCGAAGCGTGGAGTGCGGCGGCGGAGGCAAGAGCGAAACAGGCGACGGTGTTGAGTGCGTTCCTGCTCATGACCGTGGCGCGGAGGCGAGCACCATATCGACATGGCTCGCCCGTTCGACGGCATCGGGCGTCATGCCCGAAAGGACGAGTAGACATCCTACCTGCTCGCCGAGGGTTGTGAGAGCTTCCATCTCTTCACCGGAATATGCGTGCGGTAGCCGGTGTTGGACGTTCATCACGCCGACGACGCGGTTGCGGGCGATCACGGGCGCCGAGAGGAAAGCTTCGAAAGTATCTTCTTTAAGACTCGCGAAGTGTTTGAAGCGTGGGTCGAGATACGCCTGCTTGGCGATGGCCACGAAGCGGCGTTCCTTGGCGACCCAGCCGGTCAGTCCTTCACCCATACGCAAGCGGATCCTGCCGATGGGGTCGGGGTTCGGATGATTCGTCGAGCACAGGACAAGTTCGTTGCCATCGAGCAAATAGATGAGGCAGGAATCACACTGCATGAAGTCGACGACAAGACCTGTGATGCTCTGGAGCACCTCCTGCAGACTGAGATCACGCACCATAAGACGGCTTACTTTTTGAAACAGCCGTAGTTGCTGCTCGGTGCGCTCGAGCCGTTGTTCCAGTTCTTTGGCCTTTGACACTCGACCTCATTATGCCAGAATCGGCGGACGGTGACGGAGGTTTCTTCGGCTGATTTTCACCCTCGCTTGCGCACGCGAGAACCGCGAACGAAGCAACCGCGAACCGCGAATGAGGGGCTTTCGATTTCTTCCTTTCGGATTCCATATTGTTCTTTCTGAAATGGGAAAGATGCGATATATTAAAAGCCACCTACTGCCGATAGAGATTGCAAGTAGGATGATCGAGGCGGGGACTGAGGGGACTAGGAGGACGATTGGGCGTCCGGTTGATCTCGAATCGATCGTTGCAATGCCGCGTCCCGCCGATGCGCGGGTGGGCTTGGGCTGGCGTCCTGCCATGCCTGTGTATTTCCGCAATCCTTCTGCCCATGTGCGACGCACAAGTGCGTATGCCGGGGAGTCCGCACCTGGTGGGAACGGATATGGCGGTTCTCGAGGCCGGAGAAGTCCGCAAGGATCTGCCGTGCACGGTGGTTCCGGAGAAACCGAGTTTGGGCTTCGATCTGAAGTTCCACGCGGGTTATGACGTCTCGGTTCCGCTCAAGGAACTCGCCGGGACGGACAACATGCTCACGATGTTGTTTCGGGTGGTGCCGGACAGCCACAAGGACGATCCGGTGTACTTCATGCAGAAGATCCGGGTTCCGAAGCTCGACGATGACGCCCGCGGGGATGCTTATCTGCAGGGATTTTTCGATGTCGGCGAAGGATCCTATCACGTCGACCTGCTGATGCGGGACCGGGCTGAGCGGGTGTGTTCCTTCTATTGGGATTCCGAAGCGGCTCTGACTGGCAAGGACAAATCCATTTCGATGATGTTGCCGGCCGGATCGGTGATGGAAGCGGATGGCGAGGATTTTAAGCCGGAAGCTCCGGTCGAGCGTTCGATGGAAGTGCCGGTGTCGATCAAGCTGCTGGTGAACTTCGGTCCGCAGAATCCGAATTCCGCGGCGCTGCGGCAGGCGGATACGGCTGCTCTGATATCGATACTTCGCAGCTTAGCGCGGCAGCCGAACATCGCCAAGTTCTCATTAACAGCCTTTAATATGCAAGAGCAGCGGGTGATCTATCGCCAGGAAGGCGAAGACAAAATAGATTTCCCGGCGCTCGGAAAAGCTGTAAACGGAGTGACGCTTGGAACCGTCACCATTAAGCAGTTAGGACAGAAGCACGGCGAGACCGACTTCCTGGCGGATTTGATTCGGAATGAACTGGGGAACGCGAAAGAGCGGCCGGATGCGGTGATTTTCGCGGGTCCGAAAGTGATGTTGGATATGAATCCGCAGAAGGATGCCCTGACGCCCGATGAGGAGATTCAGTTCCCGGTGTTCTACATGAACTACAACCTGAATCCGGCGGCGGTCCCTTGGCAGGACGCGATCGGGCGGGCGGTGAAAATGTTCCATGGAACCGAGTACACGATTACACGTCCGAGAGAGTTATGGAGTTCGGTGACGGAGATGGTGAACCGGGTTGTGAAGCTGAAGCAGCAGGCGCGGCAGGCGGCGGTCGGTAAGAACGGACTGCCGGCTACGGGCGCTCCACAATAAGAGGTCGCAAAGCTCCGGTTCTGACGTAGAATGGTTCCAAAGGTGGTGGGTGATGGGCAAATTTTCAATTCCCGTATTGCTATTGGCGGTCGCGGCGTTTACGCCGGCGTTCGGGCAATCGAAGTATGGAAATAAGCTCGCGCCCTATGTCACCTCTCCACAACGTGTAGTCGACCGGATGCTCGAAATGGCGGGCGTCAAGTCGAATGAGATGGTCTATGATTTGGGCTGCGGCGATGGCCGCGTGCTATTCACGGCGGTAGAGAAGTATCGTGCGAAGGCCGTAGGGATCGAGATCGATCCTAAGCTGGTCGAATATACTCGTGAACAGGCCCAAAAAATGGCGATGGGCAATCGCGTAAAGGTGATTCAAGGCGACATGCTGACCGCCGATCTTTCGGATGCGGATGTCGTCACCATGTATCTGTTGACGGAAAGCAATGAGAAGCTGCGTCCGCGCCTCGAGAAGATGTTGCATCCGGGTGCGCGCGTGGTTTCCTATGACTTTGCCGTCCCCGGCTGGAAACCGAAATGGGTCGAGCGAGTCGAGGAAGTTTCCCGCACGCACGATCACGTGATTTACTTGTACGAGATGCCTCCCACCAAGGATCCGGCGGCGAAGACATCGGCCCGGGACGAAGAATAGGCCGACCAAGCGAACACACGGACGAACGACAAGGGTGAGATCAGCAGTACTTCGACGATTGCTTGTGCCTGTACGGGTAGTTTCGTCTCTCTTCCTGGCCGCGGGCGGAGCCGGAACCGCGGCGACCTCCACTAACGAACATCGAACTACGCTCGAACGCCTGGAACCGGCGCGGCTCGAAGCTCTGCATCAGCGGCGAGTCGAATGGATGAGGACTCGCAAGGTCGATCCGCTGCCCGGCATCTATAACGACTACCGGGCGGTGCTTCACATCCACGCGGAGGACTCGGCGCACACCGGCGGCACGCGCGCGGAAGTGCTGGAGGCGGCCAAATCCGCGATGGTGCAAGTGGTGATGTTCACCGATCATCGCGGCCCGAAACCCGACACCTGGAACGGTCTGAAGGAAGGCGTGCTGTTCATCGCCGGCTCTGAGGACGATCATCAGTTGCGATTCCCTGGCGACGCCGCGGGCGCGGAATTGCGCTTCCTTTCGCACACCGAAGAGGTGCTGGATAAACCGTCGGCGGGGTATCAGGGAATCGAGATTTACAACCGTCACACCGATTTCGACCGCGATCACGAGTTCCTCGAATACTTCAAAGATGCGGTGAAGAAACCGGCCGAGTTCCGCAAGCTGGCCGGCAAAGTGAAAGAGTATCCGGACGAATTCTTTGGCGCGGGAACGGACGTTCTGCCAGTGCTGTTGAAGCGTTGGGACAAGGAACTCGAGACGCACCCGTTCACGGGGATCGCGGCCAACGATGCGCATCAGAACCAGTTGTACAACGGCGTGCAGTTCGATCCTTACGCGGTCGCGTTTCGCAATGTGAGCACGCACATCCTGGCGACTGAGCTGACGGAGAAAGCGATCCGGCGCAGCCTCGAGGAAGGGCGGGCGTACGTGGCGCACGACTGGCTCTGCGATCCGGAGGGATTTTATTTCTGGGCGTCGAGCAACCTGGGCGTCTTCAACATGGGCGACAGCATCCCGCTCGATCGCGGCGCACGGCTCGAGGTGCGGCTGCCGATTCCCGCGAAGGTCCGCATTATCCATGACGGGAAGGTCGTGCATGAGGCCGGTGGGACGGAGGTCGAGTATCCGGTGAAGGAACCGGGCGCGTAC
>DASXZC010000257.1:0-11428 GCA_036502165.1 Bryobacteraceae bacterium
TCCGTTCGGATCCCCCTGCTCAATCTGCACGCTCATCAAATGCTGCGAGTCGCCGTAGGGGAAGGGATCGACGATGATCGAATACACCGCGCAGAAGATCGTCGTGGTCGCTCCGATTCCGAGAGCCAGCGAGAGCAGCGCCAGCAGTGTCAGCGGAGGCGTGCGGCGAAAGCTGCGGAGCCCAAAACGAATGTCGCTCCAGAATGGATCCGCAAGCGCGATGAGGAAGCCCATGCGATCAGTATGGGGAGGGCAGCGGGCGAAGTCCAGCGATCGGTGATGGATGACTGGATTGCGTGACGAACCGGCCGGATCGCATCACGACCCGGCGCGCCGTGCGGCCGCAAGCTCGCGTTCGACGTATGAATTGTTCGGCAGTTTGCGATCCCACGTCTGCCACGTCTCGAGCCGCCGAGCATCCATCGCGGCTGCCTTTTCTTTCGCGCCTGTGCGACGGTAGTGCGCGGCCATCGCTTCGAATAAGCGCGACATCGTGGGAGCGTTCCGCAAATCGGTCAGGTGGCCGGGATGCGCGGCCATCACGCTTTTGAGCAGCTTCTCGTACGATTCGGTTGCTCGCGCGGCATCGCCCTCCGCTTCATCATCCGCCTGCGCGCACAGAGCGTTGTAATAATAGCTGCCGATCGGAACCTGATCCGCTGGATCGTTCCTGATTTTCTCCGCCAATGCGATCGCGCGGACGATCCGCTGTTTCGCCTCGGCGCCACGGTGCAGCGCACGAAGAGGATACGAGGATCGCGCAAGTGCACGCACCTCCTGCTGCCGCGCCCCCGCGTTGTTCCGGACTTCCGCGATCCGCCCGAGTGCAAGCTCATACACGGCCAGCGCTGCGTGCGGATCGTGCTCCATCAAAATCTCGCCCAAGGGAACTGCCGCCGAGACGAGACGCGTGCGCGTAGCGCTGTCGTTCGGATCCTTGCGTGCTCCTTCTTCCATCCAATCGACGGCTTTGCGGAGTGTGGCGATCGCCTCTTGTGGGCGGCCCAGATTGGGACCATCGTCGTCGCCGAGGATCAAGCCTTCACGGAAGAGGATTGCGTAGAGCAGGAACGCACGATCCGTCTCGCTCGGAGCCGCGACTTGCTCCGCCAGCGTTCGCGCTTCCTCAATCGCGCGGAAGGCGGCGTCGAGGTCTCCCTCGTAGCGATACGCATTGGCCAGCAGACTGAGTCCCTGCGCCAGTGGACGCTTCGCAGACGGCAGCGGACGCGCCAGTTCGACGGATCGCTGCGCATACACGATCGCTTCCGGATAGCGATGCATGTTGACGTGCGCCTGGGCCATGTTGCCGAATTGTGTGGCGGCGCCGGTGCGTTCTTTCGGAGTCGCATCCGCGCGGCTCAGTACGGCATTCAGCCGGTCCGCCGCTTTGTGCGCCTGCGCGACCGCATCGCCGTAGCGGTCATCTTCCTGTGCAAGAATCATCCTGTCATTCGCAATCCTCGCCGACGTCGCGAGTGCGGTCCGGCTCGAGGGACGCGCCTGCAGAACGGACTCGATCAAACCGTCGGCCTTCTTGAGGCTCGCCTCCGCCTGCGCCGTTTTCCCAAGATTGAGGATGGTCGGAACGCCCTGCACCGTCGCCACCGTCAAGTATCCGTTCGCGACTTCTTCGGCGAGATCCAGATCGCCGCTCGCGTCGGATGCCAATCCTTCGAGGTATTGCAGTGAAACCGTGACGAGGCGTTCGCGCGCCTTCGTCGAGCCGGGGAGGGAACGGATCGTATTATCGAGATCGAGGACGTCGTTCGACAGCAGGCGGAGCTGCGCGAACCTGCGCTCTGCAATCATCCGCTGGCGGTTAGCGACGTACAGTCCGGTCGCCAGGCTCGCGATCACCATCGCCGCCGCAACTACCGGAACCCAATAGCGGCGCAGGAATTTGCGCGTGCGGTACCAGGCATTGCCGGAGCGCGCCTCGACGGGCTTCGAATCGAGAAAGGCGCGCACGTCGTTCGAGAATGCCTCGACGGATGCGTAGCGTTCCTCCGGTTCCATCCTTAGCGCTTTGCGCAGGATGCAATCGAGATCGTCCGGAACAGCGGGATTCACACGGCTCGCCGCGGTGATTTCGCTCTTGCCCGTGATCACGTCGAGCGCCTGCACCGAGCCCGTCTTCGACTCATGAGGAGATCGTCCAGTCAGCAATTTGTAGAGAACCGCACCCAGCGAATAGACGTCTGTCGCCGTGGTTTGAATGCCGCCGCGCAATTGCTCCGGGCTCGCATATCCAGGCGTCAGCAGCCGCTCGACCGTCTGCGTCGGACTCCCCATTTCGTCGAGCAGCTTGGCGATTCCGAAATCCAAAAGCTTCGGCTGTCCGGAAGCGTCGACGAGGATATTCGATGGCTTCAGATCCCGATGGATGATCAGGCGTTGATGCGCATGTGAGACGCCTTCGCACACACGCAGGAACAGTAAGAGCCGCTCGCGCACACCGATTCCGCCGTCGCAATACTCGTCGATCGGCACTCCTTCGACGAATTCCATCACCAGGTAGGGTCGCTCGTCGGCGGTCTTGCCCGCATCGATTACGTGGACGATCGAAGGATGATGGAGGGACGCGAGCAGTTGCCGTTCCCTCAGAAAACGATCGCGCCACGCCGCGCGATGCTCGTCGGCGCGCAACAGCTTCACGGCCACTTTCTGTTGAATCTCGCCGTCGATGCGCTCGCCCAGGTAGACGGCGCCCATGCCGCCCGCGCCGACAAGGCGAACGAGCCGGTAGGGTCCACAGCGTCCGAACTCGGTTGCGGCGGCGGATTCGAGAACCTGTCCAGCCGACTGCGCGACCTCGCTGGTGAGCGATCCATCCGATGCGGAATCGAAGCTGAGTAGCGATTCGACCTCTGCCCGGAGGTCCGCGGGGACGCCGCGATCGGTGAAGACGCGTTCGCGCTCCGCAGGGGTTAAATCCGCGAGTTCGTGGAACAACAACCGCACGTCGCTATTCATACAAATACCCGAACGTGCCTGCGCCCGAGGCAATGCCATTATCCATCAAAAAACGTTACGCTGGTTACCTGTGGCGGCCACGATTCCAGAACTGCTCGAGCGTCTGCGCGCCGGAGACGAGTCGGCGCTGGGCCACTTGATCCAGGCTCTTTATTCGGAGTTGCATCGCATCGCGGCCGGCAAATTGCGTGCCGAGCGGCCGGGGCACACGTTGCAGTCGACGGCACTGGTGAACGAAGTTTATCTGAAACTGATGGGCGAGGATCCGCGCCACTACGCCGATCGCGGACACTTCCTGTCGGTCGCGTCGCGCGTCATGCGGCAGGTGTTGGTCGACTATGCACGGGCGCGTGCGGCGCAAAAACGGACGCCGGACAATCCGGCGAATCTTCCGCCGGTCGAATGGCTCACGAGCGTGGATGTCGAGGGGCGCTCGGGAATTGGACAAATGGAGCTCCTCGATTTGGACCGGGCGCTCGACGAATTGGCCCACGAGGACCAGATGCTGGCGGATCTTATCGAAATGCGCTATTTCGGAGGAATGACGGCGGAAGAAACGGCCGAAGTTCTGGGGAAATCCGTCCATATCGTGCGCCACGATCTACGTCTGGCGCAGGCTTGGCTCCGGAGGAAACTCGGGCGGTGACGTTCAGGCGCCGCCGGAGAGCAGGCCGTCGATCGTGCGGGCGTGGTCGAGCGCGGTTTTGAGGCGACGGTTCTGGAGCGCGACTCGAAGTCCGGCGGCATGCGGCAACGATTGGCGGGCGATCGAGGCCTTGGCCTCGTCGAAGGGGAGCACGGTGGACCCGGGCAGCGGTTCGATGTCGCTTTGCGGATTCGGTTCCTTCGCCGTCTGCAGCAGTTTTTCTTCGACCAGCCTCGCGCGGATCCGCCACTCGAACCATTGAGTGTCCGACGCTCCTTCGGCGCGATTGGCGGCGACCGCCGATTCCAATTGTTCGCGCAGAGTGGGCAATTCGGAAATATAAGACCCGAGTGGAATCATCCACCCAACGCTAGCACACCTACCTCGGCTTGCCTTCGAGGAATCGTGGGCCGGTGTTTGATCCGTTGCCATCTTCGGTGCAGACCGGAAGCGATGCGGTGACGGGCGCGGGGGTGTTCACATTCAATACGGCCTCGATCTTCGCGCGGATGATGTTCTCGTCGCCCGGCTTGTAGCCATCCTCGTGGAAGAGGACCTGCCCGTTTTCATCCAGAAGATAAGTGGTCGGAGTGGAATTGATGCGGTACTCCCTCATCAAGGATGCCTGGGTGCCACCGATCAGCACCGGCACCGTCAGACTCTTGGCCACTTGCCAGCCGGCGATTAGATTTACCTCCTCGGGCAGGATATTGATCCACACGGCAGAGAATCCTTTGTCTTTATATTGGTCGTAAATCTTCTGAATTTGCGGCAGCTCGACGTTGCAATAGGGGCAGCGGGGGAAGAAGAAACTGACCAGCGTCACTTTGTTCGAGAAGTCCTTCAGGGTCTTCTTTTGGCCATCGAGCGTCTTGAGAGTGAACGGCTTGAACGTCTCGGGACCGGCCGCTGCCGCCGCTGCGGGAGGGTCGGTGGAGGTGTGCGCAGCGGCGAGTGCGTCGGCAGTGCTTTTCCTGCCGGGCATGCGCAGCGTGTACGCGCCCATCCACACGTAGTTCGCAAAGGCTGCATCGCCTTCATGGACGCCGTTGATCTGCTCGGCAACACTCTTGGTCCGATCGCGGATCAGGACCTTGCCCACGCTGAATTGCAGCATGTTCAATCCGCGAGTGTAAGTGAAGCCTGGCGTCAACGCTACGCCGAATCCGGGACGCCTGAATCCGAGATCGTTGCCGATGAGATTGCGAGCCGGCACGCCTTCCGCACGGACCGACAGGCTCAGGCCCAAACCCTTGATCCGGGGAGCTGGATGGGACGCGCCGATCTCCGCCATATATTGATCCTGAATCGCATCGAACTGCGTCATTCCCGCCGTCGCCGCCGGAGGACCGTTGGCGGTGCCTCCATGAGAAGTCCAGAAGTCGTGGTAGCCGCCCTGGGTCATGACGTAGTTCCCGTCGGCGTAGAGAATCGTATTGTTGCCCAGATTTTGGAACGCCTGACCCGACATGATCATGCCCCAACTGCCGCCGCCGGGCTGGACTGAATAATCGGGGTACTGCGTGGACGTCGGGCCGCCGTACGTCGTCGCCACCACATTACTCTGGCGATCGTTGCCAGTAGGCGCGAGCAGGCTCAGCCCGATTTGGACGTTGTTCGATCCGGCTTTTTCACTCTTCGGACTTCGCACCCAATACTGCGCTCCGACACTGATGTCGCCGAGTCCGGATGTGTGCAGGGTCGCGTATTGAGACTGCAGGCGCCGGCTCGCGTATACGAACGGAAGAGAGCCGGTCAGGCTGAGCCGGGGCGTCAACTGATAGGTGAGAACGAGATCGTCGATGTTGGTCTTCGACTGAACTTCAGTCCCGAGTTGCGCACGCGAGAAGTTCTCGGTGGGACCGCTGAAATGGACGTGCGAATAGACGTGGCGAATGGCGACGGAGGAAGTCCAATCCCCCGGCTGCAAGTAGCCGTTACCGCCGGTTGGCTCCAGACCGGAGCGTGAGATCACTCAACCCTGGGCGAAGGCGACGTTCGAGGAGACCAGCATCCCTAAAGCCAGCGCTGTTAGAGCGACCGCAGTCCGACCAGATGTTGCCATTGCACACTCCTTTGACCGTGAGATTCTCAACAGTAAAGCAAGCGGCGACTCGAGGACAATAATAGGAAACCACTAGCGGACCGGCGGGCGGTGCGGCGGACCCGCTTGCTATCCTGGACGTTTGGGTACTATTGCTTTTCACACTCGCCTGGCTGGAACCTGTCTCGGCGCCTTCCTCTTATACAGCGTTCCCTTGCGAAGCCAGGATCTGATGACGATCCTCAAACAGGAGATCGCGCGCAACTTCGACGCTCTGAAGCAGAAGGCGGATCCGCCGCCGTACTTCATTTCGTACGCGGTAACCGATGAGGAATCCGAATCCATGTCGGCGACGCTGGGGGCTCTCGCGAGCCAGAATCGAAGCCTGGCGCGCATTCTGGACGTCGGCGTCCGCGTGGGGTCGCACCAGTTCGACAGCACTCGGCGATTGAACGGCGAGGGGATGGCGCACACGACTGCGTCGAGTCTACTTCCAGTCGATGGCGAGCCGAACGCCACGCGGCAGCGGCTTTGGATCGAGACGGACCATTCCTATCGGTCCGCGGCTCAACGTCTGACGCGCATCAAGACTACCCAGCAGGTGCGAGCCCAGACAGGCGAGGATGTTGCGGATTTCTCCGTCGAGGAGCCTTCGACGTTCACAGGTCCTGAGACTCCTCTCAAGCTCGCGAGTGAGGAATGGGCGAATCGTCTGCGCCGCGTGTCGGCAGGGTTCGCTCCTTATACGCAGATTCTGTCTTCGACGCTCGGACTCTCGGCCGGACGAGTAACGAAATATCTGGTCACCACCGAGGGGACCAGCGTGACGCAGAGCAACCGGATGTATCGCGTGACGATGGTGGCACGCGCAAAAGCGTTCGATGGCATGGACCTCGCGGTGACGGAAAGTTGGGAAGCCGAGGACCTCGCCAGGTTGCCCTCCGAGGACGTTATGTTCGCGGCGGTCGACAAGGCGGGCAAGGATCTGACGGCTCTGTTGCGGGCTCCTGTGGTTGATCCTTTCGTGGGCCCGGCGATCCTGTCGGGACGCGCCGCGGGTGTGTTCTTTCACGAGATCTTCGGCCACCGGATCGAAGGACATCGTCAGAAGGATGATTCCGAGGGCCAGACGTTCTCAAAGAGCGTCGGCAAGCCGATTCTGCCTGAATTCCTTTCGGTCGACTTCGATCCGACTCTGAAATCGGTGAATGGCGTGGACTTGAACGGATCCTACCTGTACGACGACGAAGGAATCAAGGCACGGCCGCTGACGCTGGTTGACCATGGCGTCCTGAAGACGTTCCTGATGTCGCGCACTCCGGTGGCGGGCTTCGATAAATCGAACGGCCATGGGCGGCGGCAGCCAGGGAACGAGGTCGTATCGCGGCAATCCAATCTGATCGTGAGGTCCTCGAATGCGGTTTCTAGTGACAAACTTCGCGACATGCTGCGTGAGGAATTGAAGAAGCAGAACAAGCCTTACGGGCTCTACTTTCAGGAAGTGACCGGCGGATATACGACCACGGGCCGCCGCGGTTTGCAGGCTTATACGGTGATCCCGTTGATCGTGTACCGAGTCTTCGCCGACGGCAAGCCCGATGAGCTGGTGCGCGGCGCGGATATCGTCGGCACGCCCCTCGCGAGTTTCGCGAAGATCGTGGCGACATCCGACAAGACCGAAGTATTCAACGGATTCTGCGGCGCTGAATCAGGCTCGGTGCCGGTCTCGGCGATCTCGCCCGCGATTCTGATTTCGGAAATTGAGATTCAGCGTAAGGAACAGTCGCGCGATCGTCCGCCATTGATCCCCAGGCCGCAGCCGGAGCTTTCGCCGTCGGCCTCCGCGGCGCCCGCGACGCCGGCAAAGGACGCGAAGAAATGAAAACCGCACTTTCGCTCGCGTTTCTTTCTATCATCGGCTTCGCCTTGTTCGCGCAGACCGGATTTATCCAGGTTACGGCTCAACCGAATGAGGACGTCATCCTTCGCGCGATGCGCGAGGAGATGGAACGTTCGCGCATGCTGCGAGCCACCGGACTCGACATGCCGTACTTCATCGAGTACAAGGTCGAGGATCAGGAATCGTACGCGGTCGGCGCGTCGCTCGGCGGAATTCTGACCGCTCGCATGATCCATTTGCGCGTGCCCGCGGTGCAGGTTCGGGTCGGCAGCTACGATCTCGACAACACGAATCATCTATACACCGGCGTCAGCGGCGGCGCGCGTTATGACCAGGAGACTTGGCCGCTCGACGATAATCTCGCGGCGTTCCGGCAGAATCTGTGGCTCGCGACGGATCGTGCGTACAAGTCCGCCGTGGAGGGATTTTCGATCAAGAAGGAGATCCTGAAGCAGACCAACGTCACCGATCCGCAGCCGGATTTTTATCGTGCGCAGCCCGTTGTGAAAGTTGAAAACGGCAAGCGGTCACCCATCGACACCGATGTCTGGAAGCCGCGTATTGCGCGAATTTCGGCCGTTTTTGCAGGATATCCGGAGGTCATGACGTCGGGCGCCGAACTCGACGCCTTGGCGAGCATGTCGTATTACATGAATTCGGAAGGCTCTCAACTGCGGTATCCCGATACGCTGACGACGGTCCGGATCCGCGCGGCAACGCAGGCTCCGGATGGCATGGAACTGCGCGACGCCACCGCGCACGTTTCTTTTGCGGCATCGAAGATGGCGCCCGAAGCGGAACTCGTCGCGAGCGCGAAACAGGTCGCCGAGAATTTGCGGGCGCTGGTAAAGGCTCCGGTGGGTGAAGCGTACTCGGGTCCGGTCCTGCTCGAGCCGATGGCAAGCGCGCAGTTGATGGGCTATTTGTTAGGCGAGAACATACGTCTTCCACGCAAGCCCCTGGCCGAGGCGGGACGATCGGTGCCATTCGCGACCAGCGAGTTCGATGGCAAGCTCGGCTCGCGCGTCCTGCCGGATTGGTTCGACGTGGTCGACGATCCGACACAAACCGAATTCCGTGGCCACACGCTCATCGGATACTACCGGATTGATAACGACGGTGTGTCACCGAAGCCGGTCTCCGTCATCGAGCAAGGGATCCTCAAGGATTATCTGCGTTCGCGACTGCCCATCAAAGGATTTCAAGAGAGCAACGGCCACGGCCGTCTGATGGCTGGCTTCGGAGCCAATCTTCCTGTCATCGGCAACCTGTTCATCCGCGCGCGTCAGACGAAGAAGATGGCCGAGCTCAAGCAGCAATTGATCGCCACGATCCAGCAACGCAACAAGCCCTACGGCATCCTGATCCGCAAGCTCGACTACCCGAGCACGGCGAGCTATGGCGAACTGCAATCGATGATCACGTCGATGGTGCAATCCGGCGGCGGCGGACGGCCCGTGCCCTATCCAACGCTCGTCTACAAGGTCTACCCGGATGGCCGGGAAGAGCTCGTCCGCGGCGTGCGGCTGCGCGGTGTGTCGACGCGTTCCCTGCGCGATATCATGGCGGCGAGTGAGGAGACCGCGTTCTTCGATTTCATCAACGACAGCGGTCCGTTTGCGATGATGGGAACGCAAGGATATCTGGCGGCGGCAACAGTCGTCGCGCCTGGCGTATTATTCGAGGAGTTGGAGCTGGAACGCGCCGAGGGTGAAACGCAGAAGGTGCCGATCGCACCGCCGCCGACGTTTGCGTTAAGCCCTCTTGGAAAGCCGTAGGTTAAGCGAGCCGTTGCATGGCACTGCCGCTGAATCCACCCGAATTCGAGACTTCGTCCGCGCCGGATGAACAACGGCCCGTGCGTACCCACCGGGCTCGCATGTCGCCCATCGGATTGGTGAGCCGCTCAGTCTTTGCGGAAGTTTCGACTGCGGCGATCGTCGGCATCAGCCTGTTCACTTTCATCCTGTTCCTGCAGCGCGTCGGTTCCGGGCTGTTCTCATTGCTCGTACGAGCTTCCGCGACGCCTAAGACGGTTGCCTATCTGTTCGCCCTCGCGATTCCTGCGTCGTTCCCGTTCACTGTTCCTTTTGGAGTGTTGGTCGGAGTCCTCATCGGCTTGAGCCGGATGTCGAGCGACGGCGAAATTACTGCTCTTCGCTCGGCGGGCGTGCCGGGGCGCAGAGTCAGTTTTCCCGCGCTCGTGTTCGCGTTCATCGCGACTCTCGGCACGGCGGCCTCAACGCTGTGGCTGACTCCCTGGTGCCTGCGCGAAACCAGCCGGATCGCCGAGCAATTGAGCGCCGCGCAATTGACCGCGGAAGTTCAGCCGCGCGTGTTCGAGGAACAATTCCAAAAGCCCAAGGTCGTCCTCTATGTGTACGACATCACTCCGATCACCGGCCTGATTTCCGAATGGAAGCGCGTCTTCATTGCCGATGTGACGCCGCCTGAGGATCGGCCGAACAAGTCCACCAGCGGCGATGGTCCCCGCGTGACGCTCGCGCAGTCGGCGATCGCCCGGCCGGAGCCGCAGTTCAACCGGATCCAGCTCAATCTCGATCAGACGTCGACCTACGAAGCTGAAAAAGATTACACGCATTACAAGGCCAGCCGCTTTCCCGATGGCACGCAATTGCTCGAGGCCGAGCGCTCGACCGACACCAAGACCCACGTCGAGCGCGAACTCGACACGCGGCCGTTGTACCGCATGGCGTACAAGACTCCGGACGTCGACCCGAGCGCGAGAACGGAAGCGCGGATCGAACTCTTCCAACGCCTGACTCTGCCGCCGGCGTGCCTGTTGCTTGCGCTGGTGGGCATCCCGCTAGGCGTTTCCTCACGGCGCTCGGCGAAGTCCTCGGCGTTCGTTCTGACGGTGTTACTCGCGTTCTTTTATTACATGGGTTGGATGGCGATGATCCGCCTTGCGCAGCAGGGACGCCTGCGCACGGAGATCGCGTTATGGGTTCCGGATGCCGTATTTTTTATCATCGGAACGATCCTGATGTTCCGCATGGAAGAGCCCGGCGATCGCGACTGGGTTGGCCGCGTACGCGTCTGGCTGCGTCAGGCCGGTAAGCGTCTCGAAGGCGCGGGGCAGGTGAAAAAGAGCACCGTCATTCCGCGCATCACCTTCCGTCTGCCCTTGTTCCCGCAGATCGTCGACAGCTATATGCTCGGCGGATTTCTGTTCTGGTTCATCACCGTGCTGGTCAGTTTCGTCGTGATCCAGCACATCTACACGTTCTTCGAATTGATCGGCGACATGATTCGCAATCACATCGGCATGAACGTCATGCTGAAATATCTGTTCTACCTGACGCCGAAATATTTATACGACTCGACGCCGATCAGCGTGCTGGTGGCCGTGCTCGTGCGGTTCAGCATCCTTACGAAGAACAACGAAGTGACCGCGTTTAAAGCGTCCGGCGTCAGCGTCTATCGAATGGCCGTCCCCGTCTGGCTGGCCGCGGCCGGATTGTGCGGAGCGCTGTTCCTCTTCGATCACACCGTCGTCCCCGAAGCGAACCGCATTCAGGATGGCCTGCGAAACCAGATCAAAGGCAAGGCCGTGCAGACGTACCTGCGTCCCGACCGCAAATTCGTCCGCGGCGCAGACGGGCGTTTCTATTACTACAAGCTCTTCGATAACAAGGAAAACGCCATGCTCGGCGTGAGCGTCTTCGAGATCGACGAAAAGAAATTCTTCATTTCACGGCAGATTGCCGCCGAAAAGGCCCGTTGGGAGCCATCGATCAAACAATGGGTTTTCCAAAACGGCTGGCGGCGCGATCTGAAAGCCGATAAAGATTACATCCATACCACGGCCTTCGACAACTTCGCCGGCGAAACGCGTACG
>DASXZC010000258.1:0-2304 GCA_036502165.1 Bryobacteraceae bacterium
CGGTGATCCTGGGTTACAACGGGATGGTCATGGATGAGCTGAGCGATCAGCCCTGGTTGCTCGAAAAAGCCGCCGAGGTTCAACGCGCGGCGGAGCGGGCCGCCGGTCTGACGAAACAACTCCTGGCGTTCAGCCGGCGACAGATCCTTCAGCCTTCGCTTCTCGACCTCAATGAAGTGGTGAATAATATTGAAAAACTCCTGCGGCATGTGATCGGCGAAGATATCGATTTTGCGACGCGCCTCGATCCATCGCTCTTCCCTGTCCGCGCCGACGCAACTCATCTCGATCAGGTGCTTATGAACCTCGTGATCAATGCGAGAGACGCGATGCCGAACGGCGGGAAGCTCACGATCGAGACAGCCAACGTGGTGCTCGACGAGGTTTACGCCGAGTCCCATGCCGGAATCGTTCCAGGCCGCTACGTTCATATCGCGGTCAGCGACACGGGGCATGGAATGAGTGAAGAGACGCGGCGGAAGATTTTCGAACCTTTCTTTACCACAAAGGAAGTTGGCAAGGGAACCGGCCTGGGTCTGTCAATCGTTTATGGGATTGTAAAGCAAAACGGGGGAGATATCTGGGTTTACAGCCAGGAAGGGAAGGGTACGACTTTCAAAATACACCTGCCGGCGGTGACGGACCAATCCGCGACTAAGCCGTCCGTCTCGTCGCGCGTGCCGGCCCGCGCTCAGGCCGAGGTTGTCTTGTTAGTGGAAGACGACGCCAACGTTCGCAAACTGGTCGAAGGGGTGCTTCGCGAACACGGCTTCCAGGTGGTCGCGAGTGAGAACATCGCTGAGGCGATTGCGCTTTGTAAGGAGCGCGACGCGACGATCGATCTGCTGCTCACCGATGTGGTTATGCCCGATATGAGCGGACCGGAACTCGCCGAAGAACTGGCGAAGCTGCGTCCCGGGCTCAAAGTCGTTTACATGTCGGGTTACGCGGATAATGCCGTCGTTCGCCATGGCGTTCTGAAACCGGGCGCGGCGTTTATTGAAAAGCCTTTCGTCGCCGAGACCCTTACCGAGAAGCTTCGGGAGGTCCTGGCGGGGTAGAACCAGGAGGATAGAACCTGTATGTTAGACTTCGAGGCGTCGGGCTTCCTCTAAGGACTGTTCCCTGCACGGTCTCTGTTGCCCACGGGCGGCTAACCTTGCCGCCATCCCGGCGCGCGGTGGGTTATGACAGGTGCGAATCTTCGGCAATCGACAGCGACTATTAACGGCAGGGCCGTCCCGGTGGGTGACCAACCGCTACAGAGCACGCTTCTCGACTTCCTGCGAGACCGCGGGCTGACCGGCGCGAGGGAGGGCTGCGCGGAGGGTGAGTGCGGCGCCTGCACCGTGCTGATGGTGGCCGAAAACGGGTCCGGCAGCGAATACAAACCGGTGAACAGCTGCCTGATGTTTCTGCCGGATGCGATCGACCGGGAATTCTATACGGTGGAGGCGCTGGCGCGTGAAGGGCAACTTGCGGAAGTACAGCACGCCATCGCGGCGGGTGGAGGGTCGCAGTGCGGCTATTGCACGCCGGGGTTCGTGATGAGTCTGTTCGCGGAACAGTATCGGCCTGGACGGGTGGGGCCGTGCGATCCCGAGTCGATGGGAGGCAATCTGTGCCGCTGCACGGGATACAGGCCGATTCGCGACGCGGCTCTCGCTGTCGGGCCGGCTTCTGAGGGTTTTTTCCTGGATCGTCTCGCTCAGACCGCACCGGCCTTGAAAGCCGTGCATCTGGTGACGGACAGGGCCCGCTACAATCGGCCTGGTAATCTTGCCGAGTGCCTTTCGATGCTTGACCGACATCCGCAGGCAAAGGTGATCTGTGGCGGTACCGATCTTGGGGTTGAATCGAATCTGCGCTTCCGGCGATGGCCGCATCTGATCAGCCTGCATGGGATCGACGCTTTGCGCGAGTTTTCCGAGGATTCCCGGAAAGTGCGAATCGGGGCGGCGCTTTCGCTGGGAGAGATTGAGCGCAGATGGACGAGCGCGCCTGCCGCGGTGGGCAAATGGCTTCGTTTTTTCGCGTCGCCGCCGATTCGGAACCGCGCCACTCTCGGAGGGAATCTGGCGACCGCGTCGCCGATCGGCGATTCCGCGCCGCTGCTCCTGGCGCTCGACGCATCGCTGGTCCTGACGAGCATCCGGGGAAACCGGGAGACGCAATTGGCTTTGTTTTTCTCCGGGTATCGGCAGACGCAACTCGAGGACGGCGAATTGATCCGGACGATCGAAATTCCGAAGCCATTTCCGGCGCTCACGCGTTTTTATAAAGCGAGCAAGCGCCGCATGGACG
>DASXZC010000259.1:0-2970 GCA_036502165.1 Bryobacteraceae bacterium
CGTTCATCTGCATGATCCCGCATCCGGGCCTTCCGATTCGCCCCAGAACCAGATTGACGTTGTTCACCTGGCACGCGGCCGCGGTCGCTTGGTTCGACTGATAGACGCCTTGAAGGACGCACGAGACGAGGGTTTTGGAGGCGCCAATGATCTCCGCGGCTTTCTCAAGCTCGCCGGCCGGAACGCCGGTAATTTCCTCGACGCGCTCCGGAGGGTAATTCGCAACCGTCTTGGCGAGGAGGTCGAAGCCAGTGGTGTGCTGGATTAGAAACGCCCGGTCAATGTACGCGCGATCAATCAAATGGCGCAGCAGGCCGTTGAGTAGGGCGACGTTGGTTCCAAGCCGCGGACGGAGATGGACATCCGCCTTGGCCGCGGTCGGCGTTCCTCGGGGGTCGACCACGATGAGTTTCGGCGGTTTGGACCCCACCAGACGGTCGAGTATTCGCGACCAGAGAACCGTTTGCGTCTCCGCCATGTTGCTGCCAATGAGGAACAGACAATCGGTTTCGTCGATGTCCCCATACGAGCACGGCTGGCCGTCGGAGCCGAAGGTTTCGCGGAGTGCTTGCGACGACGTCGCGGTGCAGAGGCGGGTGTTGCCGTCGAGGTGATTTGTACCGATGCCGCCTTGTGAGATGAGTGAGAGGGTATAGTACTCTTCAAGGAATAACTGCCCGGAGTTATAGAAGGCGACGCCACCGGGCGTGAACTGCTCGATCGTCTGCCGGCATCGTTCAACGACACGGCCCATCGCTTCGTCCCAGGTGGATTCCCGGAGTTGGCCGTTCTCCCGCACCAGGGGCAAGCGCAACCGGTCCGGGCTGTGGTTGGCGTGGAAGCCGTGGAGCCCCTTCGGGCCGAGCCGACCGCGGTTCACTCGGTCGGTCTTGAGGCCCCGCACTCCGACGATGCGAGCGTCCTTCACGCCGATGTCCAGGCCGCAGCCATTGGAACACAGGACGCAGCAACTGCGAATCCATTTGTCGGGTTTCTCGTCGAGGTACTGATCGACGCGGGCCGGCCATCGTCCCTCGCCTCGGAACGGCGTCCGCGCTCCCCAGACGTCGGCGATTCCATCGCGGTTCTCGCCCATACTGCCTCCGCGGACCATCATTGGAATCGGGATTGATCAACGACTTGAATTGAAGAAGATTGAGCACGCCTCCAAAACCATCCGCGGCATAATCACCAGCGCAGTGGAGAGACGCTCATGCCTCTTCCTCGACGGTTTCTTCTTCAGTCGAGACGGGTGCTTGTCCCGCTTTGCCGGCCGATTCCATGAGCAGCGTGGCGATGCGATTGAGCAGTTTGTCGGCGCGCTCTTCCTCCAGGAGCGTTTGCCCGAGAAGGCGGGACGCTTCAATGATCCCCGCCTGGCTCGCCAGCGTGCGTGCGCCCAGATACGCCGAAATCTCATAATGCTCGACCTTCTGCGACGCCGCGATCAGCGCGAGATCCGCGGTGAGGTCGTCCCTCGCCGCCGAGTTCGCAATCTGTTCCTCCCCCTCGGCAAGCAGACCCGCCATTCCCTTGCACGGTTTCGCTTTGGGTTTGTGCCCGAGAATGCGGAAGATCTCCGTAAGCCGCTCCACTTGCACCTCGGTCTCGGTGAGATGCTGTTCAAAGCAGGCCTGCAAATCCGCCGCTCGCGCCGCCTTGGCCAGCTTCGGAAGCGCCTTCAGCAGTTGTTTTTCGGCATGGAGAATATCCTGAAGTTGCAAGTGAAGGGTCTCCGCCAGCACCGAGGCCGCCGGATAGTCCGACTCGGATGATGATCCATTTCCGTTCCGACTGGGGATCATTCGATCGCGAACCTCGGCGAATCCGGGAGCCTCCACGAATTCCCACTCGCCGCCTTCGTTCCACGGTCCGCGGACGTCCTGTTCCCCATCCTCGCCAGTTCCGGTGGAATCGTTGAAGAACTTGTTGACCAGGTCCGGTGAAGGCGGGATCAGACCGATGCTGAAGGCCGGCTTCTGCATGCTTTCCAGAGCGGCCGCAAAGGCCTTCATGTGCGTGATTTCGCGCGTCATGAGGAACTGGAGTGCGTCGCGCGTGCCGGCATCCTCGCAGAAGTTGATGAGCCGTTCGTAGACGATCTTCGCGCGAGCCTCCGCCGCGATGTTGCTGCGCAGGTCGACATCGAGTTCCCCCGTGATCTTGAGGTAGTCCGCGGTCCAGGCGTTGCCCATCGAGTTGAAAAGATTCACGCCGCCACCACCGGCAATCGCGATCAGAGGATCGACTTCCGCGGCATCGCGGAAGGCCTTCATCGGTTGAATGTGCGAGCGGGCCAGGGTGCCCACGATTTCCAGATGGCTCAACTCTTCCGTGCCGATGTCCATCAGCAAATCCTTGCGCGCGGGATCGTCGCAATTGAGTCCCTGAATCGAATACTGCATGGCCGCCGCAAGTTCGCCATTGGCGCCGCCGAACTGTTCGAGAAGCATGTTGCCGAATGCGGGATTGGGTTCGTCGACACGCACGACATACATGAGCTTCTTGATGTGGTGGTACACGAGAACTCCTCAATCGGAGAGGGAAAACAAAAAAGACTTCACTCGCATAGCAAATGCAATGCCGTGCATCTTTTGATCTCGGGGGGAGGAAGCCGACACCTCTCGGTTCGTGACGGCCGGCACGAGGGCTGCTCAGCCTTTCCGCTTGCCTCGTCGGAGGTCCGCGTTGGAAGAGCCATTGCTCGCGCGAACGGATCGAGGGCTTTATTGCGCCGACATCAAGGTCGTGCCCAATGGCGAAGTCGTCGAGCGTCAGGGCGTCCGCATTTCATTTCATCCGGCTGGACATGTCCTGAGTTCGTCGCAAATACGACTTGAACACCGCGGCGGATGTGGCGTGGGCCTTGTACTTCCTGAGCGGACGAAAACCCCGGCAGATCGTGGCCGCGAAGCGGCTTCGCTCCTGGGCGCGGAAACTGGCTGGGGTGCACGAATGGCTTTTCGATGA
>DASXZC010000260.1:0-24732 GCA_036502165.1 Bryobacteraceae bacterium
AGACTCGAATGCGGATTGGTATAACTTTAGCCATGAACTGGTGGTCGCGAATCCGGCGTGGGGCGTTCTATGGGGGCGTCCTGATGTTTCTGATGGCGTTTCCTTATGGACCGCTGTTTCCGTGGTCGCCGTGGAAGCCCGGATATGAGCATCTCGCTTTGCAAAGGGCCGATATTTATTGGCCGACGGGCGCGGTGCTTCCCGATGCATATCGCGATTTTGATGCCTTGATCGCGCAGACCGAGCGGTTCGTCGAGCTCGATTGTCCTCATCGGATCACCGTGATCGAATGCGGCACGTGGACGCAGTTCCGAAGGATGATGCCGCAGAGGACGGGCCATGCTCTGGCGGCAGTCACGCTTGCGACGGGTGCGGAGATTTATGTGACGCCGAAGAT
Organism: Bryobacteraceae bacterium; assembly: GCA_036502165.1. GTDB lineage: Bacteria > Acidobacteriota > Terriglobia > Bryobacterales > Bryobacteraceae > F-183. The sequence continues at coordinate 398 of DASXZC010000260.1, forward strand.
CGACGAGAAGCGGCTCGACCATCGGGAGTTTCTGCTGCACGAGCTTGGGCATGCCGTCATCAATCAGCATCAGGGATTGCTCGCGGCGTACCGGTTCACTGCGATTGACTGGCTGGCGGAAGGGCTCGCCGTTGCGAATGGGCAACAGAAGACGTATCTGAGCCGCACGGAAGTTGTCGAGCGGGCGCGGGTGCAGCCGCTTTGGCCGATCATTGATCCTGACCGGCGGGGCGAACTGACGGGTCCGATCGACATGCGGTTCGCGTATCCGGTGTGGCGATACTTCAATGAATATCTGATGGCGGCGCATGGGCGGGAGACGTATCAACGATTCTTGCTGGCGGCGGCGAGGGATCCGGGGCGGTGGCGGAGCGAGTTCGAGGCGGCGTTCGGGCGCGGGATGCGTGAGGAGATCGATGCGTTTCAGAAGACGTTGGTTGCTAGTCAGGCGACCACGGCGTCGACGCCGATTGCATCCATACTGGCGCCCGTGATGATGCGGACGCTGTCGCCCCGGGGGGCCCAGATTTTTGGATCCGACGCTCCGCCGAAGAGTGCGATTACTGGAGTTCCGACTGCGGCGGCGAGGTGGGTGATTCCGGAGTCGTTGCCGAGGTAGACGAGGGCTTCCGAGAGCCAGTAGGCTACTTGGGCGAGGTCGTCGACGGCGAGCAGAGGGGTTCGGGAGCCGAGTTCGGTGGCTTGTTCGGATGTCGTGCACCATTCGACTGGGATTCCGACGGCGCGCGCGACGGCGTCGAAGCGGTCGAGGGGCCAGTTCTTGCGGGGGCTGCCGGAGAAAGGATGGATGGCGAAGAAGTGGCGCTTTTGGGAGATGGTGGGGATGCGCGGAGTCGCTCCTGGCGGGGCGCCGAGTTGGGCGCAGAAGAAGTCGCAGGCGTGGACTTGCGAGTCTTGCGGCGGCAGCGCGATGTGGAATTCGATCGGAAGGCTTAGAGCTTCGGCGGCTGAGCGGAAATCGGCGCGATTCGTTCCGTACCAGGAGACGATCGCGTCGAAGTTGCGCAATGTCTCGATCAGACGCGCGTTGGGTGCGAGGCCTTCGAGTCCGAAGAGATCGAGGCCGGTGTCGCTGATCGCGCGGACGCGGTCCGCGAAGTAGACGAGCGGCGTTACCGCGCGGGGCGTCCAGACTTCGAGGTACTCGCAACGGTTGCGCAGACTTTCGATTGCGGGAAAGCAGAGGATGCAGTCGCCCACTCCGCCGGGGCGGATCGCGAGCAGGCGGCGGGACACTACTCGATGATCACCGGGACTTGAACTTCCAAAGTCTTCGGAGGATAGCAGGCGCGATCGTCGCAGGCCTGGTAGCGGACTTTTCCGGCGATGGTCGATTGGCCGGGTTTCGCATCCGATGGGACCTTGAAATCCGTCACGATGTCGAAGACGCCTGAGTAGACGGAGAGCGGCTTTTCGGAGAACGGGTACTTTTCCATCGTGCCCTTTGGATATTTTACGTCCGCGACCTGCAGGGAGCCGGGGGCCGTCCAGGTCAATTTGAGCGGGATCAGATACTCATCGCTCGGCGTGTTGGTGTTGCAATGATAGCCATCGCGCAGGCGGGCTTGGACCTTGACGGCAACGGTCGCGCCGCGCTTGGCGGTTACGCTCATTGGGGGGGTCAACATCATAGTGATGGTCTGCGCTTGCATGAGCGCGGAGACGGCGAGCAGAAGGCTAATAACCCGCATTGGTCCCCGCTGCGGTCGGTGTCGCGGGCTTTTCCGCAGGCTTGTCGGGCGAGAGAAGCTGCTTGATCTCATTCGTGTAGTCACCCTTGCTGATCAATCCTACATGCACCGACGCGATGCGTCCTTCACGATCGATCACGAACGTGGTGGGGAGCGATTCGACGTCTCCGTAGAGCAGGCTCACTTGTTCGGTGCCGACGACGACGCGGTAGTTCACTTCCTTGTCGGCCAGGTACGGCTTCACGGCATCCCAACCGTCGTCGTCCATGGCGACGCCGAGGACGGCGAAGCCTTGGTTCTTGTAGGTCGTTTCGAATTCCTTGAACCAGGGGATCTCGATCTTACAGGGTCCGCACCAGGTGGCCCAGAAATTGAGCAGCACGACCTTGCCCTTGTAGTCGGTGAGCTTGACGGTTTTGCCGTTGGCGTCCTTGAGGGTGAAGTCGGGCGCGGCTTTGCGCGTCTTCGAGTCCTTGACCGCGGCCCGGACCGATTGCTCGGGCATGCAACTGGTGAGGACAGCCAGCGAGACGATGGCCGCGGCACCGAGCAGTTGAGGACGGTTCATCAGATCATTCTACTCCTCTCACTATTTTACGCTGAGTGGGCGATTCGGTAACGCATATACTGTTGGCATGTCTTTGCTGAGCCGGCCGAGCCGGAGAACGTTCATTGCCACCGTTGCCGGCACGGCTGCGGCGTCGGCGGCCGATGGGTGGATCGATTTGTTCGATGGCAAGTCGCTCGACGGCTGGGCCGCGGCTGAGAATAAGAGAACGTGGAAGGTCAACTCCGACGGATTGATCGCCAATGATGGTGAGCGATCGCACCTGTTTTACACGGGTCCGGGCGGGGTCGACGCGCCGGCGAGCTTCCGCAATTTCGAGGTCGAAGCCGAGGCGCTCGCGAGGCCGTACTGCAACTCGGGGTTGTTTTTTCATACGAAGTACCAGGAAAAGGGCTTTCCAGTGAAGGGCTTCGAGATTCAGGTGAACAATACGGCGCTCGGGGAGGGGACTTATCGCGAGCGGAAGAAGACGGGTTCGCTGTACGCGGTCCGCAACGTGTATAAGCAGATCGTGCCGGATAACGAATGGTTCCGCATACGCGCGCTGGTGCGCGGCAAGAACATACAAATCTGGATCAACGATATGCAAACGGTCGACTATACCGAGCCCACGCCGCCGGTGATTCCGCCTGGGTCCATCCGCGAGCGGTACCTCGATCACGGGACGTTCGCGTTGCAGGGGCACGATGGCGGGTCGAAATCGCTGTGGAGGAAGATCCGGGTGCGGCGTTTGCCGGATGATGCGTCGGTTCCGGGGGCGTCGCCTTCCGTCGTTGACGAGACGTTCCGCAAGCTGATCGAGTTGGGGGCGGAGAATTATCCGGTCGTGGATTATCACGTCCACTTGAAGCCGGGGCTCGACGTGGCGGGGGCGATGGCGCGATCTTTCCGCGACGGCGTGTACTACGGGATTGCGGCGAATCTCGGGATGCTGCAGGCGATCAAGGATGATGCGGGAGCGCGGCGGTTCGTCGAGAGTTTGCACGGCGTCTCGGCTTTCGTGGGCATGCAGGCCGAAGGACGCGAATGGGTGAAAATGTTCTCGCGCTCGACGTGCACGGAGTTCGATTACATTTTCACGGATTCGGAAACCTGGACAGACAATCGCGGCAAGCGTATGCGGTTGTGGATTCCGGATGAAGTGGGCGTCATTGGCGACGTCGAGGAGTTCATGGAGACGCTGGTCGATCGGGCGGTCGGGATCCTCGAGCATGAGCCGATCGACATCTATGCGAATCCGACGTTTTTGCCGGCGTCGATTGCGGGTCAGTACGACGCTCTGTGGACGGAGGAGCGATTGAGGAAAGTCATCGGCGCGGCGGCGGCGAACGGGATCGCGATCGAGCTGAACAATCGCTACCGGCTGCCGGGCGAGCGGGCTGTGCGGATGGCGAAAGATATGAAGTGCAAGTTCACGTATGGGTCGAACAACAAGGATGCAACGGACTTGCGGCGGTGTGAATACGGGCTCGAGATGACGGCGAAATGCGGGCTCAAATGGCAGGATTTCTGGGTTCCTGGAGTGTTTGGGGCAAGAGCGATTGAGCGGAGGGGGTCCGCGCTGAGGGCGTAAAACTGATGTCGGTCAACTCGTCTAGACTAACAATTGTGGCGAAGTATCACATCAGCCAAGCGAAGACGAACTTCTCGGCGCTCGTCGCGGCCGCGGAAAAGGGCGAAGAGGTCGTGATCACGCGCTACGGAAAGCCGGTCGCGCGGATCACAGGGATCAAGGAACCGAAGGAACGTGTTCTTGGATCTTATCCGATGCACTTTACGTCCGATTTGATGGAGCCGACAGATCCGGAGGTTGTGGACTCGTTCTACAAATAAGCGATCCGTGTTCTGCAGTTCGGTGCTAATTTCCGGCCGCAAGATGCAACCGCAAACGGGCCTGAGCCTTGGACATGATCAGAAGATGCTCGAGTCGCAGGAAGTCGTTCAGATCCGAAGCTTCTTCTGGAGACAGCGCGCCTTGTTGCTGACGCTCAATTAACTCGGAGACCCGGTGCTGACTGGCTTCCGATGGCCGAAATTCCAGCACTGCCTCAGGGGTGGCCCGTGAGACTATGAAGTCGATCATTTCCAGATAGACGCGGCTGTCGGCTTTCATCGGCTACTACCAATATCCGATCAGCTTCCACCACGAGAAGCCGACGATTGACCATACTGCTATGTTCACCAGCGAGGCCGCGAAGCCGACGCGCCACCAGGTTTTGAAGGGGACGTAGTCCTGCGCGAAGAACATTGGCGACGGGGTCGTTCCGTAGTTCGTTAGTCCCGCCGACAGGTTGGCGAAACAGGCGAACGCGTAGCAGACCAGGCCGATAGGGGCTCCTTTCACGAGCAAGACCGCAACGAACGCGGGATACATCGACAGCAAGTGAGCGGTGATGCTGGCGAAGGCGTAGTGTGCGTAGAAATAGATGACCAGCGCCACCGCGAATAGCGCGAGCCATGTCGCGTTCGTCATCGAAGCCGCGATTCCTTTGGCGAATTCGGTCGTTACTCCGGTGTCGTTCAGATTCTTGGCGAGCTGTAAGAGTCCGCCGTACCAGATGAAGATGTCCCACGCGGATTCCTCCTTGATTACGTCGTTCCACGTGAGGACGCCTAGTAGCAGCAGCGTCACGGCGCCCATCAAGGCGGGGACGACGACGTCCATGTGGTGCCATGCGGTCGTCATCCACATCACGCACACACAGATGAAGACGACTAGCAGAATCCATTCTTTGCGGGAGAGTGGACCCATCTCGACGTGTTGCTTGCGCGCGAACTCCGAGGCTTCGGGTGTGCGCTTGATTTCTGGGGGATTCAGTTTCGAGACGACCCAGGGGACGATTAACATCGACACGAGTCCGGGGGCGATGCCGGCTAGCATCCAGGAGAGCGGAGTTACGTGGAAGTTCGGATTTCCGGCGGTTTTCGCGGCTCCTTCGGCGAGTTGCGCGGCGAGGGCGTTGCTGGCCTGGCCGGTGTAGAACATTGCGGATCCGATGCAGACTCCTTGATAGACGGCGGTGAACAGGAAGCAGCCGAGGAGGCTGGCGGTCGCGCCGGGGCTCGATCCATAGAGTTCGGAAATTGAGCGGACGATGGGGAGGATGATGCCGCCGGAGCGTGCGCCGTTCGAGGGGATGATGGTCGCGAGCAGCATATCCGAAATGGAGAGCGCGTACGAAACGCCGAGCGAGCTTTTTCCGAATAGGCGGACGAAGAAGAGGGCGATGCGGCGGGCGAGTCCGGTGTTGATGAGGGCGCGTGAGATGAAGAATGCGGCCTGCACGAGCCATACGGTTGAGTCGCCATAGCCGGCGAGGGCTTTCGCGGGTTTGACTCCGGCGACGACGATGCTGAGGGTGACGGCCATCAGGACGAGCGCTCCGCCGGGGAGCGATTGCATGATCGAACCGGCGATCGTTGCGATGAAGATGCCGGTGAGCCGCCATCCGTCGACGCTCACCGCGTCGGGTTTGTGAACGAGATAAATGAAGGCGAAGTAGACGGCGACGAGGATGAGGATTCCTCTAATGCGGCTCGTCCAATCGATCGGAGCGGTATCGGCGGTGGAGGACAATCATCCAGCATACAACGCGGTCCTTTGCCCGCCGCCTAACGGTACGAAATCCGCCAGACCTTGTTGCCGCCGTCGTCGCTGATGAGCAGGCTGCCGTCCTTCAGTTCCAGCACGGCCACTGGACGCCCCCACACTTCTTTTTCATCCGGCGATAACATCCAGCCGCTCATGAAATCGCGCGCGGGGCCGCTCGGCTTTCCGTTCTTGAACGGCACGAACGCCACCGCGTACCCGAGGCGCTTCGACCGATTCGACGAGCCGTGGAAGGCGAGGAAGGCTCCGCCGCGGTATTCGGCGGGGAATGCCTTGCCGGTGTAGAACGTGAAATCGAGCACGGCGGAGTGCGGCTGCAGCACGACATCCGGCACGATCGTTTTCGCGACCAGATCCGATCGCTGGCCTTTCGTCCGGGGATCTTCGTGCGGCCCGATATAGGCGTACGGCCAGCCGTAGAATCCGCCGCTGCGGATGGACGTGAAATAGTCGGGAACCAAATCGTCGCCGACATGATCGCGCTCCTGAACCGCGGCCCACAACTGTCCGCTCTTCGGATTGAATTTCAACCCGATCGGATTGCGCGTGCCCGAGGCCACCAGTTCCATCCCCGATCCATCGGGATGATAGCGCGTGATCGCGGCACGATTTTCAGGATCGCCCACGACGTGATCCGCGCTCGATCCGATGCCGGCGTAGAGGTACTCGCCCTTCGGATCGAACTGCAGCGAACGCGTGACATGGCCCGCGCTATAGCCTTTGAGAGAGATGATCTCCTCGCCGGGGCCGGCCGTCATCGTCTTCGAATCGTACTTGTAGCGCTTGATCGAAGTGGGCTCGCCGACGTACAAATAGCTGTTCCGCAAGGCCAATCCGTACGGACGATCGAGGCCCTCGATGAGCTTCTTGCGCGACTTGCCGCCATCGGTCAGCACCGTTACCGAGCCCTTCGCTGTGCTCTCGGTAATCAGCACTTCTCCGCCAGGACCTTCGAGCATGAAGCGCGGACGCGAAAATCCGGACGCGTATTCTTTCACCTTGAATCCCGCGGGTACGCTCAATTTTGCAGCATCCGGACGGGCGATCACTTTCGGTGGATTGCGAGCGTCCGGCGTCGCGAAGGGGGCCGGCAAGTCCGGAACTTTGGTCTGGGCCGGCAATGCGCAGGCCGCTACGAGAAGGAGGCTGGTGAGTCTGAGCATGGTTGAAACTTGGTCAGCCCAGTATAGCGACAAGGCGGCGAGAGTTACGATGAGTAGAATGAAATTAACGTGTCTGCTGCTGCTTTCGCTGAGTCTTTACGGGCAAAGCTACGACGTCGTGATTCGCAATGGGCATGTCGTCGATGGCACGGGTTCGCCGTGGTATGCGGCGGACATTGGGATCCGCGATGGGCACGTCGTGGCGATTGGGCGTCTTGATGCGGCTTCCGCGAAGCAGGTGATTGATGCGGCGGGGATGGTGGTGGCTCCGGGATTTATTGACATGCTGGGGCAGTCGGACTCGTCGATCCTCGTCAATCCGCACTTGCCATCGAAGATTTATCAGGGGATCACGACGGAGTTCACGGGCGAAGGCGGATCGGTGGCGCCGTTGACAGACGCACTGCGCGCGGCTGATCGCGCTGGATTCGAGCATTACAAAATCGACCCGAACTGGAGCACGTTTCGAGAATACTTCGCGCGGCTCGAGAAGCAAGGCATGGGCATCAATCTCGGCAATTATGTGGGAGCAACGCAGGTGCGCAGAGCCGTGATCGGTGACGACGATCGCGCGCCGACGGCGAGCGAACTCGAGCGGATGAAAGCTCTCGTCCGCGACGCCATGCACGATGGAGCGGTCGGTGTTTCGACTGCGCTGCAATATGCGCCGGCGCCTTACGCGAAGACTGAGGAGTTGATCGCGCTGGCGGCGGAAGGCGCGAAGCTCGGCGGAATTTATGCGACCCATATGCGCAATGAAGGCGACGCGATCATTCCCGCGATCGACGAGGCGATTCGCATTGGGCGCGAGGCGCATGTGCCGGTCGAGATCTGGCACTTAAAGGCCGCGGGCCGCGAGAATTGGGGACGCATGCCGGAAATCGTCGCGCATATCAACGAGGCACGGCGCGCGGGGGTCGAGATCGGAGCCGACACTTATGCGTATCCGGCGTGGTTCAATACGTTCTCGGCATTCATTCCGCCATGGGCGCACGACGGCGGGGATGCGAAGCTGATCGAGCGGCTGCGGGATCCCGCGACGCGTGCGCGGATCCGCAAGGAGATGATGACTCCGAGCGCGGCGTGGGACAACGAGTGGAACGAGATCGCGGGTCCGCAGGCGATTTTGCTGAGCGTCGTGCAGAATCCGAAGCTGCTGCCGCTGCAGGGCAAGACGATCGCGGAAATCGCGAAGCTGTGGAACAAAGATCCGATCGACACAATCTTCGACATCCTGATCGAGGACAATGCGGCTACGCAGGTCGCCGTGTTCGGCATGTCGGAGCCGGATGTGCGGCTCGCTTTGCAGCAACCGTGGACGAGCATCTGCAACGACTCGCAGGGGACGGCGACGGACGGGCTGCTCGGTCAGGAGCATCCGCATCCGCGAGCGTATGGAACGTTCCCGCGCATCCTGCGCAAGTACGTTCGCGAGGATGGAGCGTTGACGCTCGCGGATGCGATCCGCAAGTTCAGTTCGCTGCCGGCGGCGCGGATGCGATTGGCCGATCGCGGCGTTTTGAAGACGGGCATGTGGGCCGATATCGTCGTGTTCGATCCGGAGACGATCACCGACCGCGCGACGTTCGACAAACCGAATCAGCTTTCCGAAGGCATGCAGTATGTGCTCGTGAACGGCGTACCCGTCATCGACCATGGGCGCATGACGAACGCGCTGCCGGGGAAGGTCGTGCGCGGGCCAGCGTGGAAGCCTTGAGTTAACGGGCGAGCCAGGCACGGGCATCGTCGGGGGATTCGAAGATCCGGAAGTGTCCAATGCGTGCTTCCTCGATTGCCATCTCGCCGAACATCGTGCTGTATTGGACGGCTCCGGGGACGCATACGACTGCGAGCCGCACACGGTATTGCCGTAGCTTCTGCAGAATTTCGCCGGCTTCGCGCGTGCTCAAGTCGAAGAATCCCGAGGTGAGATTCGCGGGATAGAGCAGTGCCGATGTGACGTGCGCGGAGAAGCAGGCTTCGATCACGAGGCTCACGTCCTGGATCCGGTGCATCAGCGGCGTATCCGGGGAACCTTCAATGACCCCATTAACGATCATCAATGGCGAACTCATTCGGTGAACCTCACGCTATCATGAGAATGACTCCCCCATTTTACTTCCCATGACAGCCGCAACCATTGAAGAACCTAGTTTGAGCCGGACGTCTCTCGATAAGAATAGGATCAAAGTCCTGCTGCTCGAGGGCGTCCATGAGAGCGCCGTTGAGGCGTTGCGCGCGAACGGGTACACGTGGATCGAATCGCATCCGAAATCGCTGCCGTCTTCGGAATTGAAGGCGGCGCTTGCGGATGCGTACGTGGTCGGCATACGTTCGGCGACGAATCTGACGAGCGAATTGTTCGACAACGCGCCGAAGCTGATGTGCGTGGGATGCTTTTGCATTGGCACGAATCAGGTCGACCTCGATGCGGCCGAGCGGTTGGGTGTGCCGGTGTTCAACGCTCCGTTTTCGAATACGCGGAGTGTTGCGGAACTCGTGTTGGCTGAGGCGATCATGCTGACGCGCGGCATTCCTGCGCGCAATGCGGCCGCGCATAGGGGCGATTGGATTAAGACGGCGACGGGCAGCCACGAAGTTCGTGGAAAATGTTTGGGGATCGTCGGCTACGGCCATATCGGCACGCAGGTCGGATTGCTCGCCGAGGCTGCGGGCATGCAGGTTGTGTATTACGACATCGAGACGAAGCTCGCGCTCGGCAATGCGCGTCCGCTGGCGACGCTCGATGCGTTGCTCGAGGTCGCGGATGTTGTCACGCTGCATGTTCCCGAGACTCCGCAGACGGCGGGGATGATGGGGGAAGCGCAGTTCGCGCGAATGAAGCAGGGCTCGCGATTTATCAATGCGGCGCGGGGCACGGTGGTCGATATCGAGGCGCTGAAGGCGGCGATTGAATCGAAGCATATCGCGGGCGCGGCAGTCGATGTTTTCCCGAAGGAGCCGAAGACGGGCGGGGAAGAGTTCGTCTCGCCTTTGCGCGGATTCGATAACGTCATCCTCACGCCGCATATCGGCGGCAGTACCGAAGAGGCGCAACAGAACATCGGCACGGAAGTCGCGGATAAGCTGCTGCGGTATTCGAACAACGGGTCGACGTTGGGGGCCGTGAACTTCCCTGAGGTTTCGCTGCCTGCGCATCCCGGCAAGCAGCGGCTGCTGCATATACACAACAATCAGCCGGGCGTGCTGTCGGCTGTGAACGCGGTGTTCTCGAGCCGGAACATCAATATCGTTGGGCAGTATTTGCAGACCAATCCGCGGATCGGCTATGTCGTGATTGATATCGACACGGGCGAGCGCGAGGAAGCGCTGTTGTTGAAGCGGCTGCTCGATGAGGTGGCGGGTACGATACGGACGCGTATTCTGTACTGAGAGGTGAGCGATGCACGAGCGTCTCTGGGACCAACTGCTGCGGGATGTCCGCTATGCGGTGCGGTCGTTGCGAAAGAGTCCTGGATTTGCGGTCGCGGCGATCGTGACGCTCGCGCTTGGCATAGGCGCTAACACAGCTATCTTCAGTGCGCTTGATGGATCCGTGCTTGCGCCGCTTGCGTATCGTGATCCGGACCGGCTCGTGATGGTGCTGCTCTACAACCGGAGCCTCAAATACTCGACATACCTTTCGTATCCGGACTTTCTCGATTGGCAGCGTGAGGCGCGCTCGTTCGATGAGATGGCGGCTTATGAAGGCCACGGCTTCGATCTGACCAGTCCTGGCATGCCGGAGCACGTGGCGGGGAAGCAAGTCTCCGCGAGCTTCTTCGATACGCTTGGTGTGACGCCCGCGCTTGGTCATCCATTCACTCCGAAGGACGATCAAACGGGAGGAATGCCTGCGGCGGTCATCAGCGATCGGCTGTGGCGCGAGCGGTTCGGAGGCGACCGTGCGGTGGTTGGGCGACCGGTCACGTTGAGCGGTTCGGTGTACACAATCGTCGGCGTGCTCAAGCCGGGCTTTCGTTTTGAAACGGAGCAGGCGGATGTTTACACGCCGCTTGGACGGCGCAATACTCTGCTGCAAAACGATCGGACGAATCATGATCTCGCGTCGATCGCGCGTCTCGCGCCGGGGGTGAGTTTGAGCCAGGCACGGGCGGAGATGAATGCGATCCAGGAGCGCATTGGTCGGCTTTATCCAGCGACCGAGAAGGGGCTGGGGACGTCTGTCGATCCGCTGAAGGAAATGATCATCGGCGATGCGGGCGGGACGTTGCTGCTGTTGTTGGGGGCGGTCGGATTCGTATTATTGATCGCGTGCGCGAACGTCGCGAATCTGCTGCTGGCGCGGTCGGCGGGGCGCGCGCGGGAGTTCGCGGTTCGATTGGCGCTGGGAGCGGGCCGCGGGCAGATTATCCGGCAGGTGATGGTCGAGAGTGTGCTGCTTTCGCTGACCGGGGGATTGCTGGGGCTCGTTCTGGCGAAGTGGGGCTTGAGCGCGGTGCTGGCGGCGGCGCCGGGAAGTCTGCCGCGGATGGAGAACATTTCCCTCAATGCGCCTGTGCTGCTTTTCGCGCTTGCGATTTCAATGGCCGTCGGACTTCTCTTCGGAATTATGCCCGCGCTCAAACATTCGAATGTCGATTTGCAAACGGGGCTCAGAGCAGGGGGCCGCGGGACTGCGGGTGGACATCAGCGTATGCAGGCCGTGCTCGCGGTCGTGCAGATTGCGCTCGCGTTGGTTCTGCTGTCGGGCGCGAGCCTGCTGTTTCGAACAATCCACAATTTGTGGGAAGTGAATCCGGGCTTCAACTTCGAGCACGTAGTGACGTTTCAGGTCGGACTCTCGCCTACGTTGACGCAGACGGCTGCGGGGATCCGAACCGCTTATACGCAACTGCTCGAGAGGATCCGCGAGGTTCCTGGCGTCACTGCGGCCGACATGACGGCGCTGTTGCCGTTGAGCCAGGGCGACAACTCGGGTCCATTCTGGGTGGGGTCGCAACAGCCGGCGGTGTCGATGGCGCAGATCCCGAGGGCACGCTATTTCTGGACCGGCCCGGACTATCTCAAGACGATGCAGATCCCGCTGCTGCGTGGACGTTTCGTGACAGCGGAGGATACGGTCCATTCAGAAAAAGTGATCGCGATCGACAGTCTGATGGCGCGGATGAACTTCGCGGATCGGGATCCTATTGGCCAAACGATCACGGTTCCTCATTGGGGCGAGGCGCGGATCGTCGGGGTCGTCGGGCACGTCGAGCACATGCGGCTCGACGGATCGGCTACGCTGTTCGACAAGCCGCAGATTTACGGATCGTTTTATCAGTTGTCGGATCAGTGGGTGCCGGCGTTCCGGCAATCGTTGCGGATCGCGGTGCGCACGCCGCTCGACTCTGCGGCGGCGATGGCTGCAATCATGCCCGTCGTGTATGGAACGGGCAACGATCAGCCGGTATACAACATCCACACGATGCATGAATTGGCTGCGGGATCGATGGCGGGTCAGCGTTTCCCGATGCTGCTGTTGGTGGCGTTTGCGGCACTAGCGCTGGTGCTTGCGACGGTGGGGATCTATGGAGTCATCTCTTACTCGACCGCGCAGCGCGTGCCGGAGATTGGAGTGCGCATGGCGCTGGGCGCGGCGAAGTGGGATGTTCTGCGGATGCTCGCGGGGCAGGGCTTGCGGCTGGCGCTTGCCGGAGTCGCGATTGGCGTTGCGGCAGCGATGGTGTTGACGCGGGCGCTGGCGAGTTTCTCGCGGCTTTTGTATGGAGTCAAGGCGAGCGATCCGCTGACGCTCGCGGGCGTGTCGCTGTTCCTGATCGCGGCTGCGCTGGTTGCATGTTGGATTCCGGCGCGGCGTGCTGCGCGGATCGATCCGATGATCGCGTTGCGTCAGGACTAGTGCTTGGCGGCGACCTCGAGCAGCGTCTTGTAGATGAGTTCTGTGCCGGTCCTCAATGATTCGATGCTGACGCGCTCGTCGTTGCCGTGCATGCGTGAGAGGTCCTCGGCGTCGATCGGATACGGATAGATTCCGTATACGGGAACTCCGCGCGAGCGCCAGGCCATCGAGTCGGTGCCGGCCTGGAACAGATACGGCGTGACGGCCGCTTCCGGATAGACGGACTTCGATTCGCTGGCCAGCACCGAGTACAAATCGGTCGCGATCATGGAGGGCGGAGTCTGGCGCATACGCTCGAGCGCTTCGAGTGAACGATTGCCGCCCAGTGCATTCACGGCTTGCGTGATCTCGACGCGCGGATCGTTGATCACGCGCTGCATCTCGCCGATCAGATCGGCGATGTTGGTTCCGGGAACCATGCGGAAGTTCAGCGTCGCCTCCGCTGAGCCGGGGATGACGTTGCCACGGAAACCGGCTTGCATCAGCACGGGAGCGATTGTGTTGTGGATGATCGCGTGCAGCAGAGGATCCTTGCTGATTTCGCGGTCAGCCTCCTTTACCTGGTCGGGCGTGCCGTCGACCAAATTCTTGAAATATGTGGACATGGGAGGCTCGCTGGTCTCGGGGAGGGTCTGGAAGAAGAAGCGCGTGCTGGGGATCAGGAAGGGCTGCGTGTCGTAATCCGCAATTTTCGAGAGTGCCTTCGCGAGGGTGAAGATCGCCGAGTCGGGCTGTGGCATCGAACTGTGCGTCGATTTGCCGCGCGCCGTGAGCAGCAGCGATACGCTCAACTTGTCGGCGAGGGAGATGCTGACGTAACGGACTTTGCCGCTGCCGTTCGGTTGCTTGATAATCCAACCGCCTTCATTTAACGAAAATTCGCAATCTATTTTGGGCCAGTGGGATTCGGCGAGCCACTCGGTGTTGTAGCGTCCGCCCTCTTCGTCGGCTTCTGAAAGAAGGATGACGTCGCGGGCGAGCGGCACTTTGTTCTTCGCGAGCATCATGACCGCTTCGGAGAAGACGGCGAGTCCGCCTTTGAAGTCGAGGGCGCCGCGGCCGTAGACGTAACCGTCCTTGATGATGCCGGCGAAGGGATCGACGGTCCATTTTTCGCGTTCGACTCCGACGACGTCAGCGTGGGCGGCGAGCAGAATCGGCTTCTTGCTGCCATCTCCTCGAAGGCGCGCGATGAAGTGAGCTTTGCCGGGCGTGGGTGTGGGGATGATGTCGATCTCGAAGCCGAGAGGATTGAATTTCGCGGCGAGGAACTTCGCCATGGCGGCTTCATTTCCGGGCGGATTGCTGGTGTTGACGCGGATCAGCTCCTGGAGCAGGGCCGCGGTTTCATTCGACGCGGTTTGGGCGAAGGTAGGACTGAACAGGAGTAACGCGGCGGCGAATGAGCGAGGGAAAGTCATGGCGTCGGCAACAGCTTTCCATTGTATAGGGCGGGGGGCCATCGCCACCATCAGACTGGGAGAACGCAAACGAGGGTGAAATTTGTGCGTCCCGTTCCAACAGAGTCCTGCGGGAGCGGCGCCCAGTCCGAGAGCGGCGAGGTGGTGCGGGAAAACAAGCCTACACTGGCGGGAAGGCCGCTTCACAACGCACCGGTCAATAGCGATCAACTACCGACCTTAGTGATGGGAGTGTAACCCTTTCTAAATCGGTTACGGTATCGGTTAAGTCTCGTTTTCGTGTAGGACCATTCCTAGACGAATCATCCTTAATTTGATGGATTCGATGGACTTGCGGCACGCGGATTGTTGCTCTTTTATCACACCTGGGACGCTTTTGTGGCACGATAGAGAGACTATGTCACGCAGGGCTTTACTCTCGTCGATTGGCTCTCTCGTATTTGGCTGTTTCGTACTCTCCGCACAGGACACGAAGGCCGACGACAAGATTCACGATCTTGTCATGGTGCGGCTCGCCGGCGATCAAGAGATCGGTGGCGCGGGACGCATCGAGGTCAGCGTTTCGAACGGTGTGGTGACCCTCACCGGACGCATCGAAAGCGACAAACAGAAGGCGCGCGCCGAGCACCTGGCGAAGAAGGTCAAAGGCGTCAAGTCAGTCGACAACCAGATCAAAGTCGAGCCGAGATAGCGTCGAGAGGTACGCTCCCCAAGTTGACTTAGATGCGGCGACTGTTCTTATTGATCTGTGCGCTGCTCGCGTACGGATCGCTCTATCCGTGGCATTTTCGGCCCATCTTCGGATTTTGGTACGCAGTCGCGCACGTGTTCCACGCGTGGCCGCCGGTTCTGACATTCGACATTTTGAAGGACATGGCGCTGAATGTCGTCGTGTACTCGCCGTTGGGGTTGACTGGATATCTGTCATCAGCGCGTGGATTCCGGTGGACTCGTGCGCTGTGGCCGATCGCGTTCGGATTTCTGTTCTCGTTGAGCGTTGAAACTTTGCAATCCTTCTTGCCGGGACGTGTGCCGAGCGGGATGGATCTGCTGTGCAACACGCTCGGCGCGGCAGCGGGCGTGGCGATCGCCGCTGGTTATGAATCGGTGCTGACGCGCTGGTTGGGGCGCTTGCAGCGCGGGCGGCTGCGGCCCTCCTCCGCGCTTATGATGCTGATCATCATGGCGGGGCGGTATCTCATGCCGTTGTCGAGCAATGCGATCAAGCTGATGACCGTCTATCATCAGCCGGAACTCATGCAGGCGTGGAGTTGGACGGAGTTCGCGAACACAGCGGTCACCTGGTTGTTGGCTGCGCGATTCGCCGAGGCGATCCTGAGGAAGCCGGCGTTTCGAGGGATGTGTGTGGCGCTGGCGCTGGCCGCGTTGACGTATGCCATTTCGCCGAATCTGTTGTTCACGCGTCCGATGCTCGCGGGGGCGGTCGTCGGCGTATTGATTTCGAAACTGCTTGCGGGGCGCGATGTTGAGCTTGCGTTCGCAGCGCTCACGGCGGCATGGTTGATCGGCGATGGACTGCGGCCGTATCAATTTACGGATCACAAGAATTTCGAGTGGATCCCGTTTCTGGGGATGCTTGGGTACGACTGGACATCCGGCGTGCAGTCGTTGCTGACGAAGGCATGGATGTATGGCGCGACGTTCTGGACTTGGGAGCGGGCGGGGATGACGCGTGCGCGCGCGGTGGCGGCTCTGTTGGTGCTGCTTGCGGCAATCGAGTTCGCGCAGAAATTCCTGCCGGGCCGAGTGTCGACGATGACGGATCTCGCGATGGGAGCGATTACGGCCGGTCTGCTGTGGGCGGTCGAGCGCAAGTACGGCGCTTAGAGGATGTTCGTCTCGGTGTAGGTTCCAAACACTTCGCGGAAGGTATCGCAGATCTCGCCGAGTGTCGCGTAGGCGCGCACGGCATCGAGGATCGCGGGCATCGTGTTGACCGTGCCGCGCGCGGCTTCGCGCAGGGCGTCGAGCGTCTGCGTTACACGCGTGTTGTCTCGGCGCGCTTTGAGCTCGCGGAGACGAACGACCTGCTTTTCCTGGGCGGATTCGTCGATCTGAAGAATCGCGATGGGCTCGTTCGACGATTCGGTGAACGCGTTGACGCCCACGATCTTCCGCTCGCCGGTTTCGACCGAGTGCTGAAATGCGTAGCTCGCGTTGGCGATTTCCGATTGGGGAAATCCGCGCTCGATGGCGGCGATCATGCCACCCATCGCGTCGATTTGTGCGATGTATGCTTTCGCCGCGGCTTCCATTTTCGCGGTGAGGCTTTCGACGAAATAGCTGCCTCCCAAAGGATCGGCGACGTCCGAGACTCCGCTCTCGTGGGCGAGGATCTGCTGGGTGCGCAGGGCGATGGTTACGGCGTCCTCACTCGGCAAGGCGTAGGCTTCGTCGAGCGAATTCGTGTGCAGGGATTGCGTTCCGCCCATCACTGCGGCGAGCGCTTGGACGGCGGTGCGGACGACATTGTTATAAGGCTGCTGCCAGGTGAGAGAGGCGCCGGCGGTTTGCGAATGGAAGCGGAGTTTGAGGCTGCGTTCATCGAGCGCTCCGTAGCGATCGCGCAGGGTTTCGGCCCATATCTTGCGCGCCGCGCGATACTTCGCGATTTCCTCGAAGAAATCGTTGTGGGCGTTGAAGAAGAAACTGAGGCGCGGAGCGAAGGTGTCGACATCGAGTCCGCGCTCGATGGCCCATTCGACGTACTCGAAGCCATCGCGGAGCGTGAAGGCGAGTTCCTGTGCGGCGGTCGATCCGGCTTCGCGGATGTGATATCCGCTGATCGAAATCGGATTGAATCTGGGGACGTGTGAGGCACCGAACTCGATCGTGTCGGTCACGAGGCGCATCGAGGGACGCGGCGGATAAATGTATTCCTTTTGCGCGATGTATTCCTTGAGAATGTCGTTCTGCAGTGTGCCGTTGAGGCGCGTCCACGCAACGCCCTGGCGCTCGGCGACGACCAGATACATGGCCCAGATGACAGCCGCCGGCGAATTGATAGTCATCGAAACCGAGACATCGCCGAGGGGAATGCCGCTGAACAGCATTTCCATGTCGTCGAGCGAGGCGATGGCGACTCCGCACTTCCCGACTTCGCCGAGCGAACACGAATGGTCGGAATCATAACCCATCAACGTCGGAAGATCGAAGGCGACTGACAATCCGGTTTGCCCTTGATTGAGCAGATAGCGGTAGCGGCGATTGGTTTCCTCTGCGGTCGCGAAGCCTGAGAACTGGCGCATGGTCCAGAGCTTGCCGCGATACATGTCGCGATGGATGCCGCGCGTGTAGGGGAACTCGCCAGGTGCGGGGGGCGCTTGCGTTGCAACGTCCTCCGCGGTGTACACCGGTGCGAGCGGGATGCCGCCGAGGGTTGTTCTTTCCCTTACTGTACTGGCCTTTGCTGGACTGGCCGCGCCGGTGTGCTTCACGACTCTCATTCTAGCGCCCAGCACAGCGGAATCGGATCACCTTAGAGGTCCGCGTGGGGGTTCACCTTAACATCCACTAAGGCTTAGTTTGTAATTATTCTCACAGTGTTTCCTACGCCACCTACTATTCGTTAGAAACCCCACTGCTCCGATTACAAGATAAGCAGGCCACTGGTGAGCCTCGCCCAGGAGCAACATCGAATGAATATTACACAACGGAACGAATCGACGCGGATTCGAAGCAGGCGCCACTTACTCGAGCTAGGCTGGAAATCGGCCGCGGCGGTGTTGGCGCTTGGAGGAACAAGGTTATCAGCGAGCCCGTCGCAGGGCGGTCGAGTTCTCGTCCAACTCCAAATGTTCGGCGGGCACGACAGCAACAATATGATCGTGCCGATGGACGGCGGAGAATATTCACGCTATGCGAGTGCGCGGGGTCCGCTGGCGATTGCGCAGGGTACGCTGTTGCCGATCGAAGCTCCGCGACAGAAGGCATCGTACGGGTTGCATCCTGCGCTCACCGAGTTGTACGCGCTGTATCAACGGAAGGCGTTGGCGGTGGTGGCGAATACGGGTGAGATGCGGTATCCGATGACGAAGGCCGATGTGACGTTGTCGGGTGTGCCGCGCGAGGCGCAGGATCATTTGACGTCATCGCTTGCTTATGTGAAGTATGGATTCACCACGCCCGCGTGGTTTCCGGAGCTGTTGGGTCTGACGGACGGGCCGGCTTTGGCTGCGAGGATCTTCACATTTTCTTCAGGCGTCAGCATGCTAAGTTCGAACGCGAGCGCCGCAGGCGGCGGTTCGCGATTAGACAATCCGGCATTGCTCAGCGCGATGGCCGCGGCGCCGATCCGCACGCAATTTCCGAATTCGGCTTTTGGCCGCCAGATGAAAGCGGCGGCGCAATTGATCCACGCATCGGCGCAGGTAGGCGCGGAGAACGCGGTGCTCACGTGTTCGAAGGGCGGATTCGATACGCACAGCAACGAGATGGTGAATCAGCCGGCGTTATACCGCGATCTGAGCGCGTCACTCGGCGCGTTCGCTTACGCACTCGAGGAGATCGGCGCGGCGAGCCGCGTCACGTTGTACACGGAAACCGAGTTCAATCGCACGTTGCAAGTGAACCAGACGGGCGGCAGCGACCATGCCTGGGGCGGACATCGATTGGTGATGGGGCATTCCGTGATGGGTGGCGATGTCTTCGGCAAATTCCCCAAGATGGCGCTCGGCGGCCCGGATGACGCGGGCACGAACGGCACTTGGATTCCGGGCACATCGAACGATCAATTCCGCGCGACGGTGGCGAATTGGCTGGGAGTGGGACTGCAGAACATCCCCACGGCGTTCCCGTCGCTGCAGAAGTTCGCACCGCAGGATCTGGCGTTCGTCGCGTAGGTTCGAATTTAGTTGGCGGTCGGCCGCGTAAGGCGGTCGACCACGAGAATTTTAACCGGGACCTTCTGTGCTGTCAATTTCAGGCCTAGTTGTTCCTTAACGGCGGTGAAGACCGACGGACGGCCGGGCTTGTCTGGCTGCACGGAGTCCTCGCGGTCGAAGTTGAGTTCAAAATCGAACTGGCCGTCCAGTGCTGTTTCATCGACCACCGGACGCTCGAGCAGATTTGTCAACAAAGCTGCGAGACCAGACATCTCGCAACCCTTGCACCCGAGGTTGTTGTGGCCCATGTGCGACCGCGGACGGTCGGTGCTACTCGTCGACACCGCCAGCTTGGCGCCACTCTTTCCGACGCTCAATGCGTAGCCCTCTTTGACCCGTGTCTCCCAGTGGAACTTGAGTTGGAATCTGCTTGTGAGGAGTGCTTGGAGGCGCAGCATGTTCCGTCTACGTGCTTCGCCGTAACCGAGCTCCGGATCGTCGTCCGCTTTCGCCTCAACATCAAAGATCTCGTGCGTCGCCCAGTCCGGCGTCCCCACGACCTCGTGGAGCCGCAGATGATAAGCGTTCATGATCATGGTTTCCGGCTCCATGTTGCGGATGATTACGACTCCGGGGGTGCTCCGGAGACTTTGGCCGTACGGTGAGTCCTTCGACAGCTTCACTGAGGCTACGTCGAACTGGCGCGAAGGCGCGTCCTGCGACATGAGCGCGGTCGCGGCTAGGAGCGACATTGTCATTGCGGCTCGTTTATGCATGTTAGTGCGCGCGTGACCTGATGACGGTATTTGAACACACGCCCGAGGCCGAGCAGAACCATCCATCCGAAACAGAAATTGATGGCGCTGCCTCCGGGGAGTGTGAAGTCGATACGATCTGTTAGTCTCGAGCGCGTTCCGCCCAGATCTTCGAACTCGTGGCGGTGGATCCAACGCGCGAAGGGTCCTTGGGCTTGTTCGTCGATGAAGAGGACGTTCTGCTGGTACGCGGTGTGGATGGCGACCCAGTGGAAGAATCCGACTTGCAGTTCGATGCGAGTGCCGATGACGAGTCCGGGGGCGGACTTGCTGATTATGCGGACTGGCGGGAATGGCGGCGTTAAGAGCTGCAATGCGTCTTCGCGCTCGTGGAACGCGAAGAGGGTCGCGACGGGGACGTTGAAGATGTTGCTTTTGATGAACTCCGGCACGGGACCTCTCTTCTAGGGATACACTGTTTCGAATGATGTTGAGACTTGTCGGGATCGCAGCGTTGTGCCTCGCGCAATTCGTGTCTGCGCAGACTCCGGTGGTTACGGTCATACGCGCGGCGCGATTGATCGATGGCACGGGGGCGGCGATGATCGCTCCGGCGATGGTCGTCGTTGAGGGCGATCGCATCGTTGCCGTTGGAACGAACTTGCCTGTTCCAAACGGAGCGCGGACCGTCGATCTCGGCGATGCGACGCTGCTGCCGGGGTTGATCGATCTGCATACTCATTTGACCGGAGACCGGAGGGTGCATTGGGAGGACGCGCTGTTGAAGTCGACTCCGGGGCGAGATGCGCTGTGGGGGGCGCGCAACGCGAGGGTCACGCTCATGGCTGGATTTACGACGGTGCGCGACATGGGTCCGACGTGGCCGTATGTCGATGTCGATTTGCGTAGGGCGATCGATGACGATGCCGTGCCGGGGCCGAGGATGATGGTCGCGGGGAATTATGTGTCGTCGACTGGCGGAGCGGGCGATGCGCGGCAGTTCTCGATTTATGTCGATGTCCCGATCGTGCGGAATCTCGCGGATGGTCCGCAGGAAGTCATCAAAGCGGTGCGGACGAATCTCAAGAATGGCGCGGATTTCATCAAGATTCTGGCGACGGGGGCGGTGCTCTCGAAGGGCATCACTCCGGGGGCGCAGCAGTATTCGGATGAAGAGATCCGGGCGGCGGTCGTCGAGGCGCGGCGGTGGGGGAAGTTCGTGGCGGCGCATGCGCATGGGGCCGATGGGATCAAGGCGTCGATCCGCGCGGGAGTGCGGACGGTCGATCACGGATCTTTTCTCGACGATGAGGCGGTGTCGCTGTTGAAGGCTTCGAACAGGCAGGTGTTTTTCGTTCCGACGCTGCGCGTGTTTGCGGCGATTGATCAGCCGGGCGACGGCAATCCATTTCCGGAAAGTGAGCGGGAACGCGCCAGGCAAGTGAGAGCGACGGCGTATGCGGGATTCCGGCGGGCGCTCGCGGCGGGTCTTCCGATTGGGTTTGGCACCGACGCGGCAGTGATTCCGCATGGGGAGAACGCGAAGGAATTTTCAGAGCGGGTGGAACTGGGCGAATCTCCGATGGCGGCGATCGTTTCGGCGACGTCGCTCAATGCCGAAATTATGGGCTGGCAGGATCGCGTGGGTTCACTCGTGAAGGGGAAGTTTGCGGATCTGATCGCGGTGCCGGGGGATCCGCTGAAGGACATTACCGCGCTCGAGCGTGTGGGATTCGTAATGAAGGGCGGCGTGACGTACCGTGAAGAGCTGGCGGGAATCCGTCGGAGTCGAACCGACCAACGCCCGTAAAGAACGCTCAACGGTTTTGAAGACCGTGCCCACCACCCGATGAGATGGACTCCCACAGGCGATGGTACCAACTCCGGCTACACTGGAATTTATATGGTTGCTCAGACTGCTGCGCTGTCTTCATCGGCGCTCTCCGTTCCTCACTCCAGGATTCGCGAACTGGCGGAAATCGCCATGAAAATGGATGGCGTGTTGAAGCTCTACTTTGGCGAATCGAATTTGCCGACGCCGGAGTACATCAAGCGCGCCGCACAGAAGGCGATGGCCGACGGCTTCACGTACTACACAGAGAACGCCGGAATGCCGACGACGCGCAAGGGCATCGCGCGGCATTATTCCGAACTGCATCGCGTTGAGATCGATCCGGCGAGGGAAATCGTCGTTACCGCATCCGGCGTGCAGGCGTTGAATGTCGCGATCCGATGCCTGCTCGATCCGGGTGATGAGGCGCTGGTGTTGACTCCGGCGTGGCCGAATGGATCGGCGATCGTGACGATGGCGAATGCGGTGGTGAAACAGATCCCGCACGTGCTCGCGGGCGGGCGGTATGAGATCGACTATGAGGCGCTCGAGCGGGCGGTGACACCGAAGACGCGTATGCTGCTGTATACGTCGCCGTCGAATCCGCTGGGGTGGGTTGCGACGGATCGCGATCAGGAGCGGCTGCTCGAATTCACGCGCAAGCATGGACTGTGGCTGATGGCGGATGAAGTGTACGAGCGGCTTTATTATCCGGTGGACGGGGCGGCTCCGCTGCCGAAGGGCACGCGGTTCACGGCGCCGACGATCCTCAGGAAGGCGACACGAGAGGACGCGGTGATCGTTGTGCAGTCCTTCTCGAAGGCGTACTGCATGACGGGATGGCGGCTCGGGTGGCTGATCGGACGCGCGGATCTGGTTGCCCGTGCATCGCAATTGAACGAGTTCATTATTTCGCACGCGGCGAGTTTTACCCAGCGGGCGGCTGAGACAGCGCTGCTCTGGGGCGAGGACGCGATCAATGAAATGATGAAGCGGCTGCGGGAGAATCGCGACTTCTGTATGGCGGCGCTGAGCAAGATGCCGGGCGTCACGGTGCCGAAGCCGGAGGGTGCGTTTTATCTGTTCCCGAAGATCGAGGGCGTCACGGACTCGTTCGAATTCTGCAAGCGGATCCTCATGGAGACGCAAGTCGGACTCGCGCCGGGCGTAGCATTCGGCGCGGGTGGCGAAGGTTCGATCCGGATTTGCTACGCCTCGGAAATGGCGATTCTACGCGATGCCATGAGCAGGCTCGCGTTGTTCATGAAGTCGCGTTAGGCTTGCGGAGCCGGCGGTGCGGGGGGAGCTCCCGCCGCTGGCGGCGGAGGAGTCTTCGGCTTTTCCGGTTTCGGCGGCGAGCCGGCCACGGCAGGCTTCGCGCCTTCTTTGAGCGGGCTGATGATGACGTGCGCGTTACGGCCTTCGAGCCGAGGCGAGCCTTCGATCGAACCATGCGCAGCCAGGTCTTGCGAGAACCGCATCAGCAGATTCTTGCCGATGTCCACGTGCGCGATTTCGCGTCCGCGGAACTGCACCACGGCCTTGACGCGATTGCCTTCCTTGAGGAATCGGATGGCGTGATTCTTTTTGAAGTCGTAGTCGTGATCGTCGGTGTTGGGACGGAACTTCAGTTCCTTCACCTGGATCACATGCTGCTTCTTCTTGGCTTCGTGCTGTTTCTTTTTTTGCTCGTATTGCCACTGCCCGTAGTCCATCGCTTTGGCGACTGGGGGTTCGGCGGTGGGAGAAACGACGATCAGATCGAGCCCCAATTCCTGCGCTTTACGCACAGCGAGATTGGTTGGCATGACTTCGACTGAGCCGTCGGGGAACACAGCCCGTACTTCACGAGCGCGAATTGCCTCGTTCACATTCTCACGAATGCGGGGCTTTCTGGGAGGGAAACCTCTGGGAGGATACATCAGGCCTTGAGATCCTGAAGCAGGTCAATCATATAAGTTGCGGCACCTATCCCACATGGTAGCAAACTCAGTCACTCTTGAGCGGCTGTGACGTTCTTAACCGTCAGCTTGGTTGCGGTGAGGACTCCGAAGCCGTCCTTGATGCCTTCCACCTGGACTTCGGATTCGGCGGCCATGTCCTTCGCCTTGGCCTCTTTCGTGCCGACAAAGAATGTTGTCTTCTTGCCGATTTTGAAGTCGACCGTGTTGCCGTTGTCGAGATCGACCGTGAAATTCTTCTTGGTGATGGTCCGCAGAGTGCCATCAAAAGTAGCCACCGCGCCTTTCAGCGAAGGATCGGCGGTGGCTCCAGGCGACGTGTTGCCATAACGTCCGCGCCGCATTTGGGCATCGGCTGGAACTTGCGCGAGCAAGGCGAGCATGAGCAGTCCGGCGATCGAGGCGGGAGCGGCGAGGCGCGTCCATTTGAAATTGGGCAATTCACGCCTGGCGATCCGGCCCGCCCAGCCAAGGGCCTGACGCACTACTGGATTTGCGGCTACGTACCCGGCGGCGGCGAAACAGGTCGTCCAGTTGAGGTGCAGGTCCATGGCTGGTAAATCCGGAACGTGTTGATCATCATCCGGAGCCTTCAATGAAAGAA
>DASXZC010000261.1:0-11870 GCA_036502165.1 Bryobacteraceae bacterium
CTCGACTGGCGCGCGCTCGTCTTTAACTTCGCTCTGGCGCTTGTGACTGCCGTACTCTTCGGACTCGTGCCCGCCATCCAAGCCAGCAATCCGGAACTGGCGACGACGCTGAAAGACGAAGGCGGAGCCGTGTCCGCGACAACCGCTCAGGGACGTTTGCGCCAAGTCCTGGCGCTCGCGCAACTGGCCTTGGCGCTGACCCTGCTGACCGCCGCGGGCCTGTTCGCCCGCAGCCTTGGCAACTTGCAGAACGTCGATCTAGGATTTAACGCGGAGCACGTCCTGACCTTCGACCTCATGCCGATGCTAATCGGCTACACGCCCGAACGTACGCAGACGCTGTTCCGCGACGTCGAGGCCCGTCTCGAAGCCGTGCCCGGAGTCGTTCGCGCCGCGACGGTGATGGCCCTTCCGCTTGCCGGCTCGAACTCGATGACGAACATCTCGATTGAAGGCTACATCGCCGCACCGGACGAAGAACTCAACACGCATTTGAACAATGTTTCCCCGGGATACTTTGACGCGATGGGCATCCGCCGTATCGCCGGCCGCGACTTCGAAGATCGCGATCGCGACAAGGCTCCGAAGGTCGCGATCGTCGATCAGGCCTTCGCGCGGAAATGGCTGAAAGGCGAGAATCCAATCGGCCGGCACATCGCCTTCGGCGCCGGCAAAGATACGAAGTACGACATCGAAATCGTGGGGATGGTCGCGGATCAGAAGACTGACGATTTGCGCACCGCCGCCTACGAATTCGTTTACACGCCGACGGCTCAGGCAAAAGGGAACCTGAGCGCCACGTTCGTCGTTCGGACCAGAGGAGATGAGAATGCGCTCGGCAATTCCGTGCGGCAGGTCGTGCATGATCTCGATCCGAACCTGCCGATCCGCGACATGAAATCGATGGCTGTACGCAAGGCGGCGACGATGGGCGACGACCGTCTGATCTCGATCCTTACAGCGGCTTTCGGAGTGCTGGCGACGATCCTCGCAGCCTTGGGGCTGTACGCGGTCCTGGCATTTACGGTCGCTCAGCGAACCAAGGAAATCGGCATCCGCATGGCGCTCGGCGCGACCGAGGGTGGCGTGACGAACCTGGTGCTGCGCGGGATGCTGCGCGTCATGATTGGCGGCATTGCGATCGGCTTGATCGGCGCGTTTGGAATCGGACGTTGGGCGGAGTCGCTGCTGTTCGGCTTGAACGGCTTCGATCCGGTGGTGATCATTTCGGCCGTCGCATTGCTGAGCGCGGTTGCGTTTGCGGCCGCGATGCTGCCGGCGCGACGGGCCGCGCGGACGGATCCTCTCACCGCTCTGCGGCAATGAAACAGGCGGTACCATGGAAGCTTCCTAATTACACCAATGAAGCTTCTACCTGACCTCTTTTTGAGCAACGAGGAATGGGCCAAGCGCAGCGTCGCTCAGGATCCCGAATTCTTCTCGCGGCTCGTCCACCAGCAGGCGCCGCATTTTTTCTGGATCGGCTGCTCCGATAGCCGCGTGCCGTCCACGCAGATTACGGGCCTCGATCCGGGCGAGATCTTCGTCCACCGCAACATCGCCAACCTCGTCGTCCACCAGGACATCAACAGTCAGTCCGCGCTGCAATATGCGACCGAACGCCTGGGCGTCCATCATCTGATCATCTGCGGACATTATGGCTGCGGGGGCATCCTCGCCGCGATGGACAACATCGACGCGACGCTGACGGGCCCGATTGCCGGATGGCTGCGGCCGGTGCACGAGTTCTTCGAACGCAACCGTGCGGAACTCGACCGGATCCCGGATCAGGAAGCCAAGTGGGATCGGCTGTGCGAATTGAACGTGATCGAACAGGTGCGCCTCGCCTGTGAACTTCCGCTCGTCACAGCGGCGTGGGAACGAGGCGATCCGCTGGCTGTGCATGGCTGGATTTACAGCGTCCGCGATGGACGTTTGCGCGACCTGAACGTCACAGTATCGCCGGCGTTAGGCAATACAAAAACAGTTCAGGCGGCTCCAACTTCCGTCGGAACCGCCTGAAATCCAAAACGAAGCCAAGCTGAATTATCTGCCGCCCGGCCCTGACTGGTGCGGCCGCGCGCTCTCCGGCGGCAGCGGAGCCCCCACCGGTACAGTGTAGTTGAAGAATCCGATCATCATTTCCTGGAACGTCTGATCGCCCCAACGCACGTTCTTGGTCGGATCGGGATTGTACTTGTTGTTCGGCGAGTTGTCATACCACGCCACGGCTTCCATCTTTGAACCTGCCGGCACCTTCAGCGGCTTCGCCAGAATGTAGCTAAGCTGCCAGTTGAAGTCGTAGTGCGGAACGTTCAGCAGTTCTTCCTTCCGGCCATCCGGATAGGTGATCGTGTAGCGGAACGCCTTGCCGCGCAAGTGCATGTGCGGCGTCAGGTCGAGCAGCGTGACGTCCTCGGGGAACGTGAACGTCGCGGACGCCTCATAGTTCGGATCGCCCGGAGGAATGTCCAGCTTGGGCTGCATCGCACTGGTCGAAAACGCCTGATACTTCGGCGCCGTGTCGCGGAATTTCAACCCCAGCACAGGACGATCGACGCCTTCCTTGCCATTGGGCGTGTAGTGAACCTGGAACACGAACGTCGACCCCGCCTTGATCTTGTAAGCCGTATCGGCCGGCCATTCGATGCTCGGCACGCCGGGCGCGTAGCCGATCAGCATGTCGGAGAACTGCTCGCCGGCGCGCGTGATCCGCTTGCCTTCCTCGCGTATGAAAACGAGGATGTGGTGGACCTGCGCGCGCTGTTGCGGCCGCACTTCAATCGCCGTGACCCATTTGTCTTCCTTGAAGCCCGGGTCGACCTTGTAATACTGATAGGGGATCACGCCGGAGGGCGGAATCTTGAAGTCGACGCCGTCGTCGATCACGAAGTCGGGCTTCGGGATCTTCCAGCCGGTGATGAACTGCGGAGCCGGCGGCAGATCGGCCGCGTTGCCCTCGGGCGCCCCATTTTCGGCCCACTTCGCCAAGGTTGCCATCTCGTCGTCGCTCAGCCGGCGATCGTTCGAGAAATGTCCGATTGCCGGATCCGCCATCCACGGCGGCATCGCGCGCGTGAGGGTCGCCTGCTTGATCGCAGCCGCCCAGGGGCGAACGTCCTTATAAGATTCAAACGCCATCGGCCCGGCCTCGCCCTTGCGGTGGCATTCCACACACCGCCTATTGAGGATTGGCGCAACGTCCTTCGTGTAGGTTGGAATCATTCCGCCAGTATTGGCGGCGATGGAGACGCCGGCACAGGCCAGCGTGAGCGCTATGGCGCTGAAAGTCAACTTCATGGTCTGCAACTCCGGGTGGGTATCGGGGATCGACTGACTCGCGGTTGGTGAACCGCCAGAATAAGCTTAACAGTGTTTAGTGCGTGATTCAATGGGCAATCGGGCCAAAGCGCGTCCAAATCGGACTACTCGATAGCGTTGCGTGCGATGACTTCCCGATACCATTCGGCGCTGAGCTTAGGCGTGCGTTTCAGCGTCTTGAAATCCACGTAGTGGATCCCGAAGCGCTTGCTGTAACCGTCCGCCCATTCGAAGTTGTCGAGCAGGCTCCACAGAAAATATCCTTTGATCGGATAGCCTTCCATGGCCGCCCGGCGCAAGTGCGTCAGGTGGTTGCGGAGATACATGACGCGATCGGTGTCCTCGATGCGCCCGTGACTGTCGATCTTGTCATCCGAGGAACACCCGTTTTCCGTGATGTACAACTCGCGCGGCTTCCAGATTTCGCTGGCGTTCCGGATCGCCCAGTAAATCACTTCCGGACCGATAAACAGCCATGGCGACGCCATCTTTGGCGAAGATGAGGGACGAGGCAGGACTGAATAACCGGAAGGCGAAGAATCCGCGCGCACATAGGTTGGCGTGTAAACATTCAGGCCCACGAAATCGAGCGGACTTCCGATCGCCTTCATGTCCCCAGGCTCGATCTTCGGCGCGTTGGCGCCCGCGTGTTCGAGATATCGGTCCGTGTACTTGCCTTCCAAAACCGCCGTAAGGAATGGAGCGTTTTCTTCCCTGGTCGCCCGCCGCGCGGCTTCGATGTTCTCAGGGTTCTCAATGACCGGCACGCACACGGCCGCATTCTCCGCGAGCCCGACCTGCGTTCCCGGCTGAGCATTGGCGCGGATCGATTGCACCGAAAGTCCATGCGCCAGAATCGCGTTGTGGCGAACCTGATTGGCCTCCGCGTCCCCAAGCTTCAAGCCAGGTGCGAACTGACCAAACTTGTAACTGAGGTCGGTGAAGCAGACAAATTCATTCGTGGTGAAGAAGTGCTTGACGCGATCGGACAAGTGCTTCGAGATGTAGCCGGCATATTCGGCGAACGCTTTCGATGTTGCACGATTCTGCCAACCGCCGGGCAGAACCGCCGGAAGATCCCAATGAAACAGCGTGACGTACGGAGCGATCCCATTGCGCAGCAATTCGTCGACGACACGCTGATAATAGTCGAGACCCTTCTGGTTAGCCTTTCCCACCGCATCCGGAAAGACTCGCGACCACGAGATCGAGAACCGGTACACCGTCGTGCCGAGGTTCTTCAGAAGCTGAATGTCTTCCTTATAAAGATGGTAAGAATCGTCGGCGACATCGCCCGTTTCGCCGTGAAATGTCTTGCCCGGCGTGTGAGAGAAATTATCCCAGACCGACGGAGTTCGCCCGTCGGCATCGGCTCCGCCTTCGATCTGATAGGCGGCCGTGGCGCAGCCCCAAAGGAAGTTGTCAGGAAATCGAAGCAGGCTCGGAGAGGGCGTCGCGGCCGTTGCATTCTGTGACACGGAAGTGGCGGCCAATCCCGCGGCGGCGGCGCCCGCCAAAGTTCGGCCAAATCGGCGGCGTGAGTTGCTCTTCAAGGCAACAAAAGGTTATCACTCTGGCGGACTTGAAATCAAGATCGGAGCCCGCCGCTCCATATAAACATTGGCCCGCGCGTATGGCGACGGCGTGATCTCTTCCCGCCTTAAGTGCCGGAAGCCGAGTGACTCATAAAGCGTGATCGCGGTGACCAATTTCTGATTTGTTTCCAGGTACAGGCGGGTCGCCCCCGAGGCCTCAGCTTCGTCGACGACATGCTGCAGTAGCTTGCGTCCAATGCCGAAGCCCTGGCGCGTTTCGGTCACAGCCATCTTCGCTACTTCGAACTCGCCAGGCGCCAGCGCCATCAAGGCGCAGCATCCGACAGCTTCATTGCCATCGAAGGCAAGAAAAATGCGCCCGCCGCCATCGAGGATGGCCTCTTGCGGATGCTCGAGCGAATAGGAGTCCTTGGCTTCGAGAACGAAGTAGCGGGTGATCCACTCCTCGTTCAATCGCCGGAAGGCAGCTTCGTCGCCTGGATGGAATTCCCGAATCTTGATTTCCATATCTTGAAGCTACGGCAAAGTCGCTACGCGTGTCCAATAGCTGAAAGCTACTGATTCATATGATAGAGATATGGACGAACAAATCGAGTTGCGACACTTGCGCTACTTCCTGGCCGTCGCCGACACGCTGCATTTCAGCAAGGCCGCCGAACGACTGGGGATCGCTCAACCGCCGCTGAGCCAGCAGATCAAGCGTCTCGAGCAGTTGCTGGGGCACCGGCTGTTCGACCGTTCGACGCGCGGCGTCAAGTTGACTCTCGCCGGACAACTGCTCGCCGAGCGTGCACGCAGCACGCTCGATAAGGTGCAGGACGATCTTGCGCAAGTCCGCCGCCTGGGTCGCGGAGAAGAGGGAACGCTCACCGTCGGATTCTCAGGATCCGTAATGTTTACGGCCCTGCCCGATGCGATCGAGAGTTATCGCCGCCGCTATCCGAAGGTGGAACTGCGCTTGAGGGAATTGTCGACGGCCGTCCAAATCGCATCGCTGCTTGATGGCACTCTCGATCTGGCGTTCCTGCGCGACGGCGACCCGAGCCCTGGTGTCGAGATGCGAACGCTGCTCGAGGAACGCTTCGTTGCCGTTCTTCCGCGCAAGCATTCACTCGCCGGAACGAGGCGGGCATTGCGGGTCCGCGATCTGCGCGCCGAGCCGTTCGTGCTGTTCGCGCGCCGCCATGGACCTTTGGCGTTCGATCGCACGATCGCCTGCTGCGAGAAGGAAGGCTTCCGTCCGAACATCGTGCAGGACGCTCCGCAATGGGCGACCCTCGTCCGCCTGGTCGCCGCCGGACTCGGAGTTTCGCTCGCGCCTCAATGCGTCTCGAACATCATTATCCCTGGAGCCGAGTACCGGCCTGTTCAGTCGAGCGGACGCACGACGATCGACCTCGGCATCAAGACCGGCGCGAATTCGGTCCTCACGCGGAATTTCGCAGGAATCGCGCGCGAGCATCTAGAACGCTAAGGCTTGCGAATCCGTTTCGAAAGCGTCTCATCGTTGCATTCGGGCACTTCGAATCCCCAATAATACGAAAGCCCATAGCGAAGATCGCGATCGGCGGGGTGGACGCAACCATCCTTCGAGGCAGTCCGCGAGACACCGCGCGCACTCGCCGCTCGATCGACGTCGATCGCCAAAGGACTGAACTTCACCCACGCCAGTCCAGCCAGCACAATTGCGGAAACGCAGCACAGCGCGATGGTCGTGCGTCCCCGGCGCGCGATCCACCAGATGCCGATTCCTGCGGCGATCCCGATCGCCCAATCCCACCACTGAACCGCCGGCAGCGCTGTCTTCGTGAATCCCTCCGTCAGCATCTGTGGAAGCGCCGGGAGGATCTGTAAACCGAAGCCGATGAGCAACGCCGCGGTGATCGCGAGGATCGGCGCTACCGCGGATTGGGATTCCTCGAGCGCCGCCGCGATCAGAATGCACGCGATCGGCATAAGAGGAAGAATGTAGCCCGGCAGCTTGTTCTTGAAGATCGAGAAGAAGACGAATCCAAACCACACCCATGCCGTGAGAAATCGCAGCCGCGGATCCTTCAATCGTCCGCCGAGGCCGAAGGGAATCAGTCCCGTCCAAGGCAGCAACGCGCCCGCAAACATTGGAATGTAGAACCAGAACGGACGCACGTGTTGCAGCGAGGGGTCGGCGAAGCGTCCGAAGTGGTGCTTCATGATGAACTCGTCGAAGAACGCGTGTCCATGCCGCAACGTCACCGCCGCGTACCAAGGCCCGGCGACGATCAGGCACGCGATCGAAATCGGGATCAAATCGCGCAACCGCTTCGACCGGTACAGCCACCAGAGGACGGGGATGAACAGCGCGAACGGCACCAGTCCTTTGGCGAGCGCAGCCAGTCCGAGGAAGACGCCCACGAGCCACGCGGGTCCGCCGAACACCGCGAGAAGTACGCTCACCGTCAGATGGGCCGTGAGCAGGACATCAGTCACTCCCACGCTTCCGAACGCGAGCCATCCGACTGCGCCCGCGAGCAGAATCGATGAGTGCAGCGAGATCGCGCAGCTCAAGCGCCGCTTCAGGTAAACGAAGAGGAAGACGACAAGGCCGAGCGCGGTCAGCGCCACAGGTAAGCGCGGCGCCGTCTCCGGACCGAAGCCCAGCAGCGTTGCGATCGCCGTTTGCCAGTACAGCAGCGGAGATTTTTCAAACCACGGATGTCCCCATAATCGCGGAGTGATCCAATCTCCGGAATGCGCCATCGCGACCCCGATTGCCGCATAACGCGGCTCGTCGGGGCCGAAGATGCCCACGCGCGACAGTCCAGCGAGGTATAGGAAAGCGAGAACGGCAAACAGGCTGATGCGGAAAATGGAACTGCGGGAAAGCAAACAGAACCAGTCTAGCAACGAGGCGTTCAGCGGTACCGGCGCCGCACGAGGGCCGCCAGTGCGAGTCCGCTCGTTGCGAACGCAAACGTCGATGGCTCAGGCGTCGGACTAGGAATGGACGCCAAATCGGTGATCGTCAGAGTTCCCGTCACGCTGTCGCCCGCCGTTGGGTTCGCAACGATCTGCCAGTTCACCGAGTAGACGCCGGTATGGTCGAAGGCAACGCTCCCCAGCATGCTGCCGATCTCGGTGCCGCTTCCCGGAGGTCCATTGAAGCTGATCGCCAAGCTGCCAACACCCGTGGGAAACAGGTTCGCATTCACCAGCGTGGGGAAGTTCGCATCAAACGGGGTTGGCACGGACAAGGTGCCGAGCGTAATCAGATTCGTGGTGCTCGAAAGAATCGTAGGCGACGTGAACGTCAAACTGAAGGCGTCGGCCAGAACGCTCCCGGTTGTGATCGCGGGTGCGGTGAGAGTGTATTGAATAGGACCGGCGGCTGCTGTGGCGACGCCAATCAGGGTTGCAAGGACAACGGTTCGCAGAATCAAAAAGAGTTCCTCCGGCAGCCAAAGGCCGCATGTGGACTGCGTAGTGAAAAATTGTGGAACGTGACAAGATTATTTACACAGGCGCGTATAATTGGAGTGAATGGTGCGCTGGGCGACTCTCCTGCTGTTGGCTGTGGCGGCCATTCCTCTCGCCGCCGCCGATACCAAATGCGATTGCGATCCGTCTCAACCTGAGACAATGAAGGCTCGCCAATGCAGCCTTTGCGTCGAGGCCGAAAAGCAGCCCCCGGACCAAATCGTGTTTTTTCTTAAGGACGCCAATCCGCGCAAGCCAAACCGTCTGTTGGTGTTGCCGCGAGCCCATTCGATGGGCGTTTATCGTATGGCCGACCTTCCGTCCGCTACCCAAATCGAATTGTGGACCGCCGCCATCGCCAAGGCTCGCGAACTCTATCCGAAAGGCGATTGGGGCGTCGCTTACAACGGCGATCATGTGCGCACGCAATGCCAAGTGCACGTCCACATCGGACGCCTGCTGCCGGGTGTCGAAACGTCCAATTTTGTTGTCGTTGACGGTCCCGCCGCGATCCCCACGCCCACTGACACAAGCGGCTATTGGATCCATCCGATCGAGGGCGGCAAGCTCCACGTCCACAAAGGCGAACAGATCAACGAAACTGTCCTATTGAGGTAATGCATTTTGAGTCTGCTTGAAATATCGAAGTTGCCGACCGCCGAGAACTCCGCGATCCATCTGCATCCGAATGACAATGTCGCGATCGCGCGCGTGCCGCTGAGTCCCGGCCAGAAGTTGAAGGTCGGCCCATTCGAACTGACGGTGCGCAGTGCCGTGCCCGCGGGGCACAAGGTCGCGCTGTTCGACATGAATGCCGGAGAGACGCTGCTGCGCTACGGCCAGATGATTGGACGCGCGAAGACAGCGATCCACGCGGGCGAACATCTGCACACGCACAACGTCGGATTTGAGGAAGTGCATTTCGACTACGAGTTCCCGACGGTCGATCATCCGCTGCCGCCGATGCCGTCGAACATCCCCACGTTTCTCGGCTATCAGCGCGCCGATGGCCGCGCCGGAACGCGCAACTACATCGCCGTCGTCGCGGCCTCGAACTGCGCGGCCCACACCGCCGAGTGGATCGCCGAGAGCTATCGCGACTTCAAATTCCCCGAGGGCGTCGACGGAGTGGTCGCTTTCCCTCACGGTGACGGCTGTGGCCAGACGCTCGGGCCAGATACCGATCAGCTTCGCCGCACTTTATCGGGAGTGCTCGATCACCCGAACGTCTCCTCCGCGATCATTTTAGGATTGGGGTGCGAAGTCAATCAGATCGATCATTACCTCGGCAAGGGCACTGCGCGTTCGGAGCGTCTGATCGGCATGACTCTGCAGGATACCGGCGGCACGCGCGCCACAGTCGAGGCTTCCCGCAAGGCGATCGCTACCTTCATCGAGCGCGCTGCGGCCGAGAAGCGTTCGGAAATTTCCGCGTCGAAAATCATCTTGGGCCTCAACTGCGGCGGCTCCGATTCGTTCAGCGGAATCACTGCCAATCCGGCGCTGGGCTACACATCCGACTTGCTCGCGGAGATTCACGCGACCGCCGTGCTCGCCGAGACAACTGAGATTTTCGGCGCCGAACATCTGCTCGTCAAGCGCGCACGCAATCGCGCAGTCGGCGAGAAACTGCTCGCGATGGTCAAGCAATACAAGACCTATTTGAACCGCTTCGGCGGCAGCTTCGACGACAATCCATCGCCCGGCAACAAGGAAGGCGGACTGACCAACATCCTCGAGAAATCCCTCGGTGCGGTCGCCAAGGCCGGCACTTCGCACTTAAATGAAGTCGTCGATTACGCGGAGCCCATTCACGGCCCTGGCTTCGTCTTCATGAATACGCCCGGGTACGATCCGGCATCGCTCACCGGACTCGCCGCCGGAGGGTGCAACCTGATCGCGTTCACGACCGGACGCGGCTCGGCCATCGGATTCCCGACCATTCCGGTGATTAAGATCGCCACCAATTCCGCTACCTATAAACGGATGCGCGACAATATGGATATCAACGCCGGACGGATTGCGGAAGGTGAGGCGACGGTTCGCCAGGTGGGCCAGGAGATTTTCGACATGGTCCTCAGAGTCGCCTCGGGCGAGCGGACCTGCGCCGAGCGGCTGGGGCACAAGGAATTTGTCCCCTGGCGTATCGGCCCCGTGATGTAATGCCCCCGCAGTTTCAAAATTGGAGCCACGAAATTCATGCGCACCCTACTCATATCGTTCTCGCTCGCGTCGCTCACTGTGATCGCGCAACCGAAGCCGCCCGTCACCATCAAGCCCGCCGCAGCGCCGATGACGCCCGCAAAGAAAATCCCCTTCGATAAAGCCGCCGTGGGCGAATACGTCAAGAACATCGAGATGTGGCCCAAGGACCTCGAACTGAAGATCGGCGATCCGAAACCCTCTGCGTATCTTCCCGGCTTTCAGGAATTCTCCGTCGCCGCGATCTATCAGGGCCGCGAAGTACTGCAGCGCCTCTACTATCTCGCTCCCGACGGCAAGCGCTTCATCCAGGGCAACGTGTTCATGATGGACAAGCACCCGTTCCAGCGGAACATCGATCACCTCAAGACGGATCTGATGCCGAGCTTCGGAACTCCGGGTGCGCCGGTCACGATCGTCATCTTCAGCGATTTCGAATGTCCTTATTGCCGCGAGGAGGCGAAGACCCTCCGCGACAAACTGCCGAAGGAATTCGCCAACGATGTGCGCGTTTACTACAAGGAATTTCCGCTGACGAGCATCCATCCGTGGTCGATGAAATCCGCCGTCGCAGGCCGCTGCGTGTTCCGCGCGAATCCGGAAGCTTTCTGGGATTACCACGATTGGATCTTCGACAAGCAGCCCGAGATCACACCCGAGAACGTCGATTCGAAAATCCTCGAATGGGCCGGTACCAAGGGGCTCGACACGCTTCAACTGACCCGCTGCATGGAGACGTCCGCCACTGAGCCCGAGGTCCGCAAGAATATGGAAGAAGGATTCGCGCTCGGTGTCGACCGCACTCCGACGTTGTTCCTGAACGGCCGCCCGATCGAAGGCTCGACTTGGGATCAATTGAAAGCCCGCATCGAATTTGAGCTCGGCTATCAGAAGACCGCCAAGAACGCCGGTGAGAAGTGCTGCGAAGTCACCATTCCCGGAGCCGTCAAATAGCGTGGCCCTTCGCCGAAACGTCATTGCGCTGTTCGCCACGGCGGCGCTCGGGTTTGCCGCTGATACACGCGTCGATCCGCAGACTTATTTGAACGACGTCAAGTACCTCGCGTCCGACCAACTGAAAGGACGCGCTACCGGAACACCCGAGCTCGACAAGGCCGCGCATTTCATCGCCGGCAAGTTCAAATCGTTCGGATTGAAGCCTGTTGCAGGCAGTTACTTCCAAACCTTCGAAGTCACCACCGGATCGCACATCGGCGACAAGACCGCGTTCGCGTACACGATGCCCGACGGCGTTCATCACGCACTGAAATTGAAGGACGATTTTCAGGTCGTCGGAGCTTCCGCATCGGGATCCTTCGACGGGCCGGTGGTCTTCGC
>DASXZC010000262.1:0-7716 GCA_036502165.1 Bryobacteraceae bacterium
GCCGGTCCAGACTCCGCTGGTCAAGGGCTGCGATGGATTCGCCGAACGCGCCCAGTCGAACGTCTTCGCAAGTAGCGCCAGAACCAGTTCGCGTTTGTTCGACGGCTCAGTCTTGCCGTAGCTGCTGCTATTGAAATTGTCAGGCTCGTTCCAAAGATCCCAGCCGAGTATGCGCGGATCGTTCGCGAATGCCGCGACCACTCCTTTTACATAAGCTTCAAGACGCGCGGACTGTGCGGGATCCTTTAGCGCCGCGGCGCCCGGTCCTTGCACCCATCCCGAATTGTGGACTCCCGGTACCGGCGCGTGCTGCTTGCCAAGCTTCGGCTCGGGATCCCAGCAAGAATCGAACAGCACGAACAGCGGCCGTATGCCGTGGCGCGCCGAGATCGCGAGGAATTGGTCGATGCGCTTCTTGTACCCTGCCGGATCCTGCTTCCACACGAGATCGTGCAGGAACACGCGCATGGTATTCATGCCGATCGCCTGCGCCCATCCGAGTTCTTTGTCGATGCGCGCCGGATCGAAGGAATCCGCCTGCCACATCTCGAGCTGGTTGATCGCAGTCGCGGGAATGTAATTGGCTCCGACAAGCCACGGTTGTTTGGCATACCAGGCGTTGGCTTCCGCTGAGGTCCAGCGCGGACGAGCCGCAAGAATCAAGGGTGCGATGGTGATGAGCGCAAGCAGCGCGGCGGTGCGTTTCATGAAATCGCATCGTATCAGGTTCGCCTTCTCGCGTGATATCATCGCGCGCATGAGACGTGCTTTTGTTTCGATGGCCGTAATGGCGGGGTTCGCCGCCGCGCAGACGTTCACACTCCAACAAGTCACCAGCTATCCCTTCCCGAACGAACTGGCGGCCGCCGCCACCGGATCCCACATCGCCTGGGCCGTCAACGCCAGCGGAGTGCGGAACCTCTACGCCGCCGAAGGTCCGGACTTTGCGCCGCGCAAGCTCACCAGCTACGCCGACGACGATGGGCAGGAGTTGACCAGCGTCCAGCTTTCACACGATGGGAAGCTCGTAGTCTTCGTCCGCGGCGGCGATCATGGTGCGAATTGGGATCCCGGTCTGCCCGTGAATCCGGCGTTCAGCACGACGCCTGTGAAGGTGTCGGTGTGGTCGATTCCATTCGCTGGTAGCGGAACTCCGAAGCTGATCGGCGAAGGAGATCATCCGGTGATCTCGCCCGATGGAAAGAAGATCGCCTACATACATGGCGGTCAGGCGTTCGAAGCATCGGTGGACGGCGATGCGAAATCGAAGGCGCTGTTTACTACGCGCGGAACGGTGAGCGACCTCGAGTGGTCGCCCAACAGTTCCGCGCTCGCGTTCACTGCGAATCGTGGCGATCACAGCTTCATCGGCGTGTATCGCGACGGCAAAGCGATTGAGTGGGTCGCGGCATCCTTCACGCGTGATCATTCTCCTCGATGGTCGCCTGATGGAACGAAGATCGCATTCATACGAACTCCCGGCGCTGGCGGTGCGCCTCGGCCGATTCTCGAGCGGCAGATTGTCCCCTGGTCGATCTGGACTTGTGAAGCCGCCTGCGCCCCTAACGCCGCAAAGAAAATCTGGGAGTCGCCACACACCGAGCGCGGCTCAGCTCAACGAGGTTCGGAACTGCACTGGGCGGCCCTCGGCCGCATCGTCTTCTCGTCCTATCAGGATGGCTGGCCGCACATGTACTCGGTTCCCGAGAACGGCGGCGATGCGCTGCTGCTGACTCCCGGCGCATTCGAAGTTGAACAGCCGCAGTTGTCATCCGACGGGAACACGATCGTGTTCTTCGCCAACGCGGGCAGCGATAAATTGGATGTCGACCGCCGCCACCTGGTCCGCTCGGCCGTCGACAAAGCCGGCATCGAAGTGCTGACTCCCGGCGAGGGGATCGAGACTGAGCCCGTCGTCACGGGCGACGGATCGATGATCGCCTACTTCAGCGCCACGGCTTCGCGCCCTTCCGTGTTAACGGTCAAACCCGCTGCGGGCGGCACGGCGACAGTTGTTGCCAGCACCTTGATCCCTTCGGATCTGCCCGCCCGCCAAATGATTACTCCCAAGCAAGTGATCTACAAATCCTCCGACGGCGTCACCGTCCATGCGCAGCTCTTTGAGGAACCGGGCAGCGGATCGGGGAAGAAGCCGGCGATCCTGTTCGTCCACGGCGGACCGTCGCGGCAGATGTTGCTCGGCTGGCATTACATGGATTACTACACGAATTGCTACGCGCTCAATCAATATCTCGCGAGCCGCGGATTCGTCGTCCTCAGCGTGAACTACCGGCTCGGAATCGGATACGGCTATGACTTCCAACGTCCCCACGACGGCGGCGCAGCGGGAGCTTCCGAGTACCTCGATGTCAAAGCCGGCGGCGAGTGGCTCGCGCATCAACCGCAAGTCGACACGGCGCGCATCGGCATCTACGGCGGATCCTATGGCGGATTCCTGACGGCGATGGCTCTCGCGAAGGATTCGAAGTTGTTCGCAGCGGGAGTCGACATCCACGGCGTCCATGACTGGACGCAACAGGGACGTTTGAGCACAACGACCGACCGCTTCGAAAAGATTCCGGATGCCGAGAAGGCGCTCGCGTTGGCGTACAAGTCGTCGCCGATCGCGTGGGTATCAGGATGGAAGTCGCCCGTGCTGTTCATCCATGGCGATGACGACCGGAACGTCCGATTCAATCAGTCGATCGACCTGATCCGCCGCCTCGACTCGATGCCCGTACCCCTTGAGACGCTGGTGATCGTGGACGACACGCATCACATGATGCGCCACGCGAATCAGTTAAAAGTGGATGAAGCGATCGCCGAATTCATGGAGCGGAAATTGAAACTCGAAAAACCCGCGGTTTCCGCGGCGGGCGCGCGTTAACCCTTCGCGAAGTACAGATTCGCGGCGCGCTCGAGGTTCGACTTGGTGATCACCGGGGGCTGCCCCTCGTACTTCCCAATCGACATAATGATGTTCGCAATGTCATTCGGATAGCACGCGCGCAGCTCCGTGCGGCCTTCGCGCAGGCACAACTGCCGTAGGAACTCGCTTGAGTCGTGATCCGTCTGCAACCGGCGCGCCTGCATGACGCGCTGGAAAATCTGATCGAAGGAATTTGCGTCCACGGCCTCCACATAAATCTTGTTGTGGATACGCCGCAGGAACGCTTCGTCCGCAAGATCGGACGGATCGAGGTTCGTCGAGAAGACCACCATCAACTCGAACGGCACCTGGAACTTCACGCCGTAGCGCAGGGTCAGGTAGTCGACCTTGCGATCGAGCGGCACGATCCAGCGGTTCAACAGATCGCGCGGGGACATCAACTGGCGGCCGAAGTCGTCAATGATGAAGATGCCGTTGTTGGCCTTCAACTGCAGCGGCGCCGCGTACAATCCAGAGGACTCGTCGAGCCGCAGCTCGAGCATGCTCGGAATCAACTCGCCGCCGACAACGATACAAGGGCGGCGGCACAGGATCCAACGCTGGTCGACATCAGGATCGTTCTCGTCAAGCGGCGTGTGCACGACGGGGTCATAAAGCGAAATGATCTGCCCGTCGACTTCGATCGCGTACGGAATCAGGATGCCGTCCTGATAGACGCGCAGCATCCGCTCGGCGATGCTCGTCTTGCCGTTTCCCGACGGGCCGTAAATGAAAATGGAAGTCTGCGAAATCAGCGCAGGACCCAATTGGTCGAGCAGGAAATCGGAAACGACCAGATCGGAAAAGTTCGCCTTCAGGATCCGCTGGTCGACATCGACGCGCGCGGCCTGTGCCTGGGTCGCAGCATGGTAGTCGTTCAGCGACACCGGCGCCGGGCCAGCGTATTGGTTCACCTGAAATCGCTCAGAGGCGAGCTGTTTGCCAGCTTGCGAGAGCGTGAACTGGTAGTCGTTCCCGAGCATGCCTTTCACTTCCACCAGTTGCTGCTGCCGCATGTGGCGGAAGCAGAGGTCGATCACCGGCATCGACAGCTTCAAACAGTTGCTCAAACGCTGCAGATTGCTGAAGCCGTCCATCAACATACGTCGCAGCATCAGGTCGAGCACGATCGTCTGCGGGATCCCTAGATCTTCGTAGGTTTGAGGAACTGCCGGCGCGAACGCGGCTTGGGTGGCGGAAAAATTCGACATATGGCTCTTCCTGCTCTATCGGCTCGAACCTCAGATCCCCATAGGGCAATAGCATTGTCCTGAGCACGCCCTTCTGCACGGATGCCGCCGAATCAGCGTCAGATCTCATGAGAGGGATCGTCCGCCAGGACAAGTCCCCCATCAGGCTGTGGAAAATCCATCTAACACATTGACTGCCAGGTACTTGCGGATTATCGTTGCTTTCCTGGCCATCGCCACCATTGCATCCGGCGGGCAGTCGGTGTTCCACGCCGTAGTGAAAGGACGCTTCAAGCAGGCGTACGGGTTGTGGGCGAATCGGGCCGCAGTCAAGCGCGCAGCAATGGCCAAGACGCTTGCACCTGTGCCCCATCCATTAGTGACGGCCGTCGCCGGAAGCGAACCAACGGATGACGGCGGCGACGTTCACAACGACGCCTGGGAAGGCACGGTGATCACCTCGATCAGCGACCGCGATGTCGCAGCCGCGCGCCAGTGGGCTCCGCCGATGCGGTTGAAGCCTTTCACGGGAGGAAACCGCAGCTTCCATCTGCGCGGCGACGTCAAAACTCTTTATGCAGCCGTAGCGCACGAGTTCGGATATAAGGCCGTCCTCGATCGCGACCTGGTCAATGCCCCATCGACGACGCTTCGCTTCGACATCGACAACGAGAACTATGAGGACGCCCTTCATATGCTCGAGGCCGCGACCAATACGTTCATCGTTCCCGTCTCGGAAACTGTCCTGTTCGCCGCCACCGACTCGCAACAAAAGCGCAGGGAATATGAGCCGGCCGCCGAAGAGGCGTTCCTGATTCCACAGCGGTCGACTGTACAGGAGGCGCAGGAATTGCTGCAAGCTGTCCAGCAGTCACTCGAGATCCGCCAGGCGGTCCTCGATCCCGGCAAGCGGATGATGCTGCTGCGCGGACCGTACTCGCGCGTCCGAATCGCCGGGGCGATTCTGCAACAGCTTTTGGGCTACAAGCCGCAAGTCGCGATCGAAATCGAATTGATCACGTTCGACAAGAGCAAATCACGCAGTTGGGGGTTGGGCCTGATGACCACCTCGAACCTCGTGAACTTCGGAGCGAGCCCGACTCCGGGTGTCACTTGGGAGAACCCGTCGTCGATTTCGAACTTCCTCACCTTCGGCGGCGGCACTACCTTTCTGGGGATCGGATTTACCGGCGCGACGATCTTCGCGAACGCGACCGAGGGCGAGGCGACCTCCCTGATGCGCAGCAGTATCACGGTCGTTGATGGTCAGGCCGCGACGTTCCACGTGGGCGACAAATATCCGATTCCCTCGCAGCAATTCTCAGGCGTCACGCCCGGCATCGGGTCGATACCGAGCATGACCTTCGAGGATCTGGGAATCGTCTTGAAGATCACACCCGCGATCCATTCGATCGAGGAGGTGAGCCTCGATCTCTCCGCCGAGTTCAAGGCTCTGGGCACGACCACGTCGAACGGAATCCCGTCAATCACCGACAAGAAGCTGGAGGCGAAGGTCAGGGTGAACACCGCCGATTGGGTCGTGGTGGCGGGCCTCGTATCCCGCACCGACGCAGTCACGCTAGGCGGAATTCCTGGACTGATGACCTTGCCAGTGATCGGCGGTCTGTTCCGAAGCAACACGAAGATGACCGATTTTTCGGAGGCACTGATCCTGATTAAGACGACCGTGCTGTCGATGCCGCCCGCCGACGGCAAAATCACCAAGGACTTATGGGTCGGCTCGGACACACGCTGGCGAACAGTGCTGTAATCGGATTGTGCCCTTCGCCGCTCTCGCCGCGTTCCTGCTTGCCGCCGCTGTAGGACTCGGAGCCTTCGGCGCCCATGCCCTCAAAGAACGGCTCGATTCCTACTCACTCGAAGTTTGGGAAAAGGCGGTCTTCTATCATTTCATCCACGCGCTCGGGATGCTGATCGTGGCGTCGATGGCGAAGCTGCGCGAGCCCCGCGCGGATCTGATCTGCTGGCTGCTGCTGGCGGGGATCCTGTTGTTCTCGAGCTCGCTGTACCTGCTGGCGTTAACCGGCACGCGAGCCTTGGGCGCGGTGACACCCCTCGGCGGAGTCGCGTTCCTCGCGGCCTGGCTACTGCTCGGCTGGAGCTTGCTCCGCCAGTAGCGAAGCCTATTCGATGCGGAGGCTCGACTCGCGCAGATTCGGAGAGTCCGCTTCAGCGGAATTGATCCGGACCCAATACTGCCCCGGTTTCAGTCTGTGATCGAGACGCACTCGCGGATCGGCCGTCGGCAAGGCTTGCGAGAACACCGCCATGCCCGACGAGTCGACG
This sequence comes from Bryobacteraceae bacterium, assembly GCA_036502165.1. Lineage (GTDB taxonomy): Bacteria > Acidobacteriota > Terriglobia > Bryobacterales > Bryobacteraceae > F-183. The sequence continues at coordinate 6,427 of DASXZC010000262.1, forward strand.
ACTTCGAGCACCAGCGGTCCCACGAGGCCTTTGACATCCGGCACGAGGATCAGACGATTGGCCGCCTTCGCAGAGGCGATCCCCTGTTCGTCGGCGCCGCGGTTCGCGGTCAGAGCCACCAGTTGATCTTCGCCTGGCCCGTCGCGCATGAGGATCGGCGCGGCGCACAAGAGAACAGCAATTGCCGCGCAGCCCGCCATTGCGAACGGCCGGGTAAACAGGTAATCGAATTTAAAGGGCCAGCGCCGGACTTTGCTCCTTTTTGGGCCAAGCGGCAAGGCGGACTTCATGAGCGCCACCCATTCCTCGGCACAGTGCAATCGGGTTTGACATTGTTCACACACCAGGAGATGTTCTTCGACCGCCTCCATCTCCGTATCTGAACAGGTTTTCATTACATATCGTTCGAGGTGATCCTCTTCGGGATGGCCTTGGTTCCCCATCCGGTCCAACACGTCCATGTTCTCCGACCGTCCTTCAGTAATATAGTGCGGACATCAGCCGAAAGTTCTCACTGAATCCTCACAAATTGTCGTTGGTTGTAGTCTTTTTTTACCGATCTCGCCGAAACGGGCCTTCGCCCGGCTTTTCAACAGGCGGAACTGAGTGATCGATAGATTCATCTCCGTGCAGATGAACTCGGGGAGCTGTTCCTGCACGTAAAAGCGGTCGAGGATCTCGCGATCCTTATCCGGCATCTCGGCCAGAATTTCGCGAATCAGATTGACCTTCTGACGCAGGATGACGTTCTTTTCGGGGTTGGCGCGCTGATCGGCGATCCGCTCGCCGTGATCCACATCGAGCGATTCCCTTCGGTTTTGGATTTCGCGGTCGATCTGCGACGCGACCATGCGGCGGACGACGGTTCGAACGAACCCCATCAGACGCCGGGGATCGCGAAGTTCCCCCCTTTGGATGGACTGCACGACTACCAGGAAGGCGTCGTGAACGCGATCGTCAAGTTCCTGTGGGCCGACCTGGCGGCACAGATAAAAGCGTATCCCTTTGGCAAACACTTGATACAATTCGGCCATCGCCGTAGCGTCGCCCGCCTGCAAACGGGTAACGAGGTCCGTCCACGATTCCATGCTGCCATCGCCGGCTGCGGCCAGCGGAAGGGACATGCCAGGCATCGGGCTCTCTTGAGCTCTCGATGCGCCAGTCAATGGATTCAACTGGTCCTCCCTGTGATCAGGTAGGTGGCCCAATACTTCGGTTGCGCTCGCCATGAGTTGGTCCTCAACATTTCTAACTGCGCGCGTCGGAGCGCTTCGGCCGCCGACTGGATAG
>DASXZC010000263.1:0-4339 GCA_036502165.1 Bryobacteraceae bacterium
CATATGTTGGTTGGCAACCTCCCGACCGCCTTGCGGCATTCGACAGAGTGCCTCCGGTTAATGCAGGCGCATTTCCCACACGAAGCACCGGCCTTGGTGGTCGCCTTTGGAGTCCACGCGATGATCTTGCACGTTGCGGGACGATGGGAGGAATCGGAACGGGCGTTCCATCAAATGTGGGAATTGACCGAACATGATCTAGGAGTTTTTTCTGATATTGTCGCTTCGCACCAAGCGTATTACTGCGAATATCTGATCGACCGGCATGAGTGGCTCGAAGAAGAACTTCGAAGCCGCGAAATCGAACGCCTGGTCGACGCCATACCGCCACACGGCCTTCCGAGGATATTAGCCGAACTCGCCCGTGGCCGTTCTTATCTGCTGGCCGGTGATCTTGAGGGCGCGAGCCGGTGCTTGGAACCGGCCGTCGAGGGACTGCTGCGCGTTCGAAATACCGAGTTCGTCGTCGTCGGTTATCTCGGGCGGGCACGACTCAACCGGACTCGCCGAGATTTCAATCTGGCGCGCCAGGACGTTGCCAAGGCTCTCACACGGGCCTGCGATGACGGGCTTCGTCTCAGCGAAGTAAATTGCCGAATCGAGCTCGCTGCTGTGGCCGTCGCCGAGCGGAAGCGCGAGGAGGCGGTTGAACAACTGGGAATTGCCGGGCGACTTATTGACCAATGCGGGTATCAGCGAGCTTCTCTTGCACTGAAATCCGTCTGGAAAAGATTCGAGGAAGAATAATCGATTACGCCTGACAAGGCGGTTCTTGTTTTGCATATCCCTGCGGCCTTTTCGCTTCGCCGAGGAAGCGGCTAAAGGTGCAAGTGCGGGGTTATCTCTTGACACCGACGCATCCGGTGTTATTCTCACGCCCTTCCAATAGAGGGCATATCGATGACCTGCCGGACGATTGCCGGGTTGGGTCTGTGCTTCCACGTGTTCCTCTGCGGCGGGTGCGGGACAGTCATGAATCTTGAAGACCCGCCGAAGAGCTATTTCCGCCGGTATCCAGGAACAGACGCTAACAAGGTTTATGGTGGTGTGCGGATAGACGCCGAGCAAGGGTGCAACAAGTTCGACTTTGCTCCGTTCGATGCGATGTATTTATTGGCTATTGACCTGCCCCTATCTGCCGTCGCAGACACGATTACGCTTCCCTGGACGATCTCAGCCGAAGTCAACCGCTTGATCAGCAATTACTATTTCCCGAAGCAACAAGCCAAGTCGGATGCGGTTGTAACCGAGGCACCACAGCCGTAGGTTTTGGGCTTTACGGTTCACCCATGCAACAGCTGGCTATAGGCATTACGATTCCCATTTTCCTGCAAGCATGATGGCGTGACAGCTTGTTGGCTTGATTTCATGCCGGATATGGTCAGACGATTCAAGCACAGTTCGGCGGCGTCTTCGCTGCAAGCCCTTACAGGTGACAATTATATCCCTGGAACGCTCGCCTCTCGGACTCGCTCTCGCTCTGCACTCCGCCAAAGACGGCTCCGTTTCGGCTCGCCAGGGATGTCACCTTCCAGGGGGCTTTCGCTCCGACGGTGTTCGGCTTCGGAGGGTTGGGTTGGATGAGGTTGGGCGGGGGTCGTTGTAAACACCAGCGTCCAATCGAAGGGCTCCCTGTAGGGTTTTTGCCACAGTCGGCGTCAAGTCGTCTCATTCAGGAAGCGGCTCAAGCGAATCCCTTTGTCCGCGAGAGGGCGATCAGCTACAGGTTGATCGTTCATCAATTCGGTTCGCCGCGATCGACGCCACGACGGCGATCGGCAGACGCGATCGTGCCATTGTTGCCACCTTGATCTATACCGCCGCCCGCGCCGGAGCGGTCGCCAGTCTTCGGCTAAAAGACCTGATCCATGACGGGACGCAATACTCCCTGCGGTTCACCGGCCCCACCGCTGTTGGCACCGGTACGGCGAAGGATGCCAAGGTCGAATTGTCGCGGTTGATTGACACGATCAACGACCGCTTCGGCACTGACTTCACCCAGGCCGACGAACTCTTCTTCTGAGGTGCTGAAGGTTTCACGGACTGTCAGGGGGCGCTCAAAACGGTTCTTCCGCAGATTTGATGATGAGCTGGCGTTAGAATGTCGGGAAAATCGCCCGACCCCGGCACGGATCGCCGCTCATGTCTCTCATTGATTTGCTTTTTACGGGCGTTGGCCTCACGATCACGGACTTCACGATCACCACGGACTTTGTCGTCCTTGCCGCGACTCCGAACTCTTCAACTGCCTGCTGCCCGAAGTGCGGCGTCGTTGCCGACCGCGTTCACAGTCGCTACCGGCGGACCATCGCGGACCTACCGATGGGCGGCCGTCGGCTCGCCCTCCGTTTACTCGCGCGTCGTTTCTTCTGTTCAAACGCCGGTTGCCAACGCACGATTTTCTGCGAACGTCTTCCCATGCTGGTCGATGCTCACGCCCGCTCGACAAATCGCCTGGCGGACCTTCATCGAGCGGTCGGATTCGTCGCCAGTGGAGAACCCGGCTCGCGACTGGCCGAGGAACTGGCTTTGCCGGCGAGTGGTGACACAATTCTGCGCCGCGTCACGGATGCCTCGGCCGATCTCGAACCGCCGGTTCGTTGCCTCGGCATCGATGATTTCGCTCTCCGGAAAGGTCAGAATTACGGAACGATTCTGATCGATCTGGAGCGCGGGCGGGTCGTCGACATCCTGAAGGGAAGGGAGAGTTCGGAGGTCGAAGCCTGGCTGAAGGCGCATCCGGGCGTGGAAGTGATTACCCGCGATCGCGCATCGGCCTATGCCAATGCCGCGGCGAACGGCGCGCCGCAAGCGATGCAGGTCGCGGACCGCTGGCATCTGCTGAAGAACTTGCGTGAGGCGGTGGAGCGGCTTCTGGATCGCCGCCGCACAATCGTTCAAGCGAACCTGAAAAGTCAAACGCCATTATCGGGTGATCCACTGGGTCCAAGCGATGAATGGGAACTGCCAACTTTTGTGGACGCCCCAATACCGCCGCCCGTCCTGGGGACCGAAATCGTTCCGCCAAGTTTGCCGGAGGTTCCGTCACAACCCGAGGCGGGTCAGCAACCCGAAACCCGGCCACTCACGGCGCGGGAACAAGCGCGGGAGGCGAAACGACAGGCGCGTGCCGAACAGTTCGATCGCGTTCACCAATTGCATCGGAACGGCGAGTCGATCCGCCAAATCGCACAGATGCTGGACCTCAACCGCGAAACCGTCGCGCGCTATTTGCAAGAAGAAACTTTCCCCGAGCGACGATCGGCTCTTTCAAACCTCGGACAAGCATCCGGGTATCGAGATCACATCGATCATCGTTTCGGTGAAGGCTGTCGAAACGCCGCCGAATTGCACCGGGAGTTGGTCGCGAAGGACTTCGACGTGTCCTATTACGCAGTGCGACGGTACGTTCGGCGGCGACTCGTTGCGATGGGTGGCGAATCGGCTGCGAAGAATTCGTCCAGTCTTCCCGTACCGCGTGTGCCGTCGGCCAAGCAACTGGCGTTCACGATTATTCGCAAGCCGGAGGAACGCGATGACGAGGAGCGGGTGCATGTCGAGATCCTGAACGGTATCGACGACGAGTTGACCGGCGCGTTGGAACTGGTAATTCAGTTGGCCGCGATGATCCGGGGTCTGCTCGCGCAGACGTTGCAGGCATGGTTGACGAAGGCGGATGCCTCGGCGTGTCCGGAGATCCGGAATTTTGCGCGGACGTTGCGTCAGGATGAGAAGGCCGTGCAAGCCGGAATGACGGAGGCGTGGAGCAATGGTCCAGTGGAAGGACAAGTGAATCGATTGAAGACGATCAAGAGGCAAATGTATGGTCGAGCGGGTTTCGAGTTACTGAGAGCCAGAGTGCGCGCGGCCTGATTGATGTATGCGGACCGGGTCTGTCGAGCCGAGGGCCAGAAAGAAATCGAACCCGTTGTTGCATGCTGCCAGACCAAATCGGGCGATTTGCGCAAGGGTGGTGGGACTGTCGCTACATCATCAAATCTGCGGAAGAACCGGTTTGAGCGCCCCCTGACACGCTTGGCCTCGCGCGCCGCCACCCAGCGACGTTCCTGTTCGTCCAACCGACTCAGGAGCAGGTTGAGTTGCCGGTGATCCGTTCGGTCCGGATGGTCGCCACTTCGGCAGGCTGCGCAATCACACTCGTGAACCGTCATTTCCTCGGCCATAGTCCACCGCCTTCCTTGGAGAGGCGGAGAGACTACTACAAAGTGGCTATTTCACGGAATAGATCTTGGACGGGTCCTTAGTCCTTAAACAAGTGGACTGCGTCGCCTTCCGATGAGTCAAAAAATGCGCTTTGGTGAAGTCGATGACGCCCCCT
>DASXZC010000264.1:0-12780 GCA_036502165.1 Bryobacteraceae bacterium
AATACCGGGCGAAACACTTTGTCCTCGCCGCCGGCTATACCTGGACTTCGCACCTGCTGCTGCTCTCAGCCTGCTCCCGATTTCCTCATGGCTTGGCCAATCGCTCATCCGGATTGGTCGGCCGTTACATGACCGGCCACAACTGGGTCACCGCGCAGATGGAAGTGCCGTACACGATCTATCCCGGCATGAATGAGACCCACGCGCTGCTGTCGCGCCAGTACTTCCGATGCAAGCCGGAAGATCCATACGTGCGTCATGACCTGCGCATCTGGGAGTCCTCAGTGGGACGCCAGCCGCGCCTGCGCGATGGCTCGGGCAAGCTCTTGTTGGGTGACGCGCTGATGGATGACTGGAAGGCTCGAGCGACATCGAAGGGCACTGCTCGCCTGCGTGCGTATTACGATACGCATCCCGATCGCGAGAGCCGTTTGACTCTCGATTCGACCGCGAAGAACCGGTTCGGAGATCCACTTCCGAAGATCGAACATAAGCTCGACGCGGCGGCCGAGGCTCGAACCGGCGCAACCCGCCAGCACATTATCCAAGTGTTCGAGAGGATCGCGAAGGCAAATGACGGCAAGCTATTCGCGATCGAAGATGGCGGCTATCAGGATCATCCCGGCGGCGGAACGCGCATGGGATCAAATCCCACCGAGAGCGTGTGCGACAGCTACGGCCGCACACATGATCACCCGAATCTGTTTTGCGTAGGCGCTCCGACAGTCCCGACCGGCGGATGCACGAATGGTACTTTGACATTCGTTGCCTTAACACTGCGTTCTGCTGACCGCCTCGCGGAGGATCGCCAATGAGGATCGCACTCGTTCTGGTGCTTGGGCTTCCGCTCTTCGCCGCTGATCAGCGTGAAGTAGCTATCACGATCGACGATTTGCCACGCGGGGGCGACTCCGGCTGTCAAGCGGCGCCGCTGCTCGCAATGACTAAGAAGCTGCTCACGCCGTTCCGAGAGAATCGAATTCCGCTCACTGGATTCGTGATCGGATCTCGATGTCCTGATGTGCAGGCGCAAGCACTGAAACTCTGGATCGACGCAGGCGCCGAACTCGGAAATCACACATTCGATCACATCGATTTTAATGAGACTCCAGTCGACAAATATATCGCCGGTATCCGCCGCGCCGAGGATCCGATCGAGAAGGTCACGGGTGTTAAGCCGCGCTACTTCCGCTATCCGTTCCTGCACGCCGGCGCAACGGCCGAGTCTCGGCAGGAGGTGATCGACTACTTGAACTCCCATGGCTATCGCAACGCTCCTGTGACTCTCGACGATTCCGATTACATGTTCGCGCGGGTCTACGCAGTCGCCCTCGCGAAGGGCGATCATGCGCTCGCGCAAAGAGTCGCGGATGCCTACGTGCCTTATATGGACTCGATTTTTGCGTTCTTCGAACAACGGTCGATCGCCGTTACTGGACATGAAATTCGGCAGATCCTGCTGATTCATGCGAGCCAGTTGAACGCCGACATGATGCCGCGGCTTCTCGTGATGATCAAGGCTCGCGGATACCGGCTCGTCTCACTCGACCGCGCGCTTGCAGACGAGGCTTACAAGATGCCCGACGATTACGTCGGCCGCGGCGGATTCTCGTGGATCCATCGATGGTCGAGGTCAGTGGGAATGAACTTCCAGTCCTCGGAACCAGACGAGCCTAAGTGGATCACCGATGCTTGGAACGCCACGCGCGACCGATAGCAGTTAAGCTGAAAAGAGCGTCATTCCCGCAACTATGTTCTGGAAGAAGGCGGCGCGAGTCGCACTGCACAAAATGGGCGGACTCGCGGTCCTGCGCAATCGCCACCGGCGCGAGTTCGGCGTCCTGATGTTCCATTCCTTTGGCGAGCAGGACGAAACCAACCTACAGGCCATGTGCTCACATATCGTGCGGCATTTTGAGCCGGTTTCTCTTTCCGACATCGTCGAGGCGATTGATGGAACCAAGCGGCTTCCGGATAACGCGATCGCCATCACAGTCGATGACGGCTATAAGAGCTTCCTCGATTACGGCCATCCTGTTTTCCGCCGCAACAAGATTCCGGCAACAGTCTACGCGGTCGGTGGATTTTCCGATGGGCGGCTCTGGTTGTGGCCTGATCAGATCGAATTCGGATTGTGGCACACCTCCCTTAGTTCGATTCGAATTCCAACGCTCGCGATGGAGTTGGAACTGCGAACTCCCGCGGAAAAGAACGAAGCGATCTCCGTTTTGAAGGAGACGCTCAAAAGGACTCCTAACGCCGAGCGGCTCATCTTCATGGAGCAATTCGGCCGTCTGTGCAAAGTCGAGATCCCGCCAAATCCGCCCGCCGGTCGCCAAGCGATGACTTGGGATGAACTGCGAGCGGTCGCCGCGGAGGGCACCGAAGTCGGCTGCCATACGCAGAATCATCCGATCCTCTCGCGCGTGCCGGATCCCGTCGAACTCGATGCCGAGATCCGCGGCGCCAAGCAATTCATGGAGGAACGCCTCGGCTTTCCGGTGCGTCATTTCTGCTATCCCAATGGACGCCCGATCGACATTGGCGACGCCGCGATCCGCTGTGTGCGCGAAGCCGGATTCGCTTCCGCCGTCACATGCACGTACGGCTTCAACTCCGTCGGATCGACCGACCCATTCGAGATCCGCCGCATTCCTTTCCTTAGCAGTTACGATCTCGATTACAGCAAGGAGTCGCTCGCGGGAATCCACCTGCCAGCTCAAGTCACATAATCAGGGCGATGGCCGTGGAGGAAGCTCATGTCGTTGTCGATCATCTGCAGGTGAAAACGCTCGATGGATGCGAGCTGTTTTTTCGGATCGAACATCATGACCTGCTCTTCCGTGTACTGGCGAAATCCGCAGGCGATCGCGCCTTCAAGCGCGACTGCAAGCGTCCCGGATGTGGTCAGCTCGGCGCTTGAGCGGTGCTCGCGCGCCGCTTGGATCGCGAGGGCATAGAGTGCGCGCCATTCTTCGACGCCTGCGGGCGCGGTCACCCATGCATCGGCGATGCGAGCCTGACCGGGAACGAGGCTCAGCAGAAAATATCCACGGTGTTCGCGGCCATGGCGGACGAGCCACACTTGATAGTCCGCGGTCGGGCACTTCGCAAGATATTCGAACAACGCGACAGATCGAACGGGAACAGCCAACCCATCACTGGGCGCAGGCAGCAACCCGACGTGGATCTCATGAGCCTCGACAATCGATGCAGACCAGTCCGGCGGCGGCGATCCCGCTTTCATCTTCCAAGCCGTGTTGCGAACGAACCGCGCGGGCAACTTCCAATTGACGCGCTGATGCGTGAACGCCTGCCGCAGCGGCCGCAAGGGGAGCGCGAGCGACTTCATCGTGGCGACCGGTTTAAAGCCGGTTTGCCGGATGACTTTCTGTGCGATCTCCGTGCCGCCGATACAGCAACTGATGTCGCGTAATGAGCGGATCTGGCGGAGCAGCAGAGCTCCCACGCCGGGGATTTTCATTCCCGCGGCCCAGTCGATCGGATGCGCGCCGAAGAGCATCGCATCGGTGGTGCGCAAGCCGAACGGCCACGCGCAAGCGTGCGCCGCGATGTCGCCGGCGTCGTCAATATAGGCGTAGCTGCGCGAGCCCGTCCAGTTGGGATGCGGCTCCCAATATTTCCAATGCATCTGCGCCGGAGCGATATACAGCGCGTCGTCAGGCGAGTCGAAGACGCCGCGAAGGAACTGGCGCACTTGCGTGCTGCCGGATTCGGGAATCGCGCGCAGCTCGAGACTCATACCTGTATGTACACGGTCCGCGTGAATTCGCGGAGCAGATCGTAGCCATCCCAAAAACGATTGAACGTCAGCGCCTGGCCGATCGGAACGAAGCGATCGCCGCCTTTGCCGCCGAGGGTTCGAGCAAGCTCGCGCAGCTCGCTCGATGCGAATCCGAAATGAGTGATGGTCTGATCGCGACGCTCGATGATGGTGGAGAGATCGTTGAGCGTTGTGGTCCAGGCCTGAAAGAGCAATCCGCCCCCGCAGTGTTCGCGGCGAACCGAGGCGAGATCTGCGAGTTTGAGCGTCGTGATTTCCGGCCCGTACAACTCCTGTTGTTCGATGGCCGGCTGGTCGAGGATCGCGCGATAGGCGAACGTCAGCTTATTGATCCGCGGACCGGTGGGCAGCTCATGGCCGCGCGTTTTCACTTCGCGTGCAAGCTCTGGATAGAACTGGCGCGACGCCTCGCCGCAGTCTTCCGCGCTTCCGACCCAGATCGCTGTGCGCGGCGAGGAGCATGCCATTTGGTCGAACCAGAAGGTGTCGTTATAGAATCGCGCAGCGAGATCGCGGCGGCCTTTTTCATCGAGCGCCAGATACGCGCTGGCTCGCAGAACGACCAATGAATAGCGATCGGCGAACGTCAGCTCAGTCGCATGCGGAGGCAGCGGCAGCGAGCGGATGTCGTTCACAGTTGCGTCCCCTCCCCAGATCACGCGGACGTCGCAAGAAGCGGAAATCGCCGAGGAAATTGCGCGATCGCGACCATAACGAACGATCGCGGTTGTCTGCTGCAACGCCGGATCATGCTTCGCGAGCGTCTCGCCCAGTACGCGACAGATCGTCGTAGCGGCTTCGCCGGCGCGTTCGGAAAAGCGAATAATATTCGAATTCCCGGCTAAAACTGAGAGGATCCACGAGTAGATGAAAATCGTGTCGACGTTCGACGGAGGAATGTGGAACACGACGCCCCGCGGCATGAGCAGCGTCTGCTCGCTACCGAGCGAATCGAACTGCGTCTTCATCCGCTGCATCTCGCTCTTCCGCATCCAGAACGCTAGCGCTTGCAACTCCGCATATCGGCGCGCCATCGGATCGTGGAAGAGCGCGCGGGAAAAATTGCCACAAAATTCGAGGATCGATGGATGGAAAGGCTCGAGACGTCCGCTCGCCGCACGCAGCTTCGCGCACAGTTCGTGGACGTCGACTGTTCCGGAATCCGGGACCAGCAGTTTCGCGTTCACGTGCGCCCCGCTTGCGTCGCGTGGACGTCGCTGCAGCCGCGCAGTTCCGCTTTGGGAACGCGGCCGAGCACTGAGAATCGCTTGCCGTGGCGGCCGCATGTCGAATCGTCAACGCCGTGGATGACGCCCAGATCTTCAGTCAAGATCGAATGCCCCGGATAGCTGCGAGGCAGGATGCTGAGCACCTGAATGATGCCGGGCTTACCATTCGGCGCAGGCTCGAGCGTGACCGGATCGCGCACGATGATGTCGCCGAAATTCGGCGGATACAGGAAGCCGTCCTCGCCTTCGAGAAACACGCTGCCGACTTGTTCGACCATGCCGTAGAAGTTGTAAATGCGGCGTAGTCCGCAGGCGGCTTCGAGGCGGCCTTTGAATTCGGCGTTATTGACGGCAAGCTCTTCGAGCTTCTTCCATCCTCCGCTGTGCAGCAGGATGCCGTTCGAAAGGTCGAGTCCGAGGCGTTGAATTCGCTCGTACAGATACTGCCACACCATGTAGGTGAAGCCAAACATCAGAAACGGCTGCGAGCCGTGCTTTTCCAGAAACTCCCGCAGTCCGGCTTCATCGAGCTTCATCTCTTCATCAAGGGCGTAAAAATGATTGCGGCCGAAGTTTGCGAGTCCTAAGACTCCGGCGGCACGGGCATTGAAGCGCTTGCGGTCGGTGATCAGCGTCGACGTCTCGACCATGATCATAGGAAGGCGGTTCGCTCCGAGGACGTGACCGAGGATACGCCCAAGTGCGTGCGTCTGCCGCATCGCGGTTTCCTTGTCGACGAAAATCTGGCTGACCTGTTGGCCGGTGGTGCCGCTCGAGGTCATCGTCTTGAAGATCGAACTTTGCGGGACGCTGGCGAGGCGATGGCTCTTGAAGATTCCGACAGGCAGGTACGGGATTTCGTCAAGCGATTTTGCGGCGTGGTTCGCGCCGGTTACGGTGAGAAGCCGGTCGTACTCGCGGCAATGCGCGCGGTGATGCTCAGTGAGTTCGTTAAAATCCTCGAGCAATAGCCGCTCTTTTTCCGGCTGCGACAAACTGTATTGCGGCATTGCGGCTAGCGCGTCGAAGCTCATAGCGATCCCTCGAGGCGGGCATAGTCGACCTTACGGACGGTATCGAGCGGAAGTTCGTCGATTCGCCGGGCGCCGTTGACGCTGCGCCCTTCGTTGAGCGCGCAGACACTTTTGTCGATGAAGATTTGGCTGACCTGTTGGCCGGTCGTGCCGCTCGACGTCATCGTCTTGAAGATCGAACTTTGCGGGACGCTCGCGAGGCGATGGCTCTTGAAGATTCCGACTGGCAGGTACGGGATTTCGTCAAGGGATTTTGCGGCGTGGTTCGCGCCGGTTACGGTGAGAAGCCGGTCGTATTCGCGGCAGTTCGCACGGTGGTGCTCGGTGAGTTCGTTGAAATCCTCGAGCAAAAGCCGCTCTTTTTCGGATTGCGGCAAACTGTACTGCGGCATTGCGGCTAGCGCCTCGAAGCTCATAGTGATCCCTCGAGGCGGGCATGGTCGACCTTACGGATGGTATCGAACGAAAGCTCGCCGATCCGCCGGGCGCCGTTGACCTTGCGCACTTCATGGAGCGCGCAGACGCTTTTGTCGACGAAGATTTGGCTGACCTGTTGGCCGGTCGTGCCGCTCGAAGTTATCGTCTTGAAGATCGAGCTTTGCAGGACGCTCGCGAGGCGATGGCTCTTGAAGATTCCGACGGGCAAGTACGGAATTTTGTCGAGCGATTTTGCGGCTTGGTTCGTTCCGGTTACGGTGAGAAACCGGTCGTATTCGCGGCAGTTCGCGCGGTGGTGCTCGGTGAGTTCGTTGAAATCCGCGAGCAAGAGCCGCTCTTTTTCCGGCTGCGGCAAGCTGTACTGCGGCATTGTGGCTAGCGCGTCGAAGCTCATAGCGATCCCTCGAGGCGGGCATAGTTGACCTTGCGGACGCTATCAGGCGGAAGTTCCTCAATCCGCCGGACTCCGTTGACCCTGCGCCTTTCATTGAGCGCCCAGACGTTTTTGTCGATGAAGATTTGGCTGACCTGTTGGCAGGTTGTTCCGCTCGATGTCGTGGTCCTGCGACTTGAGCGTTGCCCTACGGTCGCGCCCGAAGCGGTCAGAAGATGGGCGTATTCACGGCAGTGCGTCCGGTGATGCTCGGTGAGTTCGTTGAAATCTTCTGGTAATAGCCGCTCTTTTTCCTGTTGCGGCAAACTGTATTGCGACATTGCGGCCCGGGCGTTTTTCGACAGCTCGCGTCCTTCGTCCAATGAAGGTGGCGCGTCGCCGCGTTGACAGAAGAGGTCGAGCTTTTCGGTGGTTGAGACGGCGTCGGTTGACCCGTCACGGCGGACGACGAAGATTTGGTTAACCAGTTGGCTGGTTGTACCGCTCAATGTCGTGGTCTTGCAGATCGAGCCTTGCCGTACGGTCGCGTTCGAGACCGCGAGAAGACGGGCGTATTGACGGCAGTGCGTCCGGTGATTCTCGGTTAGCTCTTTTTCCACCTGCAGGCTGCACTGTTGCATTGCGGCTAGCGCTTCGAGGCTCATAGCGATCCCTCGAGGCGGGTGTAGTCGACTTTGCCGTTGGCATTCAGAGGAAGCTCGTCGATGCGGCGGAATTCGAAGGAACTCGGGTGCAGTTTGAGCTTTCCTGAAAGCTCGCGGCTGTACTCGGAGAATTGTTGCAGGTCGCCGTGTTCGCAGAAGAAGATCAGCTTCTCGCCGGATGAGACTACCGCGGTGGGGCCGTGGCGGCGCATCATGTCTTCGATTTCGTCCATGTTTAATCGCAGTCCGAAAACTTTGGCGTCGCGTTTTTTGCGGCCAGTCAAATAGAGAAACCCTTCGCTATCCAGATAGCCGGCGTCGCCGGTGTGGAGGCGTTGGCCGAGGGTGTCGCCGAGGGCCAGATCAGCGCGGGTTTGCGCATATCCCATCATGACATTGGGGCCGGAATAGATGACTTCGCCTGTTACTCCTGGATCGGTTGTTTCGCCGTCGGGCGTGAGGATCGACAGGGTTCCGCCGGGAATCGCGAGGCCGGCGGAGCCGAGTTTTTCGTTGAGGCGACCGGCTGGACTGATTGCGATTCGCGCGGTCGCTTCGGTTTGGCCGTACATCACAAACATGCGTCCGCCGCGGACGGTGATGATCTTGTGGAAGTGCGAGACGAGATCCGTGTGGAGTCGTCCGCCGGCCTGCGTCAGCGTGTTCAGAGTCGGGATGTTGAGCTTGTCGAAATCCAGCCGGCGAAGGATCTGGTAGGAATACGGCACTCCGGAAAACGACGTGCAGCCATAGGTGCGGAACGCGTCCCAAAAGGCGGGGGCGATCGCTGCTTGATGCGTCAGGACGATCTCGGCGCCGGCGGCGAGGTGACTGTTGATTACTGACAGGCCGTAGGAGTAGTGAATCGGGAGGGACGTGATCGGACGGTCGTCCGCGCCGATTGCGAGCGCTTCTCGAATTGAATGGGCGTTGCTTTCGATGTTTCGGCGTGTGAGGCGCACGAATTTCGGAGTGCCTGTGCTGCCGGACGTCGAAAGCATTAGAGCGAGATCCGGATGAACTTCAGCTTCGGAGGCGACTTGGCGACGGCCGATTTGGATGTCGCTTTCCAATGCAAAATCATATCCGTCGAGCGGACGGCCGGAACTGATCAAGAGATCCGGTTCGTAGAGGGCAATCAGACGATCCTGAAATTCGATCGAAAGGGCGGAATCAAGCAGCGCAACGGCATGTCCGGCTTCGATCGACGCGAGGTATGCCAGGACAGTTCGCGCGTCGTTTCGGCATAGCAGGAAGACCAGGCGCTTACGCGCGCCTTTGAGACCTGCGGCGAGTGAGGCGACGGCGGATTCCAACTCGGCGCGGGACCAGCGGCGACCGGATCCTGAGTCGGTCAGTGCGACGTCGCTGTCGGGCCGAACCGGCGTGCTGGGTAGTAGCAACATGATCGACCTATAAAACGATGCCGCCGTCGATTCCGAGCACTTGGCCTGTTATGTACGACGCCGCGTCGGAGGCGAGGAACGCGATCGCTTGCGCCACTTCTTCCGGCTCCCCGAAACGGCCCATGCGGATGCTGCCGAGACGTTCCTGCAGCTTCGATTCGGGCAGAGACGTGATCAGTTCGGTGCGAATCATGCCGGGGGCGACGGCGTTCACGCGAATCCCTTTCGGGGCCAATTCTTTCGCGGCGGATCGGGTCACGCCCACGAGCGCGGATTTCGAGGCCGAATAGACGAGTTGCCCTTCGGCGCCGGCGCGTCCGACGACGGACATGAGGTTCACGATGCTGCCGCGTTTGTTGCGGGCCATCAGGCGAGAGGCTTCCTGCACGTGATGGATCGCGGCAATGGTATTGACATCGAACATCTCACGGATTCCTTCATCAGTAATCATGCCGAGCACCGAATTCTTCATGATGCCGGCGTTGTTGACCAGAATATCGAGGCGTTTGTACGCCGTGAAAATGGACTTGTAAGCGTCGCGAATCGCCGACGGCTGGTTCGTGTCGAACGCCAGCGCCATCGACGATGTAGCTCCAAACCGGGTGCGAAGGTCGGCGGCTTTTTCTTCAACGGCAGCGGCGGTGCGGCCATTTATGATGACGGTCGCGCCGAGTTCCGCCATCAGCTGAGCGGTGGCCCAGCCTATGCCGCGTGTGGAACCGGTGACGAACGCGATTTTTCCGTCGAGACTGAAAAGAGGCGGCATCGGAAGTGACTCGGCCCCGGCGGTGCTCTAGCTACCCGCGGGGCTCGGGGTGGTTGGGCGGAGCTCGACGCCGTGCTTCGAAACGATCTCCTCGGCCTTCGCGAAGCTGCTCATACCGATCACTTCGTCGGTGTCGAGCATGATGTCGAAGGCGGTTTCGATTTCCGCGACGAGGGCCATGTGGGCGACCGAATCCCAACCCAGGGTCTCGCCATAAGCGGCGTGTTCGACATCGGTTCCCGGAGGAAGTGCGAGGGCCGTAATAAAGGCCGATTTCAATTTTTCGAGGCTATCCACGTTGCTCCATTCTACTACTAATCCGGCTGCATCCGATGGGTTCGGTACAATGAATTCTTGGCGAAAATACTCGTTACTGGAGGAGCCGGATACATCGGCTCGCACACTGTTCACCTGCTTTTGAAGAGCGGTCACGACTGCATTGTCGTGGACAATCTGGCGAAGGGTTATCGGCATAACGTCCCTGACGGGCGGCTGCGCGAGATTCCGCTCGCTGATACCGAGGGGCTGTTCCAGTTGATGACCGCGGAGGGTTTCGACGCCGTCATTCACTTCGCGGCGTTCATTGCCGTCGGCGAGTCGACGCAAGTGCCTGAAACGTATTTCATCAATAATGTTTCGGGGTCGTTGTCGCTGTTCGATGCCATGATCCGCGCGAATTTGAAGCGGATTGTCTTCTCGTCGACGGCCGCCGTGTACGGGACGCCGGCGAAGATGCCCATTACAGAGGACATGCCGCATCAGGCGGAGAGTCCGTACGGGGAATCGAAGGTGATGGTCGAGACACTGCTGCAGTGGTTCGACCGTTATCGCGGGCTGAAGAGCGTTTGCCTGCGATACTTCAACGCCTGCGGAGCGGAGCCCGATGCCGGACTCGGCGAGGAGCACGTTCCGGAGACGCATCTTATTCCGCTGCTGCTGCGCGCCGCGGCGGGAGAGAAGCCGATCACGGTTTTTGGCGACGATTATCCGACCAAGGACGGTAGCAACCTGCGCGATTACATCCACGTGATGGATCTGGCGTCGGCGCATTTGGCGGCGCTGCAGTATCTGCTCGATGGAGGGGCGTCGGACCAGTTCAACGTCGGCACGGGCGAAGGGTACACGGTGTTGGAAGTGATGCGCGCGGTCGAGACGGCGACGGGACGGGCGGTTCCACACACGATCGGTCCGCGGAGATCGGGGGATCCGGTGGCGCTGATTGCGGATTCGACGAAGCTGCGGCAGCGGTTGGGGTGGAGTCCGACACGTTCGGCGCTGACGGATGTGGTGCGCGATGCGTGGAAGTTCGAGCCGATCCGGATTGCGCGGGCGGTGAAGTAGGTTCATGCGGCTTTTTCCGTGGTGAAGTTGTTCGGGGGACGTTCGTCTTTGGCGTGTGGGGCCGTGGTTGTGTTGGGTTCGTTCGGCATTTTCACGATTTCCGGATGAGCGGGCCGTGAGGCGTTGGGTTCGTTTGGCTCGCGGGCGTTTTCGGCGGCGGCGGCGGCGGCGGCGGTGGGCTTGGGTTCGTTCGGCGCCGCGGTCTGTGCTTCGTTCTGGGCTTCATCCTTCTTTATGGCTGCGGCTGATGCCGGAGCGAAATCCTTGCGATACTGGCGGAAATTGAGCAGCGCGTTGCGGAATTGGCGATCGAGCGACACCTGGTAGCGGCGGACGAGTTCGATGCTGTCGATGTCGAGTCCATCGGGAGGAACGGTCGGGTCGACCGGCACGCTCGGATCGGGGGGAAGCCAGCGCGGATAGGCTTTGCGGGCGAGGCCCTGCCATGCGAGAGCGAGATGGAGGTAGGGATTGCCTTCCACGAGGGGAAAATATTCGTCGACCTTCTGTTCCTGGACCGAAAGCTGGAAGTCGATGAGAGCGGTCTCGATGCCGACGAGACGGGATTGCCGCCAGGAGATGGAGGCGAGTTGGTTCACGAAGTCCGTTTCCTGGTAGTTCACGGGGAGGTAGCTGTCGCGGTAGCCGGCGGTGTGGATGTCCCATTCCTCGGAGTCGTCGGGGGCGATGAGGACATTCACTTTGGCTGCGAAGCCGTGCTTGAGGGCGTTCTTTGACGACTTCGATTTGCCGTCGGCGGTGATGGGACCTTTGGATTTGGCTCCGTTGATGCGGGCTTGTTCGGAGCGGGTGTTGGTGGACGTTGTCGCCATGTAGGTGCGGACCTCACTTTCCGGTTCCATGCTACACGGCGTGGGGTTGGGTTTCGGGGTGTCGGTTTTGTAAGTGGTTGCGGGGATGGCGATTATAATTGTGCGAGCGTTGAACCAGGGATTGCTCCTTCGCCTCATGTTCGCCTGGGCTGCGGCGAGTGGACTCTCGATCGTTATGTAGAGCGTCCCTTCCATGAACCTGCTGCGATCGTTTTCGATTGCTGGAGCGTTGTTGTTTGTGGCGTGCTATTCGCTCGCGGCCATGGGCAGACAGATGTGACGGTCGCGGCTTACAAGAAATATGTTCGGGCCACCGGGAAACCGATGCCGGAAGAGCCGGTTGTGGCCGACAAGAAGCTCAATCCGAATTGGAGCATCGAAACGGTTCCGATGACGATGGGCTGCTGGATGGATGCGCGCGCCGTCGGCGGAGGCGCAAATCCCTGACGCTTGGTTTCGGCGTCCAACGTCACCCGATTTCCATTGCGTAAAATGATGTCGAAAGCCGCAGGAGGTCAGGAGCATGGTTCCAGTCGACGGGCATAGCGAAACGTTGGCGAACGGATCGCGGCGGCATTCGAAGCATTGCGGGCCGAGGGGATGTCCACTGGCGAAATCTATGGACAGTTGTACGCTGACCTTCGCAAATTCGCCCCATAGGAAGACCGGACCGGTCAGCCCTGGAACGAGAGCGACCAGTGTAGTCCACAAGCTCTAGTTCCGCGTTTTGGGCAAGCGGCCCCTAAGCTGGATTTGTAAGCGTACGAGGAAACCCTGTTGAATCGTGAAGGCGAATTCCGGAAAATGCGTGCATGGCAGAACCAAAATCACGAACCGTGGAAGAACTCGAACGGCTGCTCACGGAATATGAACAAGGCATGCTGACCAAG
>DASXZC010000265.1:0-2387 GCA_036502165.1 Bryobacteraceae bacterium
AGGTGATCATGTCTATGAGAAAACTGTTCAGTCTCTTCCCGGTGCTGGCTGCTTCGATCAGCTTGCTGCCCGCGGCGCCGTCCTTGACCACGATTCAAGACATCCTGTACAAGGCCGACGGTACGCGTTTCAACGGTGTTATCAACATCCAATGGAATAACTTCCAGGCCGCCGACGCGTCGATTGTCGCGACCCAATCCCTCACGATCCAGATCGTGAATGGCGTCCTGCAGGTGCAACTCGTCCCGACGACCAATGCGTCGGCCGGTGCGAATTATCAAGTGGTCTATTCGAGCGCCGGGCAGTATCAATTTACGGAAACCTGGGCGGTGCCACCAAGCACGGTTCCCTTGCAAGTCAAGGATGTTAGGGTGAGCAGCGGCTCGACGGTCGGTGGCGGAACGACGACGGTCAGCGGACAAGTCCAGATTTCGGACGTCCAGGGGCTATCGAACGAATTACTCACGCGGCCGATCGAGGGTACGAATTTTACTCCCGGCCGGGCCGCTGTGATCAACAGCGCCGGACAACTCGATGCGGTAACCGGCAACCAGAACGATTGCGTGCTGGTCGATGGCAGCTCCGCCCCGTGCGGAGGCGTCGGCGATGGCAGCAGCAATATCGCCTACTCCGACGCTGAATTGCCGGTGGGCGCTGTGAACGGATCGAATGCGACGTTCACCTTGGCCTTCACTCCGGCGCCGTCGTTGAGCCTGATCCTCTATGTCAACGGCCTTTACATGTCGCCGAACGTCGACTACACGCTCAACGGCGGAACGATCACGTTCCTGACTCCATCGGTGCCGCAAACGGGCGACCTGGTCACCGCGAGCTACCGGTACTCACCGCCGCGGGAGATTTCAGACCTTCAAACCGGCGGCGCGCCTCAGGTATTGTGCAACGGCATCGGATCGTCCACATCTGCGAGCACGCAGCAAATTCTCGCCTCCTGCAATATCGCCGCGAATGCGCTGGTAGCGGGCGATCGCGTCGAAATCAAATTCGGCATCACGCACCACGGGACGACAACCGGCTTCAATCCAGCGATCTACTGGGGCAGCACCGGACTCGTCCTGCGTGCCATGACGGCCTCGGACACAGCGCTCGTCGGCGAGGCGAATATCGCGGTTCCATCCACCGGATCGATGACGCATTTCACGACCAGTTCAGCGTCCGGCGGATTGCCGCTGATCACCTCCGGAGCGGCTTCGGGCACGATTCAGAATCCCAATACCGTGGCATTCGACGCGTCGCTCACAGCGGGCGGAACCCAGGATTCGGTGGCGCTGGTTTTCTTCACCGTGACGCGCTACCCGGCGCCTCAGTAATACCTTAAAGCCGGATCCCTAAAGTTCGAGAATTCCCTGCGATCGCCCTTAAGGAGGTTTCCCTCCCTGCTCTACGAAGTAAGCCGGGTTGTGAGCAGCCTCTGGTTCGTCGAAGATGACAGATATAGAACGCAGACCCGTCGAGGACTAGGGAAGGTCGAACTTATGCAACTACTGCTCCAAAAATTCTGGCGCGACCAATCCGGCCAGGACATGATCGAATACGCTCTGATATGCGCAGCGCTGGTCGTGATTGTGGTGGGCTTCATTCCGCCCGCAATCGGCCAAAACATCACGAACATCTTTTCGAAGGTGACCAGCGAGATGCAGGGCAGCTAACTGCTGCCGCCGTTTTTACAAGTACGCCTTGAGATCCGGGTTCAATTGGGCCTGGATCTCCGGCTTTGACAGATTTTGTAGATCGACTAGTGCGGGCGGCAGCGCATTCATCTTCTTGACTGGCTTGCCATCCAGTTTGTCGAGCGCTGCCTTCACCGACTCATAGCCCATGCGGAACGGATCCTGGATCACGAGCGAATCAATCGCACCCGCTTTCAGATCCTCGATCAGCGCCGGACTCGAATCGAATCCGACGAGCTTCACTTCGGATTTCCGCTGTTTCAACGCCTGCACCGAACCAACCGTGCTCGATTCGTTCGATGCGAAGATCGCCTCGAGCCTCGGATGCGCGGTCAGGATATTTTCGGCGACGGCGAGGCTCTTGGCGAAATCCGCCATGCCATACCGCGCGTCGACGATCTTGATATTCGGATAGACTTTCGCCACCCGCTGCTCGAAACCGTCCTCGCGTTCCATCGTCGAGGCGGAGCCGGGCTGCACCTTGACCATCGCCACCTGGCCGTCCCCGTCGAGGATCTTCGCGATCCGGTCAGCCGCCATCTCGCCTCCGCGGAAATTGTCGGTTGCGACCATCGAAACGTACTGCTCGGTGTCGATGCCGGAATCGAAAATGACCACCGGGATCTTCTCCCGCGCCGCCCGCTCGACTGCCGTGACCATCCCTTTCTTGTCGATCGGCGCCAGCGCAATGGCGTCCAC
>DASXZC010000266.1:0-13871 GCA_036502165.1 Bryobacteraceae bacterium
CGGATCCTGTGATTCAGAATCCGAGAGATATCATCCTTCGCATCACCACGACGGCGATTTGCGGATCCGATCTGCACATCTACGACGGGTTCATCCCCACCATGGAATCAGGCGACGTCATGGGTCACGAGTTCATGGGAGTCGTCGAAGAGGTCGGTCATCAGAATGGCCTCAAGAAGGGCGATCGCGTCGTCATTCCCTTCCAGATCGCGTGCGGCGAATGCTATTACTGCAAGCGCATGGAAACGGCGCTCTGTGATACTTCGAACAAAGAAGGGGCGGAAAAGATGAAGAAGGCCTATGGGCAGGCCGCGGCCGGCCTGTTCGGCTATTCGCACCTCTACGGTGGCTATCCAGGTGGCCAGGCTGAGTACGCCCGCGTCCCCTGCGCCGATTTCGGAGCCTTCAAGATTCCCGACGGAGTATCCGATGAGCAGGTCCTGTTCCTCACCGATATCTTTCCAACCGGCTTCATGGCCGCGGAGAATTGCGGAATCGAACCAGGACAAACCGTCGCTGTCTGGGGATGCGGCCCTGTAGGACAGTTCGCGATCCGAAGCGCGTTCCTCCTAGGCGCGGGCCGCGTGATCGCGCTCGATAACGTCCCGGAACGCATGGAACTCGCGCGCAAGGCCGGCGCCGAAACGCTCGAGGATGAAGATAAGGACGTGCAAGACAAGCTCCGCGAGATGACCGGCGGACGCGGCCCCGACCATTGCATCGACGCGGTGGGAATGGAAGCGCACGGCGCGACGCTCGACGCTCTGTACGATCGCGTCAAGGTGGCCGTCATGTTGGAACAGGATCGTTCCCACGCCCTGCGTGCGGCGATCTTCGCCTGCGCGAAGGGCGGGACTGTCTCGATTCCCGGGGTCTACGGAGGGTTCCTCGACAAGTTCCCACTCGGCGGCGCCTTCGCCAAAGGACTCACCCTCAAGATGGGTCAAACCAACGTGCATCGATATCTGCCCCGCCTGCTCGACTACATCGTGAAAGGGAAAATCGACCCGAGCGAAATCATCAGCCATCGCGTGTCCCTCGAACAGGCGCCGGATGCTTACAAAATATTTCACGACAAGAAAGACCGCTGCATTAAGGTCGTATTGAAACCATAAATGGAGAACCTAATGACGAATTCCAGACGCGATCTTTTAAAAACCGCCGGAGCAGGCTTGCTCGCCGCCAGCGCCGTGCACGGCGCCACGAATGAAATGCCCTATCGCGAGCTCGGCAAGACGGGCCAGAAAGTATCCTGCATCGCTCTCGGAGGCTCGCACATCGGCAAGGCCAGCCTTTCCGAATCCGAAGCCACGCGCATCATCCGCGAGGCTCTCGACCGTGGCCTCAACTTCATGGACAATTCATGGGACTACAATGACGGCCGCAGTGAGAAGGTCATGGGCAACGCTCTACGCGATGGCTACCGAGCCAAAGCTTTCCTCATGACGAAATTCGACGGCAGAACAAAGGAAGAGGCGACCAAGCAGATCGACGAGTCCCTGAAGCGCCTGCAGACTGATCACCTCGATCTCCTCCAGTTTCACGAGAACATTCGCTTCGACGATCCCGATCGCTTCTTCGCGCCCGGCGGCGCGGTCGAGGCCCTCGTGCAAGCGAAGAAAGCCGGGAAGACGCGCTTCATCGGATTCACCGGGCACAAGGATCCTCATATCCATCTCTACATGCTCGAGCTCGCGCGCAAGAATGGATTTCACTTCGACACCATCCAAATGCCGATTAATGTTATGGACGCTCACTTCCGCAGCTTCACCATGCAAGTCATCCCAGTCGCCATCCGCGACGGCCTCGGCGTATTGGGCATGAAGAGCATGGGCAGCGGCGTGATCCTCAAGAGCAAAACGGTAAAGCCCGAGGAGTGCCTTCGCTACGCTCTCTCGCAGCAAACCTCCGCAGTTGTCACTGGCATCGACAGCCAGGAGATCTTGGATCAAGCCTTCCACGTCGCAGGAAGTTTCAAACCATACACACCCGAGGAGACGGCGGCGTTACTCAAACGCACAGCCACGGCGGCGGAACGCGGAGAGTTCGAGCTCTTCAAGACGACGTCCCACTTCGACAGCACGGCCACTCATCCGGAATGGCTCGGCGGAGAGACGGCGCAGGTCAAGCAACTCGGCAAGATGCAGTAGAAGTCAATAAGTCACGAGCCCATGAAACACCGCATATCGCGTCAACCCCGCGACGTCATGTATGTCCAGGTGCTCCATCAGCCGCGTTCGATAAGACACCGCGGTCTTATAAGTAATTCCCAATGTGGACGCGATCTTCTTGGTGCTAAAGCTCTGCGCGATCAACTTGAGCACGGCCATCTGTTGTCCCGTCAGCGTCGATGGCGGAGGCGCGATAGTGATCGGCGTCAGAGCGTTCTGCGCACCGCCTTCCCCGTGCTGGTTCCGTTCCGAATCGCGCCTCTTCTGCGCGAGCGTCAGACTAATCGTCGCGTGGAGCTCCGCCGTGCGCACCGGCTTCGTCAGGTATCCATGCGCGCGTGTATTCATCGCCCGATTGATGAGATCCTGCGAAACATAACCAGTGACAAAAATCACTGGGATCCCACACTGCCGACGTATGTCGCTCGCCGCCCGAATCCCTTCAAAATTGCCGGAAAGCTGGATATCCATCAGCACCAGATCGGGAAGATCGCGATGCACGATGTCCATCGCCTGCGTAGCGCTGGCAGCCGGGCCCGCCACCTCGTAGCCAAGATCCCGCAGATTGCTTTCGAGGTTCATCGCTGTCAGAACATCGTCATCCACTACGAGAATCCTGGGCGATCGCGCCGGTGTCATAACCCGTCTCCGCCGTGCGCAGGCATGAGCAACTCGGAAATGATTTGCAGCAACTTCGGCCCAGTGAATGGCTTCGCGATCAAAGGTGCCGACCGCAAAATCTCCGGCAGATTCTCGCGCTCATAACCAGTCACAATGACGAACGGGATCCTCTTTCGATCGAGCGCTTCCACTATGTGCTGAATTCCCTTTCCATTTAGATTCGCATCGGCAATGACCGCATCCCAAGCCTCGCCTTCGATTCTAGCGAGCGCGTGCTTCTCGGTCGCAGCAAGCGCGATGTTCGTGTAGCCCGCCACAGTCAAAGCACTCTCGATGTCAATCGCAATCGCCCCCTCGTCTTCAATTACCAGCAAGTGCGAATCCGCCATTCATCCCGCCTTCGCCGCCTCGAGAACGGGAATCCGGATCTTACACATCAGCCCCGCGGGATCGAACTCCAACGCGACCGATCCTTCGACCCCGGCTAACCCGCGCTCGATCAGGTTCAGCCCGAATCCTCTCGTCTTCGGCGGCGTCACCGCTGGGCCGCCCCGTTCCCGCCAGTCGATTTCCAAATGCCCGTCGTCGACGCGCCACTCGATCGACACACGCGCTTCAAGCACCGACAACGCCCCGTACTTCCGCGCGTTGGTTCCCAATTCATGCAACAGCAGAGCCAACGCCAAAGACGACTGCGCATCCAAATGCACTGCCGGACCCGAACGCGACACGCGGTCCGCCTCTTCGAGCACAGCGAGCTGCTGCTCGATGATCTCATTCAAATCGGCGCCCTTCCAATTCGTTCGATTGAGCAATCCATGGGCTTGCGCCAACGCATGCAGCCGTCCGGTGAAATGCGAAACGAATTCCGATGGTTCCCCGCCCTGGCGCAGCGTCTGCGAAGCGATCGACTGCACAGTGGCGATGGTGTTCCTCACCCGGTGATTGAGTTCCCCAACGAGCATCAGCAATTGATCCTCGGTCCGCTTGCGCTCTGTGTCATCGCGCACTACGTTGGCGATGCCAATCAACCGGCCTCCGTCGTCGTAGATGCGCTCTGAAATCCAACTGGCCCAAAAATGCTTGCCGTTCTTGCGCGTGAGCCATTCAAAGGCCTCTTTCCGCGGTTCGGCCTCCGCATTCGGTTCAGACTCAACGCCGATCAATGTAGCGAACGATTCGCCCATCGCCTCGGCCGGCAAATAGCCGAACAAGCGTTCTGCGCCAGGATTCCAACTGATGATGTGCCCCTGCGGATCCGTCTGAATCATCGCGTAATCGTGGACCTGGTCAACGAAAAGACGGAACTGCTCTTCGGACTTCTTCACCGCCGCCTGAGCTCTCTTCAGATCCTCGATGTCCGTCGATGTACCCAGCCATTCGACCACCTCGTCGTTACCATCTTTGTTCGGAACGGAGCGCGTCCGATGCCAGCAGTACGCTCCATCGGCTTCACGCCGGATCCGATGCTGCACGTCCAGCATGCCTCGTTCGCCCGCCGCTTTCCACGCTTCCATTGTTCTCGATCGATCCGCCGGATGGATTGCCTGGAGCCATCCTGTACCTCGGCTGCGCTCCGCGCTCAATCCTGTAAACTCACTCCATTGCGGGCTCACCCAAGTCCAGTCCCCTCCGTCAGCCGATCGCCAAACGAGCTGAGGAATACCTTCGAGCAGGGTGCGCAAAGCAGTCTCCGCGTCCTTACGCGTCGTCACGTCGATAAACGTAATGACGATTCCCTCGATCCTATCGTCGGTACTGCGGTAGGGCAGCACGCGCGTCAGATACCAGCGTCCACCCTCGTCCTTCACCTCCCGCTCGAGGGGCGTCAGATTGTTCAGCACCGTCTCCGCGTCGCTTCGCAACTCTTTATAACCCAGGTGATGCGTCAAGTCGGAGATCGGCCGCCCACGATCAGTTTGTCGAATATTGAAGATCTCGCCGAGTTTCGGCGTAAATCGAAGAATTCTCAGATTCCGATCAAGAAACAGCGTTGCGATATCGGTCGCCACCAATAAATTGGATAGATCACTCGAGAGCTGCGCCAGTTCTTCCACCTTGTGGCGATTCTCCTGGTTGACGGTTTGCAGCTCTTCGTTGATACTTTGCAGTTCTTCCTTGGAAGTTTCCAATTCCTCCATCGTCGAGCGCAGTTCCTCATTGGTGGACTGCATCTCTTCGTTCGACGCCTTCATCTCCTCCTGGCTTGTCTCGTACTCCTCGATCACGCCTTGCAGCCGTTGATTCGAATTGCGCAGCGCGGACTCCAACTCCGCCGTCCGGCCGCTCTGCCCGTCCTCGGTAGCGCCCGGCGTCGGCACCGGCTCCCGCTCTTCGAAAATGATGAGGACGTACCCATCGATCTCCGGGTCAAGCGCCGGCCGCACATGCATCACGACGGGATGAAAACTTCCGTTGAATCGCATCGCAACCGGTTTGGAATCGGAGACGTGCTTCTTTTCCCTCGCGATTTGCAAGGCAGCCTGCAGATCGAGGCGAAGCTCTTCCCGCACCAGCCGAAACACGTTGGTGCTCAACTCGCCCCCCGGATGCAACAAATAGCGGCCGGCGTGATCCGACAAATGGACGACTTTATTATCGGCCGACACGAGGATACTCGGAGGCGCAAATCGCTCCAGCATCCGCTGATGAACCATCCCGTATGCCACCGGATTCGTCTGAGGCTCCACGCGCGGGACGCTCTCTCCAATGGCCCGTCGCGCCCGCACCTGCGGAAACACCGGCAGCCGAGGTTCCGGCCCACGGACGTTGCGCTTACGATACAGGCACAGCTTCTTGTCTTGCGTGCGGAACAAGTCGGTCGCGTCAATCGTTTCCGCCGGCCCCAGCACGAGCAGGCCACCCGTCGCCAGGGCGTAGTGAAACAATTCCACCACATCGCGTTGGATATGGCGCTGCAGGTAAATCAAGACATTCCGGCACGAAATCAGATCTATTCGAGAAAACGGCGGATCCCCCAGCAGATTATGAGGCGCAAAGACGACCATGTCGCGCACGTCTTTCCGCACCCGATATCCGCCACTTTCTTTTTGAAAGAAACGCTCGAGCCGCTCCGCGCTTACGTCCGTCTCGATGTCGCCGGAATAGAATCCTTCCCGTGCGATCTTCAACGAATGGCGATGCAGATCGGACGCGAAAATTTGGATCTGCGGCGCAGTCTCGCGGCGCCCGGCCTCTTCTAAGAGAAGCATCGCCAGAGAGTAGGCCTCCTCTCCCGTCGCGCATCCAACCGACCAAACACGCAATGAGTCCGTCAAATTCTTAGAATCGAAAAGCGGCGGAATGATCTCCTTCGCGATGCGTTCGAAGACGTCCGGATCGCGAAAAAAGCTGGTCACCGTGATCAGGAAATCATCCGCAAGTGCGAGCGCTTCGTCGGTGTTCTCCCGAAGCTTCCTGAGATACTCCTCCTGGTTATCGATGTAATTGAGTTGCATGCGGCGCGAGATCCGCCGCAGGATCGTCGATTGCTTGTACCGGCTGAAGTCGCGGTCCGTAAGCGTCCGCAAATGCGCGAAGACCCTCTGTAGAAAAGCCCTCTCATTGTGATTGACCTCTTCGTCATTGTCTCGAACCAGTTCGATTCGCGGCTCTGTCCGGTCGATCTTCAAAATCGTCGAAGCGATCTCCGCCACCGGAAGAATCAGGTCGACCAATCCGGTGGCAATCGCGCTCTGCGGCATCCCGTCATACTCCGCCTCACTCGGATCCTGCACGATCACCAGGCCGCCATTCGCTTTGATGTCCTTGATCCCGAGTGTGCCGTCCGATCCCGTTCCCGTCAGCACCACACCGATCGCGTGACCATCATGCATGCTTGCCATAGTCCGGAAGAAATGATCGATGGGTGCGCGTTCACGCCGCCTCTCTTCGAGCTTGTCCAGCCGGAGGTGAGTATCGATGGCGGTCAGGTTGGCATTCGGAGGAATGACGTAGACGTTGTTCGGAAGAAGCTCGGCATCGTTTGTAACTTGCTGCACCGGGATCCCAACGAACGGTTGCAGCAGGTCTGCAAGATGGCTCTCATATTCCGGAGCAAGGTGCACGACGACCACGAAGGCCACGCCGCAATCCTCCGGTACGGATTGAAAAAAAGTCTGAAGCGCAGCCAAGCCTCCGGCCGATGCGCCGATGCCCACCACGGTGGCTTGTTTTGTCGCGGGAAGAGGATTGTTCACTGTGCGTGTACGCTCCTAACCAATACTATCTCTCGACGACAGCGGCTGTCGAATCATTGCGCGCAGAAACATCCGCCAGTCGCCGCTTTAATCAATCTCGCCCGGTCCTTCAATTCTGACAGTATTCTGGCAACGGGTAAACACCCGCTTTCTTAAACACGACCCACCGCGTACTATTAGCTGCAAGACATCGTGCACTGCTGCTGACTCACAGCAGTTCTTGCGGCTCGGGCGTTGAATTTGGCGGGTGGCTGGAACACGAACTTCCAACCATCCCCCATGTCTATTCAAGGTTCGGGATCCTTGAACGGATCCGACACCGCGAACGGGGCCTCATCGCGATTCATAATCCCTACGCGCCAGTCGTTTCTTACTGCCTGATCGGGTACCGCTCCCGGAAGCGACATGAGGAAGTAGAAGCTCAGCGCGGCAGCCTCCGGTTCGTACTCGGTGCTCTTTTCAGTGATGATCTCGTCCGAAAGCCTGTTGACGTCGAACATCCCCGGCCGCGCGAGAAGCAGTCCCCGAAATTGGTCCGCATGGCCGGACAGCCGGCACGAGGGCTTCCGCTCGCAGGAATGTTCACGTCCAAAGATCACCACCACGTCAGACAATACATGCCGGCCCATCGCGGCAGTCATCTCCGCTTGCAGCCGCAGGCTCCCCTGCGAAACGATGCTTATGATGGTCGCGTAGTCAACGAAAGCGACCAACGCGGTAAGCCACGCCTGGTTGGAATGCTGAGATCGAAAATATCCCAGCATCGGGAACGAAATCTGATTTTCGAGTATCTGCGCCATCCAGGACTCCCACCGCTCCAAGTTCTGAATCACCCCATCAGTCTCGAACGGAGTCGACGCGAGCAGCCCTCCCGCCGACGGTGGCGATCCGGCCCTCGCGTCGAGTAGTGAGATCACCAATTCCCGCGTGGCGAACGACTGATAGAGGATCGGCAGATAGCCGACCACGAGTCCGAGGAACGCAAGTCCGAGCCCACCCTCGCAGACAGAAAGGAATTGCGAGGCCGCATTTTCCGGATCGCCATCACTCAGCGTTACCAGCGCGCGCGAACTTAAATACAGATCGTGCGTGAACGTCGGAGTCAGTGAGGGCGTCTTCATTCCGACAGACCATTCGAGAAAGGCGAATGAAAATACCAGCCCAACGCCCCACAACACAATCAGAAGCAGCAGCGACATCGGACCATAGATGCCCAGAACACTCTCGCGCGTCAACGGCGACTGGATCTTCCGTGTCAACGCCGAGAACGGCCTCCAAGTGGCCTGATAATAGACCCGCGCAATGCGGAAGACGTGGCGAGTGCGCCGTGCCAGCACCAGTGTGTTGAAGGCATCCACCAACACCAGCGCAACCAGTAGGCACCCCGCCACTGCCGCCGCGATACGCAGACTAGAAGGCCTCCGCCCCGGCTTCCGCTACCGCCTGATCCTGTTTGCCCATCCCTCCGCTGACGCCAATGGCGCCCACAACTTCATCGCCGCGCTTGAGCGGAATGCCGCCCGCGAAGATCATCACACGCCCGTGATTGGAGGTATGAATTCCAAAGAACTGGTCACCCGACTGCGAAAGCTCTGCGAGTTCCTTGGTCGAGATATCGAAGGCCCGCGCCGTCCACGCTTTGTTAATGGCGATATCGACGCTTCCAATCCAAGCCTTGTCCATGCGCACATGCGCGACCAGATTCCCGCCGGCGTCGACTACGGCGATATTCATCGGTTGCGCAATTTCTTCCGCTTTTCGTTCGGCCGCGGCCAAAACCCGTCTTGCGTCTGCCAGTTTAATCATAATGAGTCTCCTAATTTAATGAATACAGATAAGCGGCAATATCCCGCGATTCCTTATCGGTCATGCCCAACTCCGGCATCAAGCTATCCGGATGGATGGAATGCGGATGTTGAATCCAGCGCTCGAGATTCGGCGGCTGGTTCGACAACTGACCGGCGACATAACTGTGGCCCGCAATTCCGCTTAAGCTCGGGCCCACCTTGCCGTGAGCCCCCACAATATCCGGAATGGTATGGCAGCTACCGCAACCGAGACGAGCCATATCCTGCGCACCCGCCGCCGGATCTCCCACGCTCGATGCGATTGTAGGCGCCTGACTGCATGCCCCCAGCATCAGCGAAAGCAACAGCGCGCTAGCCCGCAAATCCGCGATTCGATCGCTCTCGCGGAGCCACATGGCAAACAATGCGAGTCCAGCAACTAGGTAAACGAGTCCCGCCGGAATCCACATGATGAGCCCGCCCAACTGTTGATCTTCGAGAGGAGTGAGACCCCAGGCAGCGGTTGTAGAAATGTAATCGGGATACCAGACAGTCGACGCAAAAGTGAGTAAAGCGCCCAGAATACTGGTATGCACGGCGGTCGTAAACAAATACAATACGCTCGCGCCGTAGCGGCCTCTTCCATGCGCATAAAATAGCGACCACCAAAATAGCAACGCGGATCCTAAAAAGCTAATATGCTGTGCAGAGTGTATCCAATCATTATCGAGCGTCGCCTGGAACAATCGCGGGATATGCCAGATCCACAGCGCAGCCGCGTGGACGCACCACGCCGTCATTGGATGAGTAGTGAACCGCCAACCAGTTTGAAATCCATCCCGTTTTGAAAACTGCCCCAGCGCCCGTCTCCATGAGAATGGCATCCCCCACAGCAATGCCACCATTGGACGCGCAATGACGAGTAACGGCGCCGCCACAACCATGAGAAGTTCATGTTGCGTCATATGCGCGGAGAACAGCGCTTCACCCAAAGGATGGATTGGCGACAGCAAGGCCAGGCACAGAACGAGCCACCCCATCCAGAAGCAGAACCTCTGCGTTTGCGAAACTCCGTGCGATTTCGTCGCTCCGCGAATATATAAAACAGCGGTGATTAGAAGTGGAATGACAATACCGGGATCGAAGCTCCACGCCGTCCACAGATCATGCGGCTTGATCGGCTCTCCCTCATGAGCGCACGCGAGCGACGCCGTCAGAATCGCAAGGAAGCCCAGCCGTTTCATTCGCACCCCCCGAGCATCAGGTTCGGGATGGCTTGTGCCGCGATCACGATCACGAATAGCGCGCTAATCATTGCTCCAGATAAAGCCAGTCGCCGCTGATAATCCCGTTGTGTCCAAGCCATCAGGCCCGCGATCGCCGCCAATACCAGCGCGATCACTGACACCAGCAGCAGCGAGCCTTTGCCATGCCCCGTGCACGCCAGCGGAGCAAGCGCAAAGTTCGCTTCGAGACTCGCAAACCAAGCCAGTGGCGCGAGGACCAGGCCCGTTCCCAGAATGGCCGCCTTCATCGCCCCGCTCCGATCAATCGAGGAGCCCAATAAATCACGCCGTAAAGCGGAATCCAAATACCCACGAGGAAATACCACAACACACTATCGACATGGACCCCAATCCGCTGCCGCGGACCATACTTGCCGGACACAACAATGATCAGTAGCACCACCGTCATAAGGACGTCCGCGACGATATCGTAGGAATGCAGGAACAGAATCGTCCAAACGATACT
Source organism: Bryobacteraceae bacterium (assembly GCA_036502165.1). Lineage (GTDB taxonomy): Bacteria > Acidobacteriota > Terriglobia > Bryobacterales > Bryobacteraceae > F-183. Next base: position 10,531 of record DASXZC010000266.1, read on the forward strand.
TCCATGCGCATCGCTCTCCCACGTGAAATTGAACGAATTCCATTCAATCCACCGTAATACAAGAAACACAACGGCGAGTGCAAGATTTAAGCCGAGGCCGAAGAGCATACCCGCGCGGCTATTTTTCTTCGCAGCCTCGCTCGCCAGATAGGATCCAATGCAACTCGCGATCAACGGAATCAGCGCCCAAGTCGAGAACGTAAGACCGGGAAGTTGCACGCCGGGCCCCGGCCAAGAGTCCACGCCGAGCCGCAGATAGAAGTACGTCGCGATCAACATGCAGAGCAGGCTGCCTTCGATCAGGCACATGAGGACCTGCCCCCAAAACAGCGGCGACTTGTTGGAGATGTCGTAAGGCGGCAGTCCCGAGACATCAAGTGTGCGCCGCTCGCTCATGGGTCGACCTCAATCGGCCGCTCCGGCCAGAACCATCCAATCAATCCGATCATGCCCAGCACCGATGCGACGTAATACCAGTAGAAAGCGAATATCGAACCGGCCAGGCCAATTGCAAGACCGAGAGCCGTGAGCATCGGCCACAGCGAAGATCTCGGCTGCACCGAACGATGGTGCGGCGCCGCCTCGAGGACGTTCGTAATCAGAATCTCGCGCCGATCCTCGCGGAGCCCAACGACGATCGCCCGCTCAGATTCCGGCGTCCATAGCGGCGTACGGCTCGTGACAACAGGAAGATTAGGAAAATTGTAAGGCGCGGGTGGCGACTCCGCCTCCCACTCGAGAGTGCTCGCTTCCCACGGATCATTTCCAGCCTTCGCTCCCACACTGAGACTGCGAAGTGCGTTCGCAATAAAGACAAGGCCGCCGATCAAAATCACGAACGCGCCGACCGTCGCGATCACATTCGCGTTCTCCCAACCGCGCCCGGCAATGTACGTGTAAACTCGGCGCGGCATGCCGATCATCCCGAGCCAGTGCATCGGGAAGAACGTCACATTGAACCCGATGAAGAGGATCCAAAACGACAGCTTGCCGAGTGCCTCATCCATCCTGCGTCCCGTGAACTTCGGGAACCAATAATGGAATCCGCCGAACAGCGGAAACAGCGCGCCACCGATCAGCACGTAGTGAAAATGCGCGACCACAAAGAACGTGTCATGACCCTGTAGATCAAGCGGAATCGACGCGAGCATCACGCCCGTCATGCCGCCCATTACGAAGATGAAGATGAAGCCGAAGACGAAGTGGACGGCCGCCGTACCCTTCAGCCTGCCGCTCCACAATGTCGCAAGCCAACAGAATATTTGCACGCCGCTGGTAATCGCAATCATCATGCTCGCGGCCGTGAAATACGCTTCCCCAATTTGCGGCAACCCCGTTGCAAACATATGGTGGACCCACAGTCCGAACGCAATGAAGCCGTTCCCCACCAGCGACAGCACGAGCGCCGGATATCCGAAAATCTTTCGCCGGGTGAACGTCTCGACGATGGACGAAACCATTCCGAGCGCCGGCAGGAAAATGATGTAGACCTCCGGATGCCCGAAGAACCAGAACACGTGCTGGTAAAGCAGAGGATCCCCTCCCTCCGCCGGATTGACGAAGTGCGTTCCCAACGTACGGTCGTTCAACAGAAACACCGTACTCGCGATCATCACGGCGGGCATCGCGAAAATGATCATGAATGACTGCACGAGCATCGACCAGCAAAACATCGGCATGCGGTTCAGCGACATCCCCGGCGCCCGCATCTTGAGGATCGTGACCACCAACTCGACAGCCACGCATAGCGCCGAGATCTCAGTGAAAGTGATCATCTGCGCCCACACATCGACGCCCTTGCCCGGTGAAAATTGAGGACCGGAAAGCGGTGGATAAGCGAACCATCCCGCATCCGGGATCATGTTGAAAAAGGCGCAGCCGTATAAGAAGAGTCCGCCCGCGAGATACATCCAATACCCGAATGCATTGAGCCTCGGAAATGCCACGTTCCGTGTCCCGACCATTAATGGGACGAGATAAATACCCATTCCCTCCATCACCGGCACCGCGAACAGAAACATCATCGTGGTCCCATGCAAGGTAAAAATCTGGTTATAACGTACGGCTGTCAGGAATGTATTTTCCGGCTTCGCCAGTTGCAGCCTCATCAACAGCGCTTCCACACCGCCGATCAGCAGGAAAATGAATGCAGTGCAAATATAGCGCCGGCCAATCTGCTGATGATGAGTCGACGACAGCCATCCGATCAAGCCAGGCTTCGAGCCCCACGTTCGCCGGAGAACGTCGACGTCCGCGCGTTCTGCGACTGGCGTCATTTCAGACTCTCCAGATAGTCGATCAAAGGCTGCATCTCCGCCGGCTGAATTGGCACCGTCGCCATGTGAGTCCCAGGTTTGATATTCTGCGGATCCGCAATCCAGCCCGCAAGATTCCCTTTCGTATTCGGAAGAGTGCCCGCGGCAATCGTCTTGCGACCACCGAAATGCGTCAGATCCGGACCGATCTGCGCACCCGCGTTCGTCCCGCGAATCGCGTGGCACAGGACGCAACCGCTCTTGAGAAAAATATCCTGGCCCCGTTTCGTTTGATCGTCCGCAGGCTCGGCGGCAGGCTGCAGTTGATGATCGAACCACGCATTGAACTGATCCGGCGTCTCGGCCACGACCCAGAACGCCATATGCGCATGCTGCAGTCCACAGAATTCCGCACACTGTCCGCGGTACTCGCCAGGCTTGTCTGCTTGTAGCCACTCGACCGTCGTATGGCCGGGAATCAGATCGCGCTTGCCTTGCAAACTAGGCACCCAGAAACTGTGTATGACATCATCGGAGCCTCCGCGAATTGCAACGGGCCGTCCCACGGGAATATGGATTTCATTGGCAGTTGCGAAGATTCGCCGCGGGTCGTCGTTCGTATAGCGGATCTTCCACCACCACTGTGCACCGGTCACTTCAATCGGGAGACTCCCCGGCGGCGCGGTCGACGCAGACACGGTCCTGCCAACTGAAACACTCACGACCGTCAATCCCAACAGGATCAGAACGGTGAGCGCCGTGGCGACGCTCACCACGATACGCAGCCTCGATTCAGTTTCGAAGGAAGGCACGTGCGATCCCTCGAGCGGCTCTTGCTGAATGCCCCGATGCCGCCTCGTCAATGAGAGCAGCGCGATACCGATCACAACTAGGAAAATGGCTCCGAGCAGCAGGCCGAAGAACACCGCAAGTTCGCGGACTTCTAACGCATTCGATCCCGACGCATGCCACATCGACTGGTTCATGGATGCAGCGCCCCAGTCTTATCGGGAAGAATAGCCGTCTTCTGCTCCATGGAATCAGGCCGCGCCGGTGTCGCCGCCTTCGGCTCGAGATCATTCAGCG
>DASXZC010000267.1:0-12882 GCA_036502165.1 Bryobacteraceae bacterium
AGACTGCGCATCATACAGCAGTGATGCTCAATGAGGATGGCCCGATTGCGCAGGTCGCACGCATACAGATCGCGGGTGACAGCACTGATTTACTTCTGCCGACGCCAACGGTTCACGAAATCGGCACGAGGTAACCGGCGAGCAATTCGCTCAGCCGTAGCGCAACTTCACGAGGCGCGTCCGAGGATCCACCGGCGCGCTTCGTGGAGCCGGCGTTCCAACGTCCTCCGAATTTTGGTTCTGCTTTTTGGACTCCCATTGAGAAGAGATTTGTGCCTGCCGGGGCTCCTGCTCCTAATCTGATCTTGATTTCCCATAGGTTCGTATTTCCCTGCATTGGTGTGCCTGAGATGATGGCCCACACTCGATCGCCGAGCAGGGAAGGCAGGAACTCGCCGGGTACGCGTTGTTCGAGTGGAAGCGTGGCGACGGCGACGCGTCTGATTCGTTCGAAGGCTCCGGTCTTTACGAGTCGTTCAGCGATGTCGCGATCTGCGTGACGCTTATCGAGGAGGCGTTGCGCTGACGGTTCGATGGCCTTGCAGCTTTCCATTAGTCGCAAGTTTCGAATCGACATTGCGAAGCCTCTCGCCGGATCGAGGGCCTGCAGGAGGTCGGCTATGGGATCCGGCTCTCCGGTGTGATCGGCTGCGATGACGGCGTTGGCGTAGCGATCCGCAGGTTCGAGGATGCCGCAAAGTATGGCCGACGAGATTACCGAATCGCAGTCGGTATGGTTGATCACGACAGCGGTCTTCGCGTCGACTTCGCGCGTTTTCAGATATTCGATCGCGAGATTTCCGCTCGAAACGTTGCGAAAGAATCGTGCGTCGTCGGCGTGATGATCGACGTTGATGATCGTGCGGCCGTTTAGCGTTTGCTCCCAACCCCAGGAGTGGGGCGTCCACGACTCGGCGCCGGCGACATAACAATCGGCCGCGATAATGCGGTGCGCGCTTGTCGTGGCGAGGATTTCGTCGACGTGCACAACGTTGCGGAGGGGCATCAGGATTGGTTCGTTCATGGTGAGCTTTCAGGATCGGATCTGGAAGTCGCGTAGCTTTTGGGGTGTGGCTGTGGTGACGTCTACGCCGCGGACTTCGGCCCAGCGGGGACCTTTCCACAGCAGGCCTTCGAATTCTGTGAGACGTTCGAGTGGACCTTGTGCGTAGACTTCGACGCGGCCATCGTCGAGGTTCATAGTCCATCCGGTGAGCTCGAGACGCGTTGCGGATTGTTGGACGAAGTACCGGTATCCGACGCCTTGCACGCGGCCTCGGACGCGGTATAAACGCGCTTCCTGTTTAACTGCGGACATATACTCAAATTATCCCCATGGCATTCCCTCTTCATCGTAAGCGCCGGCTGCGTTCGACTGAATCGTTGCGCGCTTTCGTGCGTGAAACTCACCTCGAACCGGCGCAGTTCGTGCTGCCGTTGTTCGTTGTCGAAGGCAAGAACGTGCGCCGCGAGATCAGCTCGATGCCGGGCCACGCGCAGATTTCGATTGACATGGCGGTCAAGGAATGCAAGGAAGCGGAGTCGCTGGGGATCGGCGCGGTGATCCTCTTTGGGATCCCTGAGCAGAAGGACGAGATCGCTTCCGGGGCTTACGCCGCGGATGGGATTGTGCAGCGGGCGATCCGCGCGATCAAGGCGAAGTGCAAGAAGATCATCGTCGTTACTGACGTTTGCAATTGCGAATACACGAGCCATGGGCATTGCGGAAAGATTGTGGGCAACGATGTCGACAACGACTCCACGCTCGAATGGCTCGCGGCGTCGGCGCTGTCGCATGCGCAGGCTGGGGCCGATATTGTTGCGCCTTCGGACATGATGGACGGGCGAGTGGCGGCGATCCGCAAGCGGTTGGATGACGAAGGTTGGAAGAATACGCCGATCTGGGCGTATGCGGCGAAGTTCGCTTCCGTATTTTATGGGCCGTTCCGCGAGGCTGCGGAGTCGACGCCGCAGTTCGGGGACAGGCGCAGTTATCAGATGGATCCCGCGAACGGGCGTGAGGCGCTCCACGAGATGCAGCTTGATTTCGAGGAAGGCGCGGATATGCTGATGGTCAAGCCGGCGATGCCGTATCTCGATCTGATCCGCATGGGGCGCGAGAGGTTTCCGATCCCGATGGGCGCATATCAGGTGAGTGGCGAATACAGCATGATTTGCGCGGCGGCGGAGCGGGGGTGGCTGGATCGGGAGCGGGCGATGATGGAGTCGCTGACGTCGATCAGGCGGGCGGGGGCGGATGTGATTATCACGTATTTTGCGAAGGAAGCGGCGCGGAAGTTGAAGTGAGTCGCCGGATTTCCTTGCGTTAACGGATGACTCGCTTGGGCAGGAACAAATCGAGTAAAAAGTCCTGGGCCGCGTCCTGTGCGCGGAGGGTTCTCCATGCGTCGAACGCATCAGAGGCAAGTTTTAACTCGACGAGCGTCTCGTCCCGCGACCAGCTCTTCGAGTTATCGTAGTCGGCTTTGTGGCGCTGCTCCTGGAGCCGAATAAAATTTCGCGTAACGACCAAGAGTTCGGGCGCGACCGGATTGCCGCTTTTCGCGATTTTCAGGATGCCGTCGCAGACGCCTTTCATCTTGCCGTGATCGAAGGTTCGGGCCAGTTCGCCGCGTTGACGCTCGACTTACTGCTTCATCGACGAGCAAATGGAAGACTGCGTAATAGGCAGTCGAAACGGCTCGTCGAAGGCTGGCCTGTAGTTGTTCTCCGACGTCTTTATGTAAGAGGTGATAGGACTGTTCTAACAGATCTTCGGCAAAAGCCATTGTCTAAGCCCAAGACGGTTCGTTCATGGCGGCTTGCTCTGACAGGCTGCGCACGTTAATGTAAACGAACACACCAAGGTCTAGCGAATCCATGCGCTCATCAATGAGTTCCCGGATGCGGCGCGCTGTCGAATGCAACCGTTCTGGCTGAGCTGCCTCATCTGAGAGCACGACCCGGAAGTAGATTGCGGGGTCGCCGCTCCAATCCTCGCCGAAATTGAAGCGAATGTAGGCGACGGCAGGGGCCATCTGCTCAACCACGTCATGGACGACGGTCTTCACTTCCTCTTGCCTCGATATTGCTGTGGGTGCTTGCATGGCCTCACCTTCGAGAATAGCGCGGGCTGCATCCCGCTGGGTTGAAACCCGGATACACTGTTGTTCGGCGAACATGCGTGGACGTTTTGCTCCTTCTCCGACCGGGCCGTTGCACTTTGGATCGCTCGTTGCTGCTGTTGCCAGCTATGTCGATGCGAAGTCTTGCGGCGGGGAGTGGATCGTAAGGATTGAGGACGTCGATGCCGCGCGCACGGTGCCGAGGGCGGCGGATGCCATTCTGCGTTCGCTCGAGATGCATGGGCTCGCGTGGGATCATCGCTCCATCATGGTTCAGAGCACGCGTACGGAGGCTTATCAGGAGGCGCTCGAGAGGCTCGGGAGGCTTGTGTACCCGTGTGGATGTTCGCGGAAGGATGTGGGCGGAGTGTATCCGGGGACTTGCCGTTTGGGGCTGCGGGATGGGCGGGAGGCGCGGGCGTGGAGGGTTCGCATTCCTGAGGGTCGGATGATTGAGTTTACGGATCGGCTTGCCGGGCGCGTGCGTGAACGTCTTGCGGAGACTTGTGGCGACTTCATCGTGAGGCGGGCGGATGGGGTGTTCGCGTATCAGCTTGCGGTTGTGGTCGATGATGCGGCGCAGGGGATCACTGACGTTGTGCGCGGCGCGGATTTGCTCGAGTCGACGGCGCGGCAGGTTTACTTATATGAGGCGCTCGGGCTCGGGGAGGCGCCGCGGTACTTGCATGTCCCTGTGGTGACAGATGCGCAAGGAGAGAAGTTGAGTAAACAGACGAACGCCGTGGCGCTTAATGATTCGCGGGCGGGGGAGTCGTTGTGGAAGGCGCTCGAATTCCTTAAGCAAGGGCCGCCGCCGGAGTTGCGTGGTGCGGCTCCGCGTGCGCTGCTCGAGTGGGCGACGGCGAACTGGAATGCGTTGCTGATTTAGCGGCGGGTGCGGAGATCCTTCGCGGCTGCGTTGGCCCAGACGCAATAGCTCTTGGCTTCGGAGGCGGAGATTTTTGCTTCGGGATGCAGGATCAAATATCGCTTGCGGGGCATCAATCCGCTCTCCATGGCGGCGCAGGAGGCCATCAGTAATCCGGCTGCGTGGCGCGCCTCGTCGGGGTTGTCGACGCTAGGCCAGTCGGAAAAGTTCATCGCATTGCGACCCATCGACACATCGGAATAAATCATCATCGACCCGGGCCAGATGCGGTTGTAGATGGGCCACTTGGTTTCGTTCGAATGGCAGTCGTAGCAGGACCGCTTCAACAGGGCTTGGGCTTGCGGAGAGACTTTGATTTGGACTCCGATCGACTGTGATGCGGCCGTTACGGGATTCGGCGGGGGAGGCATAAACAGCGACCCCGCGGCACATAAAACAAAAGCAATTGCGGCCATCGACAGAAATCTCTTGAAGATCGGCATACCCCATTGAACGGCGGAACTGCCGATGATGTCGTTGGCGCGGAGTGAATTCGATGTAATTATTTCGGCAGGCGCACGAAGAAGCGGGCGCCTTTGCCGTTTGCGGGCTCGGCCCACATTTCTCCGCCGTGATCGACGACGGTTTTCCGTGAGAGTGCGAGGCCGAGGCCGATGCCGTTCTTCTTGCCGGCGGTGACGAAGGGCTCGAAGAGTTTGAGGGCGATGCTTTCTTCGATGCCGGGGCCGTTATCCTCGACGGCGATGGTGACGTCGCGTGCTCCGGCGCGGCTGGTGATGCGGATGGTTCCACCGGTTGGCATCGCTTCAATCGCGTTGTTGAAGAGGTTCTCGAAGACGCGCTCCATACGGGAGCGCTCGAGGGGGAGTTCGACGTCGGCGGCGATCTCGCTGTGGATCTCAACGCCGGATTGGCGGGCTTGCGTCGCGAGCATTTCGCTGGCGGCGATTACGATTTCGTTCAGCTTGCACGGCTCGGGCGTTTGCGTGCGGCCCCGAGTGACATCGGAGAGTTCGCTCAGCAATTCCTGAACGTGACGCGATGAGCGGTAAATGTTTTGGGCGAGGCGGCGCACTTGCTCTGGAGGCAGATCGTGATTGTCGATTAGCATCTCGGCGCCGCCGTAGATGGCGGCTAGCGGGTTCCGCAAATCATGAACGATGGAAGTCGAGAGGCGACCGATGGTGGAGATGCGCTCTTGACGGATGAGGTCTTCGCGAGCGGTCTGGATGGATTCGGCCATGTTGTTGAACGTGGTTGAAAGACGGCCGAGTTCATCTTCCGACTGCGGTTCGACGCGCACGCCGTAGTTGCGGCGGCCGATCTCAGCGGCGGCTTGATCGAGGGCTTGTACGGGATGGAGGATCCGCTTGGCGAGGAGGTATGTGAGGCCGAGGCCGATGAGCACGGCCAGTATCCAGACGGCGAACATGCGCGTGCGGAGCATGTCGATGCGGCGGTTGGCGGCGTCGAATGATCGAAGGATGTGCAACTCTCCGATGGGGCGTGATTGTTCGTCGGCGAGCGGGGTTGAGAATTGGAGATAGTGAACGCGGCCGACGGTGATGTGGCTCATCTCTGTTGCGCTCGTCGCCGAGGTGGCATCGGCGAGAGTCGACGCCATCACTTGGCCGCCCGATACGAAGATGAAGTCGCTGCCTCCCGTTGCTTCCTTCAAGCGATTCGCGAGGGCCGAATCGACGCGGTAGCCGGCGACGAGGACGTTCAACAATCCGGCACCGCTGGTTGAGTCGACATACACGGGCGTGACGACGATCTGGTAGAGCTGGCCGCCTTCCATCAAAAATCCGCTGGTTTGCTGGGGAAATCGGGGAGCTGCTTGGGGGACGGCGGCGATCGAGCCGCCGGCGAGTCCGGAAGATCCGCCTAGGCGGGCGAGCACTGTGCCTCGTGGATCGGTGACATCGAAGAAGGCTTCCTGATCGGAGATCTTCGACCAGATCTCGCCGGCAGTATCGCGAATGGTGGCCTGATCGCCGGTGCCGAACGCGGCGCGAACATCCGACATGCGGCTCATCACTGAGCATACGGAAGCGAGTTGGCTGGCGCGCGCTTTCCACAACGAACGGTAGGCTTCGAAGCTTTCGCGCACTTCCTCTTCAAGCGATAACGACGCGATGCGTGCGAACTGATCTTGCACCAGCCACGCTGTCAATGCGAACAGCAGTGTCAGTGCGATCGATGTGGAGAGCATGATCTTCCACAACAGTGACAGGCGTGGCAATGGGCTCTTCATTTGCGTGTCACCGGGTAGGATCCGCTGTCGTCGGGGACGGGCTTGTAGTCGTGCCCGTACTTGTCCTTGTGCGGGATCGAAAGGTAGCCGCTCTCGGAGACGCTGATCGTGGGCAGGACTTGCGATTCCGCGGTCACCAGTACGGGACGTTCAGCGGCTGCGAGCGAGGCTGCGGTCGCGCGCTCGTGAAAAATTTTGAGGACGTATTCGCCGGGCGGGACGTCGGTGAGTTCGAAGCGTCCATCGGATTTCGTGGTGTCGTACCAGTTCGAGTCGACGACTGCGACGATGGCCGTCATGGTCGAGTGAATGTTGCAAAAGATACGGACGATGCCGGGGCGCGAGAATCGAACGCTGCGGCTGCTGCCGGGAGGGTAGAGGCCCACATCGAACACTTGGCCGCTGTAGTTCGAGAAGGCGTTGTGGAACACGGGATCGAGATTTGGAAAATCGACGAGGGATCCGGTGGGGATCACCAGCACGTGCGGGCGGAAGGTCTTATCTTTTTGCAGGATTTTCGTGCGGATCGGCACCGGGTGGAGGTTTGGCGCCTCGAGCCAGACGACGACTCCGGAATAATTCTGCTTCTTGCGCACGGCGGGATCTTTCGAATCGCGCAGTTCGATGCGGCCGCTGACGTTTGCGGCGTCGAGCGTGAGAGCGCAGGCGAGCGCGCTAAAACAAATAAGCCAACGCCAGGTCATAGTGAGGAACCAAAAACTTTCCAAGTCCTAAATAGCGCGTACGCGCCTGATACATTTCGAAACTCGCGAGCACGTTGGTGCTGAGTTTGTAGATCACGTTGGCGGCGATCGTGCGGTTGTTCAGGATCGAACCCGCCATGATGTCGGTTTGATGATTGGATGCCTGGCCGCCGTACAAATTGAAGGTCATCCGGCTGGTGGCGTGGAAGGCGAGTTGCGCCCATTCGGCGGTGCCGGTGACCGGGCGGATCGAGCCGTCGGCCGCGAACAATAGGCCGGGACGCAAGCCGCCGAGGACCGTCGAGTTCTGATTGTAGAACCACGTTCCTGTGAGGTCGATTTTCGAAAAGGGACGGATCAGCCAGTCGATTGAATAGATGCGCGAGGGAACGATCTCGCCGCCGACGTGGGTCTCGCTCGCATGGAATCCTTCGGCGATTTCGATGCGCGCGTTGTCGCTCCAGCGCTTCCACAATTCGAAGCGGCCTTCGAAACCGGGACGAGTCGCGACGAGGGTGCTCGAGTATTCGGAGGGCGTGGTCGCCGCGCCTTCATTGGTTTGAATGACGCCGAGCTGCGCTTTGAGACCCACCGAGGATCCGAGAGCGAAACGCTGTTCGAGACGGATTTGCGGTTGCCAATACCAGAGGTTGCCGGCGGCGGTGAGAGGCGACACTCCGACTTGGGCCATGGAGGTCGGTTCGCGAGGGGCGATGATCGGCGTGTCGTGCGCGACCGAGAGGGTTGTGTTCGTCCAATTCAAATCGAGCGTGGCGACGCGAAGGCGGACGGCTTGATTCAAAGGCACTCCGGTGCCGCCGAACAGGTCGACGGAAACGGATCCTGTGACTTCGCCGTTGGCGAAGATTTTGGGACCCTGGAACTTCAAGCCGAAGATGCTTTGGCGGAAGGTGCCGCCGATCAGCGGCGAGGCGTCGGGGTTGACGCCGGCGATCAGCGGGGCTTGCGTTCCTGAGGCATTGCGGCCGTCGATGAAGGAATTGAACAGCAGCATGCCGGTGAGTTCGACAGGCATGCGATGTTCGGTGCCGATCTTCGATTGTTCGTGCTCGGCCGTGCGCTGTTCGAGGACTCCGACGCGTTCTTCGAGTGGGGCTGTGGTGGGCATTCCCTCAGTGGGCGCGGGCGTTGGCGCGGGCGCAGATGCCACCACGGATTTTCCGGCGAGTTCCTCGCGCAGTGCGCGGATCTCCTCGACGAGGGCTTTGTTCTGCGCCTCCAAACGGTCAAGCCGTTGGAGGACTTGGCGCCAGTCCGGCTCCTCCTTCGGTGTTGGCGTTTGGGCGAATGCGGCGCCCGCGGCCAACAGGCAAACTACAATCATCGACCCCCTAATTCGGACTTCCATTTCTATTCCTCCGGCTCGAGGCTAAGAGCTCTTCTAATTTTCTACGGACGGCAGCGGGGGAATATGGTTTCGAGAAGAACGCCTGCGCCCCCGCCGCAAGCACTCGCGCAGGGGTCATAGGATCGCTGTCGCCGCTGATGACAACGACGGGGATCGCGCGACCCTGCGCCGCGCCGCGGATCGTAGACAGCAAATGTAACCCATCCATGCGGGGCAAATGGAGATCGGTCACGAGCGCCGCAACCGGCTCGGCCGCGAAAGTTTGCAGCGCCTCTTCGGCGGAGCGCACGATGGCGATCCGCACATCCTTCAAGCTGAGCAACGCCAGCTCGAGGGTTTCAGAGCAATCGTCGGAGTCGTCGACAATCAGCAGGGTTGGCCTGTGGTCGTTCATAAAAAGTACAGCTTTCTTTTTCGTCAGGGAATGAAGCGGTAGCCGACGCCATGCAGGGTGACGAAGTACCGCGGCGATTCCGGATCGGGCTCGAGCTTCTGGCGCAGATGCACGACGTGCGCGTCGACTGTGCGCGTGTTCGGAAACGATTCATATCCCCAGACGGAATTCAAAATAACGTCGCGCGAGAGAGCGCGGTCGGGATTCTGCAGGAAGAAGCCGAGCAGGTTGAATTCGGCGCGTGTGAGCTTAATTTCTTCGCCCTTGCGTTTGACGATGCGGCGCTCGAGGTCCACTTCAACATCGGAGAACGTCAGCACCTGGCTTTGCTCGGGCGATGCGCGGCGGAGAATCGCACGGATCCGCGCGAGGAGTTCGCGGGATCCGAAGGGTTTTACTACGTAATCATCCGCGCCGATCTCTAGCAGCAGTACTTTATCGAGCTCTTCGCCGACCGCGGAGAGGACCATGATGGGGATCTGCATACCGGCTCCGCGAATTTTTTTGCAGACGTCGACGCCGCTGATGCCGGGCATACGCAAGTCCACGAGGATCAGGCTGGGCTTGCTCGAGAACGCTTCGTTGACGCCGGTCTTGCCGTCGGCGGCGAGGATGGGGCGAAACCCTTCGCGTTCGAGCAGGAGGCCGATCGTGTCGCGGAGGCTGTCGTCGTCATCGATTACTAAAATCGTTTGCTGCATTGTAAGCTTTCAAACCGATTTTACTCGCTTCACAATCCTGCAATCGGCCTGTTTGGCGATTTCACATTCTTTTTACAGGGCTCGAACAACTGCTCTCTGGGTGCCCTTCTAAACTCGGTTCTTGAGTACAGCACAAGTTATGAAAACAAAAATACTGACTCTGGTCTTGGTGGGCTGTGGAGTCCAGGCTGCGTTTGGATATGCGGAAGGTCCGCTGGCTCGGAAATCAGGAGCGCCGGGCGATGCGGATTGTACGGTTTGTCATGTCGGAACTGCGCTGAATGGCGGGCCTGGGAGCGTCACAATTCTTCTACCGAATGGCGCGACTTATGTGCCGGGAGTGAAGCAACACATCATGGTGCAGGTCGCCGATCCGCTGCAGCAACGCTGGGGTTTCCAACTGACGGCGCGGTTGAACAGCGATCCGCAGAACGGGCGCGCGGGCGATTTGAGTCCGACGGATGGGAACACGCAGATCCGCTGTGATAGCGGTGGCTTTGGGCCTTGCCAGGCGGGGGAAATTCAGTTTATTGAGCATACGGTTCCTGGGACGCGGACTGGAACGAAAACCGGTGTGACGTTCGAATTCGATTGGACGCCGCCGGCGGATGGGTCCGCGGGATCGGTGACTTTGTACGCGGCAGGGAATGCGGCGAACGGCAATAGCGCTGACACTGGCGACCATATTTATACAACTTCCATTCAGCTTGATCCAGCGCCAACGGCGCCTGTGACGACGCCTGCGTTGGTCGTTCCGGCGACGGCGTATCAGATCACGAATTTGGTTTCCGATATCGACGGGATGGCGGCGCAGACGGATCCGAATCTGGTTAATCCTTGGGGGATCGCGCTGAGTCCGACATCGCCGTTTTGGATTGCGAATAACGGTTCGATGACGAGCACGCTGTACAACGGGCAGGGGACGCTGTTCCCGGCGGCGAGTCCGCTGGTGGTGGCGAATGTCGGAGCGGCTTCGGGGATCGTGTTCAATCCGACGCAAGGGTTCGCGGTGCAGCCGGGGAGTCCGTCATCGTTCATCTTTGCGACTGAAGATGGCTGGATTATTGGCTGGAACGGTGCGCTCGACAAAGGGAACGGGCACGTGCTCGTCGACAATTCGAGCACGGGCGCGGTCTACAAGGGACTGGCGCTGGGGGCGAATGCATCCGGGCCGGTGCTGTATGCGGCGAACTTCAATAAGGGAACGATCGATGCTTTCGATGCGAACAACAATCCGCTGACGGTGGCGGGTGGATTTGCGGATCCGAATTTGCCGGCGGGCTTTGCGCCGTTCAATATTTACAGGCTCGGGCAGTCGCTGGTGGTCGCGTATGCGATGCAGGATTCTGAGCAGCATGACGACGTCGCGGGGCCGGGCAACGGGTACATCAACGTTTTCGACATGAATGGCAATTTGCTGAAGCGGCTGGTGGCGGGCGGGAGCTTGAACTCGCCGTGGGGCATGGCGCTGGCGCCCGGGTTCTTCGGCGATTTTTCCGGCACGCTGTTGGTGGGGAATTTCGGCGATGGTGTCGTCAATGCTTTCGATATCACGACTGGCACGTGGGTCGGAGCACTGTCTGATGGGAATGGCAATCCGCTGGCGACGCCGGGGCTGTGGGGCTTGATTTTCGGCAACGGCCAGGGGAACGGCGGCGATGCTAATACGCTTTATTTTACGGCGGGAATCGCGGGTGGTGGCAGTGTTGAGGATCATGGCCTGTTTGGCACGATCACGATTGCTCCGCCGGCGCCTCCTCCCGCGGCCTCGACGGTGACGGCGGCGAGGAAGAATTAACCCCTAACTCCTTAATGCACGAGGGGTTTTACAAGCCCGTTTGCTCGATGATCCCCTCTTGCAAACGGGCCTTTTTAAAAGGACTGGGATCCGGACGACAAATCAGGGGCTCGTTCGGTAGACCGGTGAGGGGCCTTGCTCGAATGGACGCGAGCCAAGGCCCTTTTCTCATTTCCATCCGGAATTATCGTCGAATCATGGGATAGCGATCACGAATTCTTCATGCTAGGATCGATTCACGAAGGAACAACATCATGAATCCTGTTGCTAGCTTCTCAAAAGAATTTCCAATTGATGCGGGAATTTTTAACGCGGCGAGTGTGACACTGGGCGGGTCCACCGATGCGAACGCGGATAAGGCGATTTTAGCGAACACCGCGTTCCCCGATGGGGACATTCAGATCGGTCATATTTCCGTCTCGGCCGATACCGGGAATGTGCAGGTGAATTCGAATGTGCTGCCGGCGGGAACGAGCGTGAGCTTTGAGATCTCCGGATCGGCGCAGGCGGGACTCGGGGTGTTTGGAAAATTCGCTGACGCGATCGCGGCGTTGAGTTTGACCGACAAGTTGAGCTTGCCGATCTCGGATGTCGCGGGGCAGCGGTATCTGATGCTGGACTTCGGATACACGGCGAAGCTGACGGCGTCTGGGTCGCATCCGATCGGATTGCTGGGGTCGGTGAGCTTCGGAGTGAACGCGGCGAGCGATTCCACATACGCTTTGCTGCATCGTTTCGCGGCGGCGCAGGGTGCGCATGATGTGATGGCGGACGCGTTTGCGAGTTGGAGGCTGCCGAGGCATATCGCGTTCGATGGGCATGATCTGAACATCAAGCCGCAGACTTGGATTCTGGTCGAGGCGGATGGTTCGCTGGCGCTGAAGATGGCGGCGAGCCTCGGATGGAACATGAGTTTCGCGAAGGATCTGACGGTGCTTGGCGTCACGCACAACTTGAGCGCGAAGATCGACGCGAGTCTCACGGCGAACTTCGGATTCAACGTGA
Organism: Bryobacteraceae bacterium; assembly: GCA_036502165.1. Classification (GTDB taxonomy): domain Bacteria; phylum Acidobacteriota; class Terriglobia; order Bryobacterales; family Bryobacteraceae; genus F-183. The sequence continues at coordinate 12,243 of DASXZC010000267.1, forward strand.
GCGGCAACTATATTGTGGTCGTGGGACGCGAGGATGCGAGCAACTCGGTGCGGCTGCGGCTGTCGAAGCAGTCGACGAAGGGGTTGAATTTCGGGCTCAATTTGAATGTGGGCGTGCAGGGTGCGGATCCGCAATTGCCGGCGAACTTCAATGACTTCATTGAGGCGACGTTCGGTGTGCATGGGTTGCAGGTGTTGAACGATTTGCAGCAGTGGACGGATCCGTCGACGGATTTGGGGCAGAAGATCGCGGGGCTGGCGGATCAGACCGCGCTCGATCTGTTGAAGAGTACGACGGGGATCGATCCGGCGGCGGAGTTTGATAAGGCGAAGGCGATCGTCGCGAATGCGCTGAACCAGTGGACGGCGCTGCCGGACAAGCTTTCGTCGATGCTGTGGACATTCCTTGGGAAGGAAGTGGGTGCTCAGCCGGTCGCGGATTTCAAGACGTTCCTGACGGATCTGGCGAATCCGGCGACGGGGGCGAGCGCGCTAGCGGGGGCGCTCGAGAAGGCGACGTTTGGAGATACGCCGGAGGGGCAGTTCCTAGAGTCGATCGCGGATCAGGGATTGCTGGCGCTGGCGAATAAGTTGGGGGCGGTGAGCACGGCGGCGAGCCAGGTGCTGAATATCCTGAATGG
>DASXZC010000268.1:0-5942 GCA_036502165.1 Bryobacteraceae bacterium
GATATCGAAGCCTTTCTTCAACAGCTACACGCCGAATACCAGCACTCCGTCGCGCAACGCTTCACGCGTCCGTTCGTCTGGCCGGAGCGAACCCTCTACATCGATCCCCAAATCCAACTGCGCTCTGATAAATCCATCCACAGTCTCGACAAATTCCTCACGGATTGGCTCGCTTCCGAAGATGGCGCCCGCCAATTCCTCGTCATCCTCGGCGAATTCGGCACCGGCAAGACGCAATTCTCATATCGCGCCTGCGAGCTGATCGAAAAACATTGCCGCCACCGCGCTCCCGTCATGATCAAACTCGGCGAATTCCGCGACGGCGCCGATCCCGCCGCCATCGCAGCCGCCTGCCCCGACCGGCAGCATTTTCACGACGCCAATCGCGACGGCGCCCTCGTCCTCATCCTCGACGCCTTCGACGAGATGGGCAAGGCCGATCCCAGGCAAACGCTCGACGAAAGCTTCAGCCGCCTCACGGAGGGCTTGATCGAAGGCAACGCCAAACTCATCGTCACCTGTCGCAAAGAATTTTTCCGTAGCGACGACGAAGTGGACCGGTTCGAGTTCGGCGCCAAGGCGTCAGGCAAAATCATCGCCGCCTCAGCCGAAAAGGTCGAAATCCAACTCTTCGACCAACCACGCATCGGTCGCGCCCTTGACGCCCGCAAGCGCGGCAGCGTCCTAAAAGAAATCGAGAATCACCGCGGCCTCATGGACCTCGCCCGCCGCCCTGTCCTTCTCGATCTCATCGCCCAATACGACCGGCCATTTGACGCCTCGACCAAAAAGGCCGATCTGTACGAGGATTACATCCGGAACGAGTTGCGCCGCGGCCCCGACGACAAACGCGCCAACCAGCGCCGGAAATTCGCTGAAGAAATCGCCTGGCGGATCCAGAACGAAGGCCCCCTCCCCGCCGCCGAAGTCGAAACTTCCCTCAAATCCATGGGCTTCCTTGACGAAGCCGACCGCTTCCGCTCCCGCAGCCTCCTCGTACGGGAAGTCAGTGACTACGTCTTCGGCCACGCCAGCTTTCGCGAATACCTCGTCGCAAAACAAGTCATTCCGTATCTCCGACGCGGCGAGCCCAAGGCATGCAAGCTCAGCGACCCAACCATCGAGTTCATCCGCGAAATGTGGACCTGGACCCCTCCCCCGCAACCGATCGAGCGCGACGGCATGATCCAAATCCCAGCCGGTCCCTTCATCTTCGGCGAAGCTAATTCCGCCCGCGTCGCGAACATTGAAAAGCCATTCTGGATCGACAAATACCCGGTCACCAACCAGCAGTACCTGGACTTCCTCCACTAGTTGGCAAGAAGAACATCGACAAGGAGTGGATCAATTACAGCCGCAGCCGCATCACAGCAAAGCTCACCCTCGAACACGCGAAATTCAGCAACCACCCCGTGACCGGCGTCTCCTGGTTCGGCGCCCAATCCTACGCGGAGTCGCCATCCGTCGGCAAGCGGCTCCCAACGGAAGAGGAGTGGGAAAAAGCCGCCCGCGGCATGGACGGCCGCATGTACCCATGGGGCGGCGATTTCGCGAGGGAGAATGCCAACACGCGCGAATCTGGATTCCGAACAACCTCGCCTGTCATTCAATATGAAAATGGACAGTCCCCTTACGGCGTGATTGACATGGCAGGTAACGTTTTTGAATGGACCGCCTCAGAGGAAGGCGGGGCCAAAATTCTGCGCGGGGGCTCCTGGGACGACGATCCTGAGTACGCCCGCTGTGCGTCTCGCATCAGGAACCATCCTCGGTACTCGTACTTCGACTTCGGGTTCCGATGCGCCAGGACCTAACGCCTTACGCTTTTCTCTTTTACTCTCTTACCCTGTTCCCTCAGCCTTCTTCTCTCTCCGGGGGCGAGGGGACCGGGCGGAGCCCGGCGAATTTTTTTTTGCCCAGCTGGCTGGCGTTGCGGACCAAAGGCCGGCTGCCAACCCCCCTCGAGGAGAGCCCGCCGCCGGCCGCTTTTATCTTCGTCCGGACCGATCGCCTCGCGTCCGGCTCAGGACCGCAGGCCTGGACATTTCGGTGGCGCGCGCTCGCGGATCCGTGGAACCGCGGCTTCCGGCCAGTGGAACCGTGCTCAAACCTGAGTCGATCCACCTTCGAATGTCTTGGCGCATCGGAACCCGATGTTGTTGTTCGTGTTCTCAGGATGGTTCCTGTTGCGATACGCACAGCGGGCGTTCTCAGGATTGTTGTTCCAGGAGCCCCCGCGCAGAATTTCGGCCTGCGACCCTCACTGCTACCTACGGTAATCAGTCTAAGGCAGGCGATACTTGCACGGCTGCGCGTGCGCAGCGAAGTCCGCGCAAAGGCGAGCCTCCCACGACGTTGATTCAAACATTCTTGCGTCAAAAGGACAAAGGGACAACGGACCGCCTCGTGATCGCAAGGTCCCGGAACAGATGGCGGCGCAGGCCCCAGGTGTCGCCGTGGCAGGCGTGTGCGATCCAGGATTGTAGGCTAATAGGTAGTTGCTCGCGGGCGTCGTGGTCGACCACGACCTGGAATTTATCCTTTACCAGGTTGACTACTCGTCCGGAAAGCTGATAGCGCGTTCTCCCCAATTGCGTCCAGACGAAGACTTTTCGTATCGGTTTGAAGAGAGTAGCCTTGCAACTCGAGTTTTTCGCGATCGGCTTGCGCTAGGCGTGAATGATGCGCGAAACGAAGCCCAGGATATCGTCAATCTAAGGGGGGTCACACGGTTCAATATTACGGGTCCTCTGTACGCCGGCCCCGTCAATGTATCGGGTCACACTGCGGCGATTCTCGTAGCGTGGACACCAGGATGGACCAGCACGGATGCAAAGAAGATTGCGCTTGCCCGACTAGCCCCCGAACGTGCCAGCCGGATCGCGAACCTTATGGCCAATGATCTTCGCGAACAAGGAGTCAGTCTTGCGGCCCGCTTTCTCACCAAGCTAGGCGAGGGGCTGGGAAGGGTTGATGGTAATCGCCCCTGGAATGAAGTGCTCCGCGACGGCAAGTCGCCGTCTCAACCGCTTGAGGTTCTCATGTCTCTCCTGCTTGATGTAGGAATAAAGCGAATTCGCGCTGGAAAATCGACGGCAGTCACGGCAGTGCCTCAGGGGGTATAAAGAGTTTTTCCGTTGTCGATTTCGCTCACGTCGCCTATTGCCACCGTACCCGACAAGAGGCCTCGGGGAGAATACAAGGGGGCTCGAACGGATTCTCGAGATTTGTATTGCAGATATACGCTCTCTCGGTTTGAACACGATCCGTTTGCAAGACGTCAGCACCCGTCAATGTTCGATGGACAAAGAGACAAGAACTACAAGCGCTTAGATAAAGACCCGAACGGTTCGTGGGTTGTGGCGCCTCTCATCCACCCCAAGTATCCGGATCGACTGGTGGGCTTCATCTCGACGGACAATCATGTCTGGTCCACAGCCGCCGTGAAGGATCAGCCAGCCGTGGGAGAGACTTTTGTGTTTCAATTACATGCCCTGAATGTCGTCGCTGATATCGCTCGATTCGTTGTCCTCGCTCCATCTACCGGACAAGATGCTAACGCTGCAGCCATCGGGAAGTAGCTCCCACAGCAGTCGGCCACCCTGGCCACTTCCAGCGCATGAAATTTGAGCGACCAGCAGCGCCTTATCAGCATTGGAAATCCGGCATCGAACTAAACCGCTCCGCGGTAGCCATCTTCGCGCGACACAAGCGCAAAGGGGTCATCTTGGAAAGGATCGCGGATCGCACCCGCGACCAATCCACTCTTGAGGAGACTCCAGATGACCCCGCTTCGAAAACGCATGATCGAAGACATGCAGGTTCGCCGGTTTTCTTTGGAAACCCAGCGCAACTACATTCACTATATCGCCGAGTTCGCCCAGTATTTCCATTCCTCTCCCGACCAGCTCGGACCCGAAGCCATTCGCGAGTATCAGGTCTATCTCACCGACGAGCGTAAGATGTCGGCCCAAAAGCGTCAACTGCTTCACCGCAGCCGCCAAGTTCCTGTACCTGACCACCCTCGAACTCCCTTGGAGCGACAGTCATTTCTCACGCGCACGCGTCGCCCATATACTTCCCGTCGTGCTCAGCGCCACCGAGGTCGCACGCTTCTTCAACTCCATCGGAGTCCTCAAGCACCGCGCCATCCTCATGACCTGTTACGGCGCCGGACTTCGCATCTCGGAAGCCGTCAGCCTCAAGCCCAACCACATCGACTCGGAACGCATGGTCATCCGGGTCGAACAAGGAAAAGGCGCCAAAGACCGCTACGTCACACTCTCACCGCGACTGCTGCTCATGCTGCGCGAGTATTGGCGGCGGCAACGTCCACAAGGTCCTTGGCTGTTCCCCTCTCACAAACCTCACCGCCATATTTCGCCCACCACGATCCAAGCGATCTGCCGCGAAACCGCTGTGCTGGCCGGAATCGGCAAACGCGTCACCGCCCACACGCTGCGTCACAGCTTCGCCACCCACCTGCTCGAAAACGGCACGGATATCCGCATCATTCAAGCGTTGCTCGGACACAGCCGTTTGGAAACCACCGCACATTACACAGCGGTCAGCATGCAGAAGATTGCCGCCACCGCTTCCCCACTCGACAATCTCCCTTCCGATGCTTCCGGGAAACGGAAACGTGGACGTCCGCGCAAACATCCAGCGGCTTAAACCATGAACCCGCGGCCAGCGCTCGAACTGGCCGGCATCTTCCGCCACTCCGGACCCAGCTATCGTGCCCGGCATCGTTTACCCGTCGAGCATCTGCGCGTGATGCGCGCCATCGAAACCTGCCGGACCGCCACACTGGGCGGACATGTCGAACGATGCAGCCAGTGCGCTTTTGAACGTATCGCCTACAACTCCTGCCGCAACCGCCATTGCCCCAAGTGCCAGACCCTGGCCAAAGAGCAATGGCTCGAGGCGCGCAAACGGGACCTGCTCCCCATCGCTTACTTCCACCTGGTCTTTACCATCCCACCCGCCATCGCCGCGATCGCGCTTCAGAACAAGAAGGCTCTCTTCCAGATCCTGTTCCGCGCAAGTGCCGGAACTCTGCTCACCATCGCCGCCGATCCCCGGCATCTCGGCGCCGAAGTCGGATTCTTCTCCATCCTCCACACCTGGGGCCAGAATCTGCTGTTCCATCCTCATATCCACGCCGTCGTCACCGGCGGCGGACTCTCACCGGAAGGCCGCTGGATCTCGAGCCGCGCCAACTTCCTGGTAAGCGTGCGCGTCCTCTCACGCCTGTTCCGCCGCCTGTTTCTCGCAGCTTTGGAAAAGGCTTACCGCGATGACGAACTCCATTTCCACGGCTCCCTGGAGTCGATCCGCGATCCGCAATCCTTCGCCGCTCATGTCGAACCCACTCGCCACTGTGAGTGGGTCGTCTACGCCAAACCTCCCTTTGGCGGACCCGAACAAGTCATCGAATATCTCGGCCGCTACACGCACCGTGTCGCCATCAGCAACCAACGGCTCGAAGCGTTTTCAGATGGTCAGGTCACGTTTCAATACAAGGACTATCGTTCTTCGGAGCCTCAACGCTCACGCTCCATGACGTTGTCCGAAGACGAGTTCATCCGTCGATTCCTGTTGCACATCCTTCCTCCAGGCTTCCAACGGATTCGCCATTACGGTTTGCTCAGCAACCGCTTTCGTGCCCGGAATCTGGCGCGCTGCCGCGAACTCCTGCTCGGCGCTCGTTCGGAGCTTTTACCGGATCCGGATCAACTCGAGACCATTGGTCCAGCATTGGTGGAACCAGCCGCGCGCTGTCCGCGATGCCAATCAGGCGTCATGGTGCGTGTCTCGGAACTGGCGCCGTTGCGCTGGCCGGCGGCGGCAGTGTTAGACAACTCATGATTCGGCGGCGCGTATTTACGGTTAACCGATCGAGGCCCATCGAGGCTGAACCGCACTCGTGTGTCCGGGAG
>DASXZC010000269.1:0-10909 GCA_036502165.1 Bryobacteraceae bacterium
GCGCTCCCATCGAGCATCAGGTCGTCTGACGCGGCCTGCATCTTTTCGAGGGTATCTCGAACGCTCTCGCCTTTGGTAACGCATACGAGCGCCAGCCCAACGGCCCCTTCGTTTGTGAGGACCATTCCTCCCGGTATATGCGCGCCCTGCAACGCCTCCATAAATGCACTCACGAGAGCGTGATTAGTTGAGCGAGATAGGATTTCAATGCGTTTCGACAAAGCCGATTCCAGTTCGTTCTTAGGAGCATCCCCCTCACCTCGGAGTGTCCCCGTCCGGCGATGCGCTGCAATTTTCGCCTGCTCCTCCGCCGTACACGCTTTGTCGGAGGAGTATCCGCGAGGAATCAGGACGGTGATTACGGTGCTCAATCCGAAGACTCTGCCCTCGACCACCGTTTCTCGCGATATGGCGATCAGATATTCGCCTTCACTCAGTGTCCAAATCAGACCGAGGTCCAGCGTCTGGTCGACGCTCTCTCCGGTTGGACTAGGCGTCGCTCCGCGGACGCGAGCACGTTCAACATGGCGGGCTCGTTGGCGCCCCGAATACTCTCGCCCAGCCCTGTCCGCGCAGGTTCAGTTCCGTTCGAAGACTTCGCGGTGAGTTTGAAGCTACGGTATACCTCGCCCATGAACAAAGGTAGCGGACGCTCTCCGATATTCTTTATTGTGATTTTAACAATTCCCGGATCTTCCTCCATCTGGGCCGCTTTGAGACTACAGCAGGCTGGATCCGATGATTGCCCGTACGCGATTCCCAAAAGAGCGACGATAAAAGGGACGAAGTATTTCATGTGAATTGATTACTCGATTTTCTGAAGGCTTCAATTCCAATAACATCTGCTTGATCTTTTGGTCGATTCATTTTTCACTCTCGTTCGCCAGATACCTCAATGAGACGTTTGCGCGCGTCGTCGACGATAATACCGTAGTCCTTCATGAACGGCTCAACGAGGGTCGACTCCAAGACGCCCCCCAACCGCACGAACGCCAAGCGATCAGCGCTGTCGTTGATCGGGATCGCCGTCTCTTCGTTAAACTCGGCAAGACTCTCAAACAGGATCAGCGCTTCGTCTTTGCCGATTGTCAATGTGACGGTCTCATCGCCGCCGGGATTCCCCTGGTCCTCCTGCGACGCTTTCGGCGCCGTCACGACTGAAGCGCCGTTTGCAAGTATCCAACCGCTCAAACCCAAGGATGCTGCCAGGACGAACGCCTGCGTGCCATGTTCTTCCAGGAATGTAGAGGCCGTGTCGAGATCAGAAGCCCAAATTCCCAGCGCACCGAAGCGAGACCACTTCGAGAGATCATCTCCGAAGTCGGAGAGGAACCGAGCTATCGGAACCGATGTCAAATCAAGAACGATGTTTCCGAATGCATCCGCCTCGAAATGGTACCCCTCGACGCCGGTGAACACGACGGTGTTGACGGTGTCTCCCTTCGGGCCATCAAGAGCGGATTTGAAATGCAGCCGGACTTCTCGACGCTCACAAAAGACCTCGTAGCCGACTATATAGTGATCATGAAAAGAAGGCAGCATAGAAGCGATATCATCTCATCGAAATAATGTCAGTTTAGAACCCTTCGGAGTCCGCCTTGGAAAAAGCCCTCGACGCGCTCAGACAGTCCGGCGATAGCAACTGCTCACGGATTTATCTCGAACGTCACCGCAATGCTCACATCATGCGACGTGTCACCGCTCAACCCAATCACGATCGTCGCCGTATAAGTCCCCGGCGCAAGCCCCGCCGGATTAGCGCTCACCTGCGCTGGTCCCGGCACAGTATTGTTTACAATCGAGACCTGCAAGCAGTCCGAATACGGCTGATTCTTGAAATTCCGAGCGCACTAAACCGGCCCGAAGGATAAACATGAATTCGTTTTAATCATTAAACACATTGCGCCCATTGCGCCTGCCTCATAAGTTTCCTTGCCGTTCTTGTCAGAACCGGCAGACGAATTTCAGAAGGGCAAGCTTGGGGGCCGTTCGGCTCACTACTTGTCTCGACATTCCAGGTAAGAACGCAACGTGCGATACCACCAAGGGTGACCCCTTCCGTGGCAACAGTCCTCCCTCAGAATAACCTCTCCGGGTCTCTCTCCATCCGAAGGGCAAAAAAAGCCAATGTTTTCTAAAACCTCGCCGGCAATGTGCTGCGGCCTGCCGTTCCCTTACTGGTGCGGTGTCCGGCGACGAGACACTTTCAGATCCTGACCTTCGGACTTTTAAGACACCAAACCTGCCTCGTCTCGCCCGTCGTACTATAGTGAGATCCGCAATGTCCTCGCCCCCCGTTCCACTCTCGCAACTGGATCAACTTGAAGCGCGCGTCGGATGCTCGTGGCAATCGATTCGCAAAGCGCGGAGCGAGACACAGATCCGGCGCAAGAGTCTCGAGGCCGAGTTCGCCCAACACGGATCGCCTGACACTAGCTTAGTCGTATTTGGATCGGTAGCCCGTCAGGAAGTGACATCCGGGAGCGATCTCGACTGGATCCTGCTGATCGATGGGCAGTCCGTCCCCGAGCATAAAGATCAAGAGCGGGAGATCCAGCACAGATTGGTCAAACGAAACTTCCAGGCCCCAGGCTCGAGCGGTCTTTTCGGAAGGATGGTGGGGAGCCACGACTTGGTTCACAACATCGGCGGCGAGGACGATCTCAACTCGAACACAACTCGGCGTGTGCTCCTGCTTCTTGAGTCGCACCCGGTTGGAAACCGAGAGGCCTACGATCGTGTGCGCCGCCAAATCGTTCGTCGCTATCTCTGCGATGACCGCGGACTGACCCACAGCGGAAACGACATCCGAATTCCCCGCTTTCTCCTGAATGATCTGACGCGCTATTGGCGAACTGTGACCGTCGACTTCGTTTACAAACAACGAGCCGACAATGACAAAAAGTGGGCGATCCGCAACGCCAAACTGCGGATGTCGCGAAAGTTGATTTTCGCGGCAGGCCTGGCCCACGTATTCTTCTGCCACCTCGACGCGGCAGCCGAGGATGCCCGCGCTGAATTGAAGGCGAAGAAGGACGTAGCGCTGCTGACCGCGTATCTGTCCGAACGGCTTGGCACGCCGCCGCTGGAAACCATAGCGAAAATGTGCAACGAGCTCAACCTAAGCAGTGACGCAGCCCGGAAACTCTTCGACAACTACGATCGCTTTCTGGGAATACTTGACCACAAAGACAAGCGTGATGAGCTAGAGAAGGCTAAGAGCCACGACGATCTAAGAGACTCGAACGCTTGGCGGGAGATTCGCGACGTGAGCGCACCGTTTCATGAAGGTTTGGTCACACTCTTCCTGCGAGGTAATAACGAGTTGACGGACCTCACGATGAAGTACGGGGTATTCTAGTGCGGCACATTGGCTTTTCGACGGGCGCCATCGCTCGGGGAGATTTTCGTTCTGCACTGGCGTTGATACGTCGACACAACTTAGAGGTCGTAGAATTGTCGGCGCTTCGGTTTGGGGAATTGCGTCCGCTGGTCGAAGCTATTGGGGATTTGGATCTAAGTGGGTTCCGCTTTGTGTCCATCCATGCACCCAGCAAGTTTTCCCCGCACGAAGAACCGGACGTATTACGGTTGCTTTGCCCTTTGGCCGACCAGGGATTCCACATCGTGGCCCATCCAGACACGATCTTCAACCCAGCCAATTGGAGGGCGCTAGGGGACCGATTGCTGATCGAGAATCTGGATAAACGAAAGCCGGTCGGGAGAACTGTCGCCGAACTTGCACAGTGCTTCAGAGCCTTGCCTGAGGCGCAGTTCTGTTTTGATATTGGGCATGCGAGGCAAGTTGATCCAAGCATGACGGAAGCGGCTCTTCTGTTAAGCGCATTTCACGACCGCCTCGCAGAGGTTCACATGAGCGAGGTCAACACGGCAAGCCGGCACGACCCCCTGTCCATGAATGCGGTCATGGCATTCAGCGCAATCATGGCGGCGGTCCCAGAGGACATTCCCATCATTCTGGAGACCTTGATCGATCAAGGACAGAGTGATGTACAAACGGAAGTTCGGCGGGCGAACGAAGTATTCTGCTCCGCAGCCGTCTAGGAGCCCAGTCGAGGTACCCCGGACTGCGAGTCGGAGACCTTGGTCGTCGGCACCTCTAGCGTTCGCACAAATTTCCAAAACATTTTCCATCCCGAATCAACAACCTACCCGCTTAACACCGTTAACCGCCACCCCCACCCCCGCTACTCTCTAATCGGGCCACCGCCTCCCACCACGGCGCAACCCCAATCTCACAAAAAGGAGCCCCCAAATCCCATGTCCACCGCAGCCGCCACCGCCCTACAACTCGACGCCAACCGCGCCAACTCCCTCCTCTCCACCGGCCCACGCACCGAATCCGGCAAACTCGCCTCCTCCCGCAACTCCCTCTCTCATGGACTCACCACCCGCGACGCCCTCCTCCCCAATGAGGACCCTCTCCACTACCAGCAGCATCACGCCGAATACCTCGATCACTACCGCCCCGCCGACCCGCTCGACACCGCCGCCGTCACCGAACTCGCGGACCTCCAGTGGCGCCTCCGCCGAGTCCCCGTCTACGAAGCCCAACTGATGTCCCTCGAAATCCATCGCCTCCAAACCGACGCCGCGCTCAAGCCGCTCATCGAAGGCATCGAATCGGAATCGCAGATCCTCGCCCTCGCCTTCCGCCGTCTCGTCGAAACGAAAGTCCTCACGAATCTCCTCAACCTCGAGTCGCGCCTCGCACGCCGCGTCGACAAACTGCAGACCCGCCTCGAAGCCGTAATGCGCGATCGCCTCGATCAGGAAAAGCTCGCACAACGGCGCCGCCGCATGATCGAAGCTGCACACGAAATGGAAAATCGTAAAAACGAAGCCAATTCCTCGGCCCCAGCAACGACCACACCCAAAGTCGGACGCAACGAATCTTGCCCCTGCGGCTCCGGACTCAAGTTCAAGCGCTGCTGCCTCGGCGGATCTTCGACTACGGCTACTACTGCCAACCCGCCGGCACAAACGGCTCCCCGCTCAACAGGATCCCCAACACTTCCTTCGACCTCGCATCCCACGCACCCTGCTTCTGCGGCGTGAGATTGTTATGATTCGACTCCACCATCGGGATCACTTCCTTCGCCCCCGGAATCTGATCGACCGCGGTCCAAATCCCCACCGGAGGACACACCACATCGATGTACCCGATCGCGGCCAGCACCGGCGCGTGAATTCGCGTTGCGAAGTTCACCGTGTCAAAGTACGGCGCCGTCTTCATTGCCTCCGGATTGTCCGCCGGCCAATTCGGATATCCCGCCTTCCGTCCATGCAGTTCGCCGTTTCCGTCCGCACCGGCCGGCTCATTCACCAGCACCGCCGTTACTCGCGGATTCAACCCCGCCGCCGCCAGGCTCTGCTGCCCGCCCATGCTCGTGCCGAGAATCACCAGCGTCTTGCCATCCCACTCCGGACGGCTCGCAATGTAGTCGATCGCTCGCGAGTCGCGCAGATACATGTTGAGGAAATAGGATGTCTCGCGGCTCGTATTTCCGATCGCATTGTAGCCCTGGCTCACTCCCGTCGCCTGATCGGGCGCCATATCGTGCGAATCGACATTGAACACCAGCCATCCCTGCGCTGCTCTGCCGGTCGATGCTTGCGGCTGCAGCGCGTACACTCCGGCCCATTGAAAAATCACCAGCGCAGGGAACTTTCCTTCTCGCGCCGGCTTCGCCAGATAGCCCTGCACGTGCGATCCGACGCTCGCGAGCTTCACCGTATACAACTCGACTCCCGCCGTCTTTGTCTCTACTGGAGTCAGCACCGGATCCATCGGAATCTTGTTCAGCTCCGCCAGCTTTTCGGCCCAGAATGCGTCGAAATCAGCCGGCTTCGGCGCGGAAGGCTTCAGCTTCCATGGTGCGATCGCCGCCCCCAGATGGATCTTTTTCTTCTCGGCGTCAGCCGCTCCAGGATCCGAAGGACTCAACTCCACATACAGCATCCCCGGCTCATCAAGTGTCGCCTCGATCTTCGCGCTGCCCGAGGCCAAGTCGATCGTGCCGGTCTCGATCACATCGAAGTTGTTCCTCTTGACGACATAGTCGTAACGCGTAATCGCCGCCGGTGTACCCGCAAGCGCCAACGTCCAGCCGGCCTTCTCACCCACGTCGTACGTGCCGTTCGCGTGATACGGCGTATAGCTCAACTCCTGCGCATGAGCCAGCATCGCCACTGCGCAAGCCAAACTGAAGCGAAAAGCCAATCGAATCCGAGCCATCATCGCACCTCGTCTGCAGCCAGAATAACTAAAGAAGGAAGCTTCACGTAAGATTTTCTCACTATGATCCGCGATTCTGTGTAATACTACGAATTAGCGTGAGGATAACCCGGCACTCTCGCTCGAGTCGACGCGATCCCTTCCCCGCCATGGGCCGCCTGTCAGTTCGTCGATCTCGGTTCCCGTTCCCCTTCAGGCCCGCGTCACAAACAATTGAGGAGTGGTGTCTTGAGAAAACAACTGTATCTCGCCGCAGCTTTGTCAGTCGTCTTTAGTTGGGTCCTACCAGCCCAATCGACCATCCTGTTTGAGACCACAACCCCGCCCGACAGCGGTCAGCCGTCCGGCGGAGTCATCAGCTCCACGCAGTACGTGGGCAACTATTTCGTCCTCACTACGCCGGCGCAAGTGACCGGCATTTCAACCGCCGCATCCGTCAGTGACGGCGGATCCATCTTCGGCGCCATCCTCTCGGTGCCCAACCTTTCCTCGCTGCCCGCGGGCAATCCGTTTGGAGCCAGCGGCGCCGCCGCTCCGCTCGCCACTGCGATCCTCCAGCCGACGTCGACGAATGGAATCGTCAGCGCGCCTGTGTCGGTCAACCTCGCGGCGGGCGTCTATGTCGTGGTCTTCGGAACCGGCCAATTCGGCGCCGGCTCCGGCACTGCGAACCTCATGGTCTCAGACGGTAACCACGTGACTCTCCCCAGCGGATCGAATCAAGTAAACTACGGACCCTCGTGCAACGGCGGCACCACCGCCTGCTGGTCCAACGGATTCGGCGCCGTCTCACCGTTCTACTTCGCCGTCACTGGTAACAACGGCTTGCCCGGAATCACCACTCTCAATCCCAATTTCGCGGCCCCCGGCGGACCCAATTTCACCCTCACTGTGAATGGCTCGAATTTCCAGAACACATCGAACGTCGCATGGAACGGAACCTCGCTCTCGACGACTTACTCCAGTTCCACGCAGCTCACGGCTCAGGTTCCGTCGAACCTGATTTCGACCGCCGGAACGGCTCAAGTAACGGTCACCACCGGCGGTCTGACGTCGACGTCTTTCCCCTTCACCATCGGCGCCAGTAGCGGACCGACGATCACGTCGCTCAACCCATCCTCGGTCTTACCCAACGCGCAAGGCTTCATATTGACCGTCAATGGATCCGGATTTGCCAGCGGCGCGATTATCGAATGGGGCAACCTCAACCTCATTACGGATTTCACCAGTTCGACGCAACTGACCGCGCAAGTCACTCCCGGTCTTCTCTCGACGGCGCAGGCTGTGACCATCACCGTCGTGAATCCGAACCAGGTCGTCTCGAACGCCATGACCTTCACGGTCGGCCAGGTGTCGAACATTCCGACGCTCACGAGCCTGTCGCCAACTTCGACGCTCGCTGGCGGATCGTCGTTCACGCTCACTCTGAATGGGACGAATTTCAACGCTAACTCCGCCGTTTCCTGGAACTCGACGCTGTTGCCAACGACCTTCGTCAACGCCACGCAATTGACGGCCTCGGTAACGAACACCCTGATCGCGGCCGCGTCGACCGCGAGCGTATCCGTGACCAACGCGGGCGCCGGAACCTCCAACATCATCACGTTCCCCGTCCTCACTGCGAACGGTCCGGCCATCACTTCGTTGAGCCCCTCCTCGACGGCGCCCGGCAGCGCCACGTTCACGTTAACCATCAACGGAACGAACTTCACGAATAGCTCGGCCGTGCTGTGGAACGGATCGCTGTTGCCGACCACCTACCTGAGCCCCTCGCAACTGACGGCAACCGTCAACTCGGGTCTGGTCCTCTCGGCGGGGACCTCGACCGTCACCGTCACCAACCCCGGCAACATTACTTCGAACGCGACTAATTTCTCCATCTCGGCGACGCCCCCGCCGGTGGTCTCTTCCTTGAGCCCATCGAGCACCGCGCCCGGTGGACCGCAATTCACTCTGACAGTGAATGGTTTGAATTTCACGCAAAATTCCGCGGTTCTGTGGAATGGATCGCTCCTCGCGACGACGTTCGTGAGTGCCACACAATTGACGGCCACGGTCTCGAGTAACCTGATCGCGAACGCCGGCACGGCGAACGTGACAGTGAGCGCTCCGACCACCGGAACGTCGAATGCGATGAGCTTCACGATCGCTGTCGCGACCGGCCCGGTCATCAGTTCGCTCAGCCCCGCCGCTGCTTCTCCCGGCGGCTCGAGCTTCATCATGACCGTCAACGGAACCGGCTTCTCCGCCACATCCACGGTGAACTGGAACGGCAGCCCCCTCGTCACCGTCTTCGGCAGCTCGACTCAATTGCAGGCCTCCGTTTCGAGCAACCTGATTGCTTCCGCGGGATCGGCCAATATCACGGTCGTCACCGGATCCACTGCCTCGAACGCCATCACCTTCACGGTCGGCACTCCCAATACGCCGGTGCTGTCGTCCTTGAGCCCCGGTTCGGCAACCGTCGGTGGACCGCAATTCGCACTGACCGTCAATGGCAGCAACTTCGCCAACGGAGCCACAGTCGCCTGGAACGGCGGCCTGCTTCCGACGACGTTTGTGAGCGCCACCCAGTTGACCGCCACGGTCGGCTCGAACCTGATCGGAACGACCGGCACGGCGAACATCACCGTCATCAATCCCAGCGGCACGAATGCGACCTCGAACGTTCTCAACTTCACGATTTCGAGCGCCGCTTCTCCGACCATCTCGACACTCAGCCCGGCTTCGGCAACCGCCGGCGCCGCGGCCTTCACTCTCACCGTCAATGGCCAGGGCTTCCTCAACGGAGCCGTCATCCGGTGGAATGGATCGGCTCTGTCATCGACTAACTTCGTCAGCGCAACGCAATTGACCGGAACGGTGCCGGCGAACCTGGTTGCCTCGCAGGGCTCGGCCAACGTAACAGTGGCCAACCCCGGCGGAGCGATCTCGAACTCGCTCTTGTTCACCATCACGGCATCGTCGAATTCGACGACGATCTTCCAGACGACTCTGCCGCCCACGCCTGGGCAGCCCGGTTCGTCTTCGCTCGCATCGTTCCAGTTCCTCGGGAACTATTTCGTTCTGACGGCGCCCACGCACATCGACAGCATCGGTACCTATGCGCAGGCCTCCGATGGAGGAACGATCTTCGGCGCGATCATCTCCGTTCCGAATCTACAATCGGCGCCTTCAGGCAGCCCGTTTGATTCTTCGACTCTGGTCACCGCTACGCTGCATCCGGGAACGACGAGCGCCATTGTGACGGCGCCCGTTTCGGCCGATCTTCCGGCCGGCACGTACGTCATCGTCTTCGGTAGCGGCTACTATGGCGCGACCTCGACGCAGGCTCTGGCGGCTTACTCGAATGGCGGTGCGGCAAACGTGCCGGCGGGTTGGAACCAGGTCAGCTGGGGTCAGTACTGCGGTCAAGGCTTCAACATCAGTTGCTGGGCGGCGAACTTCGCCGCGCCCTCGCAGTTCTACTTCCTGGTCACCGGGACTTCATCGGTGGCTCCGTCACTGAGCATCACGACTCTCAGTCCGACGGGAACCACTGCCGGCGGCAGCTCGTTCAGCCTCACCGTGAACGGAACGGGCTTCACCAATAGCTCGACCGTGCAATGGAACGGCTTCAGCCTGGCGACGACATACGTCAGCGCCACTCAGTTGACGGCGGCCGTTCCAGCGAATCTCATCAGTTCGACCGGCGGCGCCAGCGTCACGGTGTTGAATGCGAGCGGCTCGATATCGAATGCCGTCACGTTCACCATCAGCTCGCTTTCGCTGTCGATCACGTCCCTGAGTCCGACCAGCGCTACTGCCGGAGGTCCCGCCTTCACGTTGACCGTCAACGGGTCGGGCTTCTCAAACGGTGCGACGCTCTACTGGAACGGATCGCCGGTGTCGACGACCTTCGTCAGCGCGACTCAGTTAACGGCAAGCATCCCGGCCAACCTGATCCAGACCGCCAGTAATCCCGGCGCCAGTCTGGCAGTCCTCAGTTCGGGTGGAGTGTTCTCGAACACCATCTCATTCGCGGTGAACACCGCCACTCCGGCGATCACGACCTTGAGCCCGGCGTCGGTTACGGTAGGCTCCCAAGGCCTCACCTTGCAGGTCAACGGCAGCGGATACCTCTCCAATTCGACTGTCTTGTGGAACGGAACTCCGCTTCCGACCACGTATGTCAGCCCGACCCAACTCACGGCGACGTTGTCCGCCAATCTGCTTTCCGCCGCCGGCTCCGAGCAGATTACGGTGCAAAATCCGAACGGTTCGGTATCGGCGAGTTCGCCCTTCTTGGTCAATGCGGTTGGATCCGGCAGCTCTACCGGCGGACTGGCTCACTTCGCGGTAGGCTCCAACTTCACTACCGGCATCACCATCATCAACACCGGTGCGACGACCGCGCAGTATAGGATCACGTTCTACGATGACAACGGCAATCCGATCAACCTGCCGTTCTCGACCGGAACGACGAATCAACTGTCCGGCACGCTTTCGCCTTACGGATCCCTTTACATCGAAGCAACCAATCCCAACGGACCATTGACTTCGGGATGGGGACAGATCAGCGCCGACAGCTCGATTGTGATACAGAGTCTGTTCCGCAGCACTCTGAACAACACTCACTACGAGGCTTCGGTACCTTCGAGCTCCGGCAGT
>DASXZC010000270.1:0-26170 GCA_036502165.1 Bryobacteraceae bacterium
GACCAACGCTAAGTCCGCCTGGTTAGGGTGCTATCGCAATCGACGACTGATTGATACGGGAGACTACGAGTACGGCAATCTCCGACTTCCTCCCCGGTATCTGGTTCGGATGAATATAAACGTTGAGCCACACAAGGACGCAATGGCGAATCCCTTTGTGACAGCGGCCCACATCGAGGAACTGGTGAAGCAGGGATATTTGACCTGGCGTTGGCCCATGCAGTATTAGGACTCAATCAATGCCCGACGATCAGGCCAACTCGACTACAGGAAGCGGCGACTACACGGTTGACGTCGGCGACGACATTTATTCGATCGCCGCCGCGAAAGGACACTTCTGGCAGACCATTTGGAACGATGGCGGCAATGCGGCGCTGCGCGGCGTTCGAGACGATCCCTCGCGGCTGATTCCGGGTGACCGGTTGACGATTCCGCCGCTCCGACAGGAGGCGAAGCCAGGGTCCACGGATAATCGCTACCGGTTCAAGCGGCGTGGCGTGCCAGTTCGCATCGACATACGGCTGTGGGAGGAAGAGGAAGACTTTGAAATCATCCTCGAGAACGATGACGCCAAGAAGCCGAGTGATCCGGATGAGCGGCGCGCGCCGGTGCGCAAGCCGCGCGTGAACGTCCCGTACCTTCTACGCGCGGGCAAGACGAACATATCCGGGACGACCGGCGCTGACGGCGCCGTTCAGCACTTTGTGGATCCTGCCGCGATGAGTGGCACGCTGACTCTGTATCCGGGTACGAACCAGGAAGAGGTGATCGCGCTCGACATCGGGCAGCTTTACCCGACGCATTCGCGCATCGGAGTCAAGCGGCGATTGACGAACCTTGGCTTTCCCTGCGGGGCGATCGACGATGAATTGTCGGACGATTATACGAAAGCACTGCGCGAATTCCAGGATCGATTCATGTTGGAAGTGACGGGTATCGCCGACGCGGCTGTGATTGCGAAGCTCGAACAATTGATCGTGACGTGAAGCGTCTGCGGTAGACTCACATCCGATGGATCCTACCGCGACCTTATCGTCGATTGCCGCCGTCTTTCCGGCTCTGTCCGACCAGGCGGTCGAGGAAAATCTGGTCATCTTCGATTCGCTGTTGAACGTATCGGGGGCGAAGTACCGGCCTGTGGTGGCGGAGATCGTCCGGAATGCAGCCAGCGCGGCGCAGAGTCTGGAGCGGCGCAATCGTTTGTTGAGGGCTGCCGCGGCGATCGCTGCTGGCGAGCCTTGCGCATTGACTCCGGAGGGACTCACTGCTGCACAGGCTGCGGCGGCGAGTACGGTGACGGCGGACCAGTGGGTTGAGCCGGAGCCTCCGCCGCCAGCGGTTGTCGAAGACGAGGATGATGAGCCGGACGACGAGGACGACACGCGGACGGTCGAGGCTCCGCCGACGCTGCCTCATCTTTCGGTTCGGCACTTCTTCAGAGATCTGGTCGTCCGCATCGCACAGGATTTCAGCGACGCCGATGGCAACCAGTTGCACGCCGGCAATGTGCTCAAGCTGATGAGCGTGGATCGCGAGGACGACGGAGATTTCGTTCTGATCCCTCTCGCGGGGCCCGTGCGCCGCATTCGTCTCGGCGCGGCGCAGCAGGCCGCCGTGATCAGCAATGCCGGCAATGCGTGGCTGCAGCCGGTTCCTTCGTCCGAATGCCTGGCGGACCTGTGCCACTGGATCCAAGAGGAACTGAGCGGCGCTGAAGACGCCCTCGACGAGGATTCGGATGATTACGAGGAACGCGTCGAGCGGATCACCGAACTCCTGAGCGATGTCGAGGAGTGCCGCGGCTGGCTTGAAACGGATTCGGCGCGGCGGGGCGAGGTTCCACAGCCGGCCAGCTTGCCGTTGGCCGTGAAGATTTTCGGGCGCACGGATCGCGGGGCGGTGTGGATCCGCCTCTTATATGCAGGTGTCGCCGTCACAATCCCGTCCTGAAATCGACTAAGAGCCGACATGTCCAACATTGGAATTGTCCTGCTCGCTGCAACCGTTCTGTTCTGGGTGCTGCTCTGTGGGCTGCTCTATTCGTCCATCGGCCAGACCGCGCACGGTGATGCTGCCTACGGGCAGGCACTCATGTGGATCTACGACTGCCTCCTGCTTTGCCTTACCTGGGCTTGCCTGAGCGGACTGCTATGGTCTGCGGCGAGCCGGAACATCCTGCCGGGATGGACCAGCGTTGCAGTTGTTTTCCTGTGTCCGGCTTCGTTCCTTGCGGCGATCGGGGCTCTCTATCTGTTGACTGGCGATGAGCCGATGCGATGGGCTTTCGCGATTCCGGCGGGAATTCCTGGATTGCTCGCTGCCTACGTAGTTGTGATGAGTGTATCGTCGTGGCGTGTGGCTGTGGGCATGCCGCTGAGCATTGGCGTATGCGCGGTGGCGGGTCTTTTGTCCATTGCGATCCTGCCGGCGGTCTCGTACAAGATGGATGCGCCGGCGCGGAAGGAAGCAGCGCGGAAAGCTGCTCTGGCCGATCCGATCCAAAAGGCTCGCAGACGGAAGGAAGGACTCGCGAAGATCTCTACTATGACCCCGGAGATGCCGATCGAGGACTGGGCGGATTTGATTGGTCCGGAGAGTGAAGTCCGCGAAGAAGCGTTTGCGGCGCTGCACAAGGTCGCGCGGCGGCAGGGCGATATGGAGCGGCTGGTCTCGTCGGGGAACTCGTTCTATATCCCGTTGGTGCCGTATCTCGATCTGACGATGACGCCCGACCTGTGCGAAGGCGTGAAGAAACACATTTGGAATGTCGGGTTCGCGAAGCAACTACGAGGCGAGAACGGACTTCCTTATCGCGAGGACGATCTGGACGCGTCGCTGGACGTGGTTCCCTGGTTCACCACGCACGGGTGCAATTGCGATGAGAATCTTACGAACTTCGCGGATGTCATCCGCAGGTCATATCCAGATTCACCGGCGCGGCAGAAGTGCCTCAATCGGATTGCAGCGATGAAGTCGAACTAGGCTGTCTTCGCGCTACGGCGGGCGGCGAGTGCGAGCAGGTAACACAATCCGCCTGCGATCATCGTCACTTTCAATCCGGCGTAGATCGCGATGAAGATCGCACTCGCCGAACCGAGGACGCTCGAGGACGCATTCAAGGCCCAGGCCCAGCGCACCGATTCCTGGTTCAGCTTCTCGATCAAGGAAAGGCCCGCGGGGAACGGCATCCCCATGAAGAACGCGAGCGGCGCGATGCCCACGACAGTGATCAGAATCTTGACGCCCAGTGCGAGGCCGACCAGCGACCGCGTCACCGGGGCCGTGACGAACGCCATGATGACAACGAGCGCGAAAATCCCGATGAGGGTGTACTGCCATGAGGCCAGGTTCGTGATCCAGCGGCGGCTCCAATAGCTGCCGATACCGCTTGCGACGAGCATGGAAAAGATGATCACCCACAGCGCGTACGTCGGATGTCCGAGGAACAGTACGAAGCGTTGAATTAGCGCGACCTGAATGAGAATGTACCCGACTCCGATGGCGGCGAAGTAGAGCAGGAAGAGAACCGTCCGCGTATCCTTCGGCAATTGGCTGCCGAGCATCAAACGCGGTAGCAGTAGGATCACGAGCGTCGCCACGAGGCTCACGGCTAACAGACCATAGAGCAGCGGCACGGCGCGATTGATCTTGTAGTCCGCGGCGCCGCCTTCGGTGTTCCTCTTCATGAGGAAGCTCCACAAATCGCGCGGCTGCACGGTGTAGAAGAAGAACGGGCGATCGTCGGACACGGAAGAAATGTCGAAGGGATAATCGCGTTCGAACGCCTTCAGGTCCTTGGTCTGCAGGATCTCGCCGAACGGATTCTTCGGCGGATCGCCGGGCAGGTAGACGGCCTTGAGAGAACGTCCTTCGAGTTCGTGCTTCGCCTTCGCGACATCATCGGCTGTGAAGGGCTTGCGTGAGATGAGGACAGTATCCTGCGCTCCCCAGCCTTTGATTTTCTGCTCGTCCGCGCGCAGCACAATCACGTGTTGGGCGAAATCCTTTTCGTCGAGGCGGCCGAGCGCGTTCATCGCGAGCGTCAAAAGCCGCAGGGATTCACGAGGAGGATCGAATCCCCAGCGCGTGAACGACATCACGCCGTCGTCAGTGAGATGCGACAGGTAGTCGTAGAAGGCATCGGACGTGTATAGATTGTTCTCGGTGAGGGCGAATGCGCCGGCGGCGGTCGAGGCCCAGGTGTCGACGAGCGTCGCTTCGAGAACCTGATATTTATCGGGCGAGCGCCGCACGAAGCTGCGGCCGTCCTCGACGTCGATTTTCACTTCCGGCCTGAAATAGAGGCGATTGCTGAGCTGCGGAAAACGCTCCATCATGACGGTGTGGGCGATGATCGGATTGATCTCGACACCCGTGATGTCTTTGCTGCCGGATGCCAGAGCGCGTGCGACATCCCACCCACCTCCGGGGCCGATGATGAGCGTCTTCGCTCCCGGCCGCAACGTGTAGACGAAGCCTGGCCCTTCGTGGGTCAACTGCGTACGCATCTTGTCGTCGAGATGATCGAAGTCGAAGTTCGCGATGCCCGTTGCGGCGTCGGCGTCGATGATGATCTGCATCCGGTCGCTGCCTTTTTCCGGAGCGACTCCGATGCGCGAGAAGCTGTTCCACTTCGAATAAATTTCGTCGGGCAGCGGTTCGCCCTTCGCGTAGTGGACGTCGATCCAATGCGAGCGGGCGTTGAAGAAGATCAAGCCGAGCAGTCCGAGGCCGACGAATACGGCCATCGCACGGCGCGACGAGGACTTGGCGATGTTGAACCAGATCGCCGCCGAAGCCGCGTAGAGGATGCCTGCTGCGATGACAGTGTTTGGACCTCCGATCGAATCGAGCAGCGGCACAAGTAAGAGGCATCCGCCGGCTGCGCCCATGAGGTCGAAGAAATAAACGCGGTCGACGCGCGAGATCGATTCCGATACAGCCAGCGAGACTACGATTCCCGCGAGGCAAAAGGGAACGGCGCTGACGAGGTAGACAAGCGCGAGCGTCAACGCTGTGGTGTCGCGCGTTCCATTCAACAGGAACGCGGCGGCCAGCACGACGGCGAACGCGTTCGCGACCGCCAGTTTTCCGAGTTTCGAAAACAAGGGCCCGGGCCGCGCCGCGACCCAGTACGACATCACGCCGCCGGCGCCGAGGCCGAACAGCGCGATCGAAATGGCGAGGAAGGCGAAGTGATAGTAAAAGACGACGGAAAAGATTCGCGTCAGCGACAGCTCGAGTATCAGCGTCGCCAGCGTGGTGAAGCTAACGCCCAAGTAAAGCTGCGGCCAATTCAATTGGGAATCGTCTGGCTTGGTGGAGGTGACCCGCGACAAGACCTTATGTTACCAAGCCCCTGAGGATGCCCAGCAACTCGGAGCCTAACTGCCACACGATCCGCAAATCGATCAAGGCCATCGGAGCGAGCGCGATCCACTGCCGCGACTGCGCGCCGCGGATGGCGACGAACAGCCAGAAGGGCGTCATCGTGCGGCCGAATGCGAACGGCTCGGTCCAGACGTCGGGCAGGCTGACGAAGAGGACGGGGATCGCGTAGGCGGCGAGCTCAGGGAATTCGATCCATCTCTCGCGGAGCCGCCAGCAGCACCACACCGCGAGTGCGACACCGGCGAGTGCGATGTAATCGAAGACCTGCGTGAACGCCGCGATCACGGGCGATAACGAATAGTGCATCGGATGCCACCAGCGCGTGATGAATCCGGCTAAGGGAATGAAACTCGTACGTCCGATTGAGGACGCGGGCACGCGGCCGTGGATCCACCATAGCCAGGCAAGTGCGGGGACGGCTGTAAGTCCTGCGCCGACCGCGCGGCGAAATTGGCGTTCCCACAATGCGCCCGCGCAGGCCGCGGCGATCAGCAACAGTCCTGTTTCTCGGCACAACGCGGCGGACGCGAGTACGGCGAACCATCCGGCGGAGCCCTTGCGCAATGCGGCGAATCCGACGCAGAGGGCCGCCAGTGCGAGATCGATTGCCATGCGGTCGATGCCGACCAAGACAGCGGGCACGAGTAGGAACAACAGACCGGTCGCGAGTGGCCAGCCTCGCTGTTCCGCGAGCATCGCGAGCCACCAGGCGCCGGCGAAGACGAACGCGAGCATGATCGCGATGTACACGCCGTCGATGAATCGGTCGTCGCCGAGTGCGAAGCCGTAGGCGAGTGCCGGAAGTAGGATGCGCGAATAGCGGTATTGCGGATCGTCGAGATAGCGCGCGTATCCGCGCCGCAAGAGCGGATCGTGCGCAATCAAGCGATAGAACTGGCCGTCATATCCCCAACTATCGTGGAACTCATAGGGTCGCGCTAGATCGGGCGGTTGCTGCCAGCGATCGCCGGCGCAGAAGAGGCCCGTCCAATTGCCGCCGTAGTTGAAATGGACCGTCAGCGCCTGAAAAGCGAACGTCATCAGCGCGGCCAGCAGCGCAACTCGAAGCCGGGTGCTCAGCACCACTACATCATCGCAACCGGCGGCGCGGGCTCATCCGGATCGCCCGCATTCGCGAGCGGCAAGAGGATTAACAACAGGCCCAAGCCCACGAGCACGAGTGCGCCCACCGAGTACCATTCGCCGAAGCCGAAGTTGGGAATCTTGTCTTTCGGAAGGAACTGCAACGCGGCCCAGACAAGCCCCACTAGCGCCTCGCCCGCAATCAAGCCGGATGCCGTCAGTACTCCGACATTGTCGACTCGCGCCTTCTGTGCGGCATTGTAGCCGCGGCGTTCGGCCATCGTGTCCGCGATCCAGCGGACGACGCCGCCGAGGAAAATCGTGAATGTCGTGCCGAAGGGCAAGTACATTCCGACCGACACGAGCATCGGACTCTTGACTTGAACCATCACTAGCATCAAGCCGAAGAACATCCCGAAGATCACGAGCGGCCACGCCATGTCGCCGCCGACGATGCCTTGCGCAAGCATCGCCATCAAGCCCGCTTGGGGAGCAGGCAGATCCTTATCGCCGAAACCCGTGCCGCCGGCGTTGATGTTGCCCTGATGCAGGAGCATGACAGGGAAAAACATCACCGCGCTCGCGACCAGTACGGCGATCAACTCGGTTGTTTGAATCGTGCGAGGTGTGCCGCCGAGGATGTAGCCGACCTTGAAATCCTGCAGGAGTTCGCCCGCGACCGCGCTCGATACGCAGACGACGGCGGCGACTCCGAGGACGACCGCGACTCCGCCAGGGCCTGTTGCTCCGAGCGAGACCATCAGCAGCGCCGCGATGATCAGCGTCGCGAGCGTAAGGCCGGAAATCGGATTGTTCGAAGAGCCGATTACGCCGACCAGGCTTCCAGAAACGGTTGCGAAGAAGAAGCCGACGATCAACATCACAATCGCCGCGACGACGCCAGCGACGACATTGCCGGAGAAATAAATGTAGAGGGCGATCATGCATCCGAACATGACGGCGATCAAGCCCAGCACGATTTTCGAGCTCATGTATTGCTCGGTGCGGCTGAGGTTTTGCTGGGAGGCCGTGCCCTCCGATTTCAGTTCTGCGAACGCGCGCGTCAGGCCTTGCATCAGGCTGCTGCGCATCTTGAACAAAGTGTTCGCGGCGCCGACCAGCATGCCTCCGACAGCGATCGGCCGCACGATGTATTTCCATACGGCGGTCGACATCGCGGACCAGTTCGTCGTGTCAGTGCCTGCCGGGAAGAGATGCGAGATGTTGGGGCCGAGGAAGTAGATCAGCATCGGTACCAGCACGCACCAGGCGAACACTCCACCCGAGAACTGCAGTGCCGAGAGCTTCAATCCGATGATGTACCCGACGCCGAGGTAAGCGGGGCTGATCTCGGGAGCGTCGAACGAAGTGATGCCGCCCGCCGCCGCGCCGACATTCGAATCAGTCGTGCTCAAGCGCACACGGCCGCCGAGCGAGCCGATGCTGATTCCTCCGAACTCATGCTCGAGCCCGTACAGTCCGAACTTGCCGAGCAGGAACGCGATGCCGCCGATGCCGATGTTGTAGAACAAAAACTTGACGGCCTCCGCGCCACGGCTGCCGGCCTTGTGAATCTCGGAAGCCGCGACGGATTCGGGGAAGGGAAGCTCCGGATCCTCAACCATGCCGCGCCGCACGAGCGACACGAAGAGCACGCCGACGATGCTACCGACCGTCATTAAGAGAGTCGATTTCCAATATGCGTCCCCGACACCGAACGATGGCCAAGCGTGCGAAATCACGAAGGCCGGAAGCGTGAAGACCGCGCCGGCTGCGACGGATTCGCCGATTGATCCGGCAGTTCGCGCGATGTTCTCTTCGAGGATCGAGCCTTTCCAGATGCGCAGGACGGCCATGCCGATGACCGCGGCCGGATACGTGGCCGCGATCGTGATGCCGGATCGCAGGCCAAGATAGGCGTTCGCCGCGCCGAGGATGACGGTCATCGCGAGCCCGAGTAAGACGGCGCGCAGCGTGAACTCCGGCATCTTCGCGGTTTCGGGAACAAAGGGCTGGAATTTCTGCGTTGGTTGGCTCATCTATGCTCCATCATTCGAAACGGCCCATCATATCAGTTGCGTGAAGACCTACGGGCGTGCAGCAGGATGAGCGTGAATGGAATCCACCAGATCAGATCGTTGGTCACATTGATCCAACCGAACGACCAGGGGAGTCTTCCCTCAAACGCTGCTTGAACGAAGCCGATTGGGCCGAGGACTTTGCCGAGGAGGCCGACGAGCACGATCGGCCAATGGACATCGGGGTCCCGCGCGGCGATCCAATAGCCGATGCCATAGACACCGACAATCATTCCGACGCATTGCCAGATCTCGGGATAGTTGGGCGCAGCCATCCCGAGCATCCGGAAAATGGTGAACGGGAACAGCACCATGAAGGCGCCCCACAGGACGTTGTAGACGCCCGCGACGCGGAGGACCCAAGTCATCCAATTCGACTGTGGCATTTTGGGATCCTCGCGCGGCGTGGCAGGGAAAGGGGCTAGGTTATGCTCTTCGCGGCATCGACCGCGGCTTTGTAATCCGGATGATTCGCGACTTCGCTGACGTACTCGGCGTGCTGCACGACGTTGTTCGAATCGACGACGAACAATGCACGCGCCAGCAACCGGGCGTCTTTGATGAGGACGCCGTAGTTGTTGCCGAACGAGCCGTCGCGGTGGTCGGAGAGCATCTTGACGCGATCGACGCCGTAGGCGCTGCACCAGCGCTTTTGGGCGAACGGAAGGTCCATGCTGATCGTGTAGACTTCGATTCCATTCAGGCCCGGGACTTCTTCATTGAACTTCCTGGTTTGCGCGTCGCACACCGGCGTGTCGAGCGAAGGCACCACGCTGAAAATTCGAACGGAATTGCCGGTTTTTGCAAGATCGACCGACTGCATCTTTTCGTCAACGACCTTGAAATCAGGCGCGGCATCGCCCTTCTTCAGTTCAGGCCCAAGCAGGGTCTGGGGATTTCCCATCAATGTAATTGCGTTTGGTCTTTCCATATTCGTGGCACCAGTGTAGCAATTTCATCCCAGCATCTTCGACAGCGCGTCGACTTCGGTGACGGGCGCCTGGCAGGTGAAGTTGTCGCACACGTAGGCCGCCGTATGGCCGTTTTGCGCGGTCATGGAAGCGACGGCCGGCATGTAGGGCGACAATGTTTGGCGAGTGTCCTCGGAGTCGATCGCGATCGTCGTCGTGAAGGGCAGAAAGTGCTGTGCGATCGATCGCAGCATCGCATTCATCGCCGGATCTTTTGAATCCCCGGCGAGCACGATCTGCCTCGGCGGAATTTGCGTCGAGATCCACGCGGCGAGCATCTGTGGCACGGCGGGGCCTTGTTCGACGAGTTTGTCGGAGAAGGCGGCAAGCGCGCGCTCGGCGGCGTTTTGGATGTCCTGACGGCCGGTCAAGTGTGCGAGTTTGAGCAAGACCTGCACGGCGTATGAATTGCCCGAGGGCTCGGCGCCGTCGTAGTCGTCCTTCATGCGCATGATGAGATTCGCATCATCGCCGCTGGTCGAGAAGAAACCGCCGTGCTGCTTGTCTTCGAACAACTCGAGCATCGATGACGCGAGTTGGATCGCGACCCGAAAGTAATATGTTTCGTGGGACGCTTCGAAGAGATCGAGCAGTCCTTGGACGAAGAATGCATAATCGTCGAGGAACCCGTCGATGCCGGAGTCCCCATCGCGGAACCGGCGCTTGAGGCGGCCCTCCTCAGGCTGATAGAGGTTCTTCAAAACGAAATGCGCGGCGCGGTTCGCCGCGTCGAGCAAGTGCGGATCTCCCAATATCCGCGCGCCTTGTGCGAACGCGGAAATCATGAGGCCGTTCCAGGACGTCAACACCTTGTCATCTAAGTGCGGACGTGTCCTCTCGGCCGAGCGGACCTTCAATAAGACGGCGCGCGCCGTCGCCATGGCCGCTTCATTTTCGATTGGACGCGCGAGATATAAAATGTTTT
The DNA here is from genome assembly GCA_036502165.1 of Bryobacteraceae bacterium. GTDB lineage: Bacteria > Acidobacteriota > Terriglobia > Bryobacterales > Bryobacteraceae > F-183. The sequence continues at coordinate 10,449 of DASXZC010000270.1, forward strand.
TGCCGGTAAATTCGCCTTGTGGATCCTCTTCGACGTTTCCTTTCGGCAACACTCCATAGGTTTTGCAAAACTCCTCGAAAATTGAGGGATCGAGTAGCCGCCGCAGGTCGGATTGTTTCCAGGTGTAGAACGCGCCTTCGCCCTTGTGCGCGGCGTCGGGCTCGTCGTCGATTACGGAATCGGCGTCCTCGGCGGAATAGAATCCGCCATCCGGATGGGTCAGGTCCCGCAGCACATACTCGAAGATCGATCGGGCCGTGTCCGCAAGCGACGCGTCGCCGCTGATCTGAAAGACTTCGAGATACGAAGTCGCCAGTTGTGCCTGGTCGTACAGCATCTTTTCGAAGTGCGGCACGAACCAGCGCTCATCGACCGAGTAGCGATGGAATCCGCCGCCAACCTGATCGTTCATTCCGCCTTTCGCCATTTCTGAAAGAGTGGACGTAACCATTTCTACTGCTTCCTGATTTCCGTAGGCAGCGAAATATCTCAGCAGGAAATTGTGCACGACGGGACGCGGGAATTTTGGAGCGTGCCCGAATCCGCCCAGCTTCCGATCGAAGGTGCGGCGGAAATACGAAAACGCGCGGTCGGCGGACTCGCGCTCGACGGTCGCCGCGGCCTTGCCTGGCGACGACTCCGACGACTGCCGCAATTGCGCCAGAGTCCGAGTGCCCGCTTCTGAAATGTTTTTGCGATCGGTTTCCCATTTCCGGGCAAGGTACTCGAGCAACTGGCGGAATCCGGGGCGGCCATAACGCGAGTCGGGAGGGAAATAGGTGCCACCGAAAAACGGCTCGAGGGATGGGGTCAGGAAGACGCTCATCGGCCATCCGCCACCGCCTGTCGTGGCTTGCACGAACGCCATGTAGATGCGGTCGACATCAGGACGTTCTTCGCGGTCGACCTTCACGGGCACGAACGAGGTGTTCAGAACTTCGGCAACGGATTCATTCTCAAACGATTCGCGCTCCATGACGTGACACCAGTGGCAAGTCGAATATCCGATCGACAGGAAGAGCGGCTTGTTTTCGGCGCGCGCTTTGGCGAAAGCCTCCTCGCCCCAGGGATACCAGTCGACGGGATTGTGCGCGTGCTGGAGCAGGTAGGGGCTCTTCTCGAGAGCGAGGCGATTCGGTTTGTGAAGGTTCGGCATGAAACGTGCATCCTCATTTTCGCACTGCGCTGCCTTCAGGAGGTCTCGATATTATGGGTCAAGTTGAACGAGTCCGCGAAGATTGGTCGGGAAAACTAACCGACGAAGAAATCCGCCGCAAGGCCGAAACGGGATGGCACCCAGTTGCCGTCGTGTGGGAACGCCGAGCAGGGGAAGAGCAATTCCTCCGCGAAGTGGATGTCCCTTACGGATTGAAGGTCGCGCCAGATGCCCAACATCTTGAGGAAAATGCGGATGAGCATCAGGTGTTGATGCTGACGATGGAACTGATCGTCCAGGATAAGCCGCTCTCGCAGGTTGCACTCGAACTGAACAAGCACGGCTTCCGCACGCGACTCGGATTCGCTTGGAATCCGGCGTCGGTATTTGAACTACTGCCGCGTTTGATTGAATCCGGTCCGCGGATCTTCACGAGTGCGGAGTGGGTTGAGCGCAGGCGAAGCTTGGGGCTCGCGCTACAGCACTGACGAGCGCTGCTGCCGAAGCTCGTCGATGTTGACTAGCTCGGTCGGATAGTTGCCCGTGTAGCACGCGTTGCAGTAGCGGATGTCCGTGTCCCCGACGGCGCGGCGCAGTCCTTCAAGAGATAGATAGCCGAGCGTGTCGGCTTCCACAAAACGGCGGATCTGTTCGATCGAGTTGTTGGCGGCGATCAGTTCGCGTTCCGTGGGTGTGTCGACTCCGTAAAAACACGGCGATACAGTCGGAGGGCAGGAGATCCGCAAGTGGACTTCGCGAGCGCCCGCGCTGCGGACCATTCGAACGATTTTGCGGCTGGTCGTGCCGCGGACGATTGAATCGTCGACGAGAATCACTCTTTGACCCTCGATCAAGTGGCGGATCGGATTCAGCTTCAGCTTGACTCCGAAGTCGCGGATCGCTTGCGAGGGCTCGATGAAGGTGCGGCCTACGTAATGATTGCGAATTAGAGCTTGGCGGAATGGAATGCCGGATCGCGAGGCGTAGCCGATCGCGGCTGCAACGCCGGAGTCGGGCACCGGGACCACCAGATCGGCATCGATGCCGGTTTCCTCCGCGAGAAAGCGGCCGAGCATCTCGCGCGATTGCTGCACAGGGCGCCCGAAGACGATCGAATCCGGACGCGCGAAGTAGACGTGCTCGAATACACAGCGCGATTCGTCCTGCGCCGGCGTGTACCGCTCGCGGATCATCCCTTCAGGGCCGACGATCACCATCTCTCCTGGCTCTACGTCGCCCAGGTAGACTGCGCCGATCAAATCGAAGGCGCATGTCTCGGAGGCGAAGACGTAGCTTTTGTTTTCCATTTGTCCCATGGCGAGAGGACGGAAGCCGTGCGGATCGCGGGCGACGATGATGCGGTCCTCAGCGAGAACGACCAATGAAAATGCGCCTTCGAGCTCGAGCAGCGCTTCGCGTAAGGCTTCCTTCAGAGTGCGTTCGCGAGAGCGAGCCATCAGGTGCAGGATAACTTCCGTATCGCTCGAGGCTTGGAATATGGATCCCTCATCTTCGAGCATGCTGCGCAACTCAGCCGCGTTGGTGATGTTGCCGTTGTGAGCGACTGCGATATGGCCTTTGTTGCAAGCTACTGAAAACGGTTGCGCGTTGAGGAGGACCGTATCGCCAGTGGTCGAGTAGCGCGTGTGGCCAATGGCGTGAATGCCGGGGAGTTTCGCCAGAACATCGGGAGTGAAGATGTCCTGTACGTGACCCATCGACTTGTGGCAGATCACGGCTTTGCCGTCGCTGGTCGCGATGCCGGCGCTTTCCTGCCCGCGATGCTGCAGCGCGTAGAGACCGAGGTAGGTCAGCTTCGCCGCGTCTTTGTTCCCGTGGATCGCGAAGACTCCGCACTCTTCGTGCAGCTTGTCGAATCGGAGGTCGGCTTCGGTTATTTCTTCTTCAAAGGGCTCGTGGTTGGATTCTTCAGGCATGGGCTTCCGGGTTCAGGAGTCGGGGGAGGCTCGTATCCCAGGGCTCGCGGAGATCATCGATACTCACATCGACTAAATTCACCGCTCCGTTGCGAATCTGCACTCGCTCTTTCATTGTAGCGCCGATGCGCGGGCATTCAACGCGAAAATCGGCCGCGATCTTCTTGATTTCGGCGGCGTGAGTCGTCGAAACCAATATGCGGCTGGGGGCTTCGTGGAACAGCAGGAACTCGGGTCGTTCGGAACTTTCAATTTCGATCTTCGCGCCGGTACCGCCGAAGCAGGCTTCCACTACGGCGACGGCCAATCCGCCATCGCTCAGGTCGTGGGCGGCGGAGGCGAGACCCTGGTTCGCGATCTCGCGCATGGCGGCTTGGACGCGCTTTTCGTAATCGATGTCGAGCTTCGGGGGCAGTCCCCACAACTGGTCGAGGATCTGTTTCGCGTACTGCGTGCCACCGAAATGGGTCAGGTCGCCTTCACCAAATCCGCCGAGGAGGAAGATCGCTTCGCCGGCTTTTGAGAACGTGTTCGGAACGGGTTGCGCGGTCTTCAATAATCCGACGATGCCGATGACTGGGGTTGGGAAAATTCCTTCGCCCAGCGTCTCGTTATAGAGGCTGACGTTGCCTCCGGTGATCGGCGTCTCGAAGGCGATGCAGGCTTCGCTCAGGCCTTCGATCGACTCGACGAGCTGCGCCATGATTTCCGGACGCTCTGGATTGCCGAAGTTCAAATTATTGGTCGCCGCGACCGGTTGCGCGCCGGATACGGACAGGTTCCGGCAGCACTCTGCGACCAGCAGTTTCGTTCCTTCACGAGGATCGAGGTAGCAATAGCGGCCGTTGCCATCGAGGGACATTGCGATCGATGTGCCGGTTCCCTTAATGCGGACGATGGCCGCGTCGGAGCCGGGTCCGGCCAGCGTATTGGTGCGGACCTGATAGTCGTACTGCTGCCAGATCCAGCGCTTGGAGCAGAGGTCAGCGGAACTGAGGAGCTTTTTGAGATCCGCTTGGACGGTGGACGCTCGATCGAAGACGGGACCGTCCATCGGAGCGGTGCGCAGAGGCTTCGAGTAGGGACGATTGTAGATCGGCGCTTCATCCGCCAGCGCGCGATTCGAGATTTCGGCTACGACTTTTCCGTGATCTTTGACGCGCAGGAGTCCGTCGTCTGTGACGACTCCGATGGTCGCGGCATCGAGGCCCCATTTGCGGAAGACGCGGAACACTTCCTCCTCGCGGCCTTTTTCGGCGACGAGCAGCATGCGCTCCTGTGATTCCGAGAGCATGATTTCATAAGGAGTCATGCCCGGCTCGCGCTGCGGGACGTGCATCAGATCGATCTCGACGCCGGTGCCGGCGCGCGAACCCATTTCGCAAGTTGAGCAGGTCAGGCCGGCCGCGCCCATGTCCTGGATGCCGACGATGGCGCCCGTCTTCATCGCCTCGATGCAGGCTTCGAGCAGGAGTTTCTCGAGGAACGGGTCACCGACCTGGACGTTCGGACGCTTCTGCTTCGACTCTTCGGTGAACTCGGCAGAGGCCATCGATGCGCCGTGGATGCCGTCGCGGCCGGTCTTCGATCCGACATAGATCACCGGATTGCCGATTCCCGTCGCACGCCCAAAGAAGATCTCGTCGTGCTTGAACACGCCGAGCGCGAAGACGTTCACCAGCGGATTGCCGTCGTAGCCGGATTCGAAGACGCACTCGCCGCCGACGGTTGGGACGCCGAAGCAATTGCCGTAGTGGGCGATGCCGGAGACGACGCCTTCCAAAATCCGGCGGTTGCGGGCGCCGGTTTCGGGATCGTCGAGGCGGCCGAAGCGGATGGCGTCCATGACGGCGATCGGGCGCGCGCCCATCGTGAAAATGTCACGCAGGATGCCGCCGACACCGGTCGCCGCGCCTTGAAAAGGCTCGATGAAGCTGGGGTGATTGTGCGACTCGATCTTGAAGGCGATCGCCATGTTGTCGCCGATGTCGATGATTCCGGCGTTCTCGCCGGGGCCAACCAGAACGAGTTTCGACCGCGTAGGGAGCTTCCGCAAATGCACGCGGGAGCTCTTGTAGGAGCAGTGCTCGCTCCACATGACGCTGAAGATGCCGAGCTCGGTGAGCGTGGGCTCGCGATTTCCGAGCAGTTCGACAATTTTGACGTACTCCGATGGAGTGAGCTGGTGCGCAGCAATCACTTCATCGGTGATGAGGGAGGTCATACCGTCGTCAGGTGAGCGTCGGCGAGCGGCGTCAACACCCGGGAAGCCGATTCGAGCAGCGAGCGGAAGACCGTTAACCCGTCCGTCGAACCCATGAGCGGATCGCAGGCGCGCTCCGGATGCGGCATCAGGCCGATGACGTTGCGCCCTTTCGAAAGAATGCCGGCTATCGAGCGCTGGCTTCCGTTGGGATTGTCGACGTAACGGAACACGACGCGGTCCTCTGCTTCGAGTTCGTCGAGCGCGCGGGCATCGGCGGTGTAGCAGCCTTCGCCGTGGGCAATCGGAAAGCGCAGGATCGAGCCCTTCTTCGCTGCGCAGGTGAAGGGGGAATCGGTCGTCTCGACGCGCAGTGCGACTTCGCGGCAGATGAATTTCAGGCCGGCGTTCCGGATGAGCGCGCCGGGCAGAAGTCCGGCTTCGGTGAGGATCTGGAATCCGTTGCAGACGCCGAGGACGATACCGCCGTCCGAGGCGCAACGGCGAATGGAACGCATGACTGGCGAGAACTTCGCGATCGCGCCGCAGCGTAGGTAGTCGCCGTAGGAAAATCCGCCGGGGACGATCACCGCGTCGCAATTCGATAGCGATTCCGAGTCGTGCCAGAGGAACTCGGCTTTGAGGCCCAGGTTCTCGGTCACGGCGTAGAAAGCGTCGTGATCACAATTGCTGCCGGGAAAAACGACAACGCCGAATTTCATGGCTAGAGTGTAACTTACTCTGCGGCGGCCGGGGCCGCAGCCGGTGCGGGTGTGGCTGTTTTCTTTCGCGCAGCACGCCGCTTTTCGGCCGGGGGCTGGCGATCGCTCTTTTTCAAGTTCGGGATCACGATGCTCAACACGAACTTCTTTTCGCCATGTTCATCGAACTTGATGACAATGTGCTCTTCGGTGCAGGAAACGACTGACCCGAGGCCAAATTTAGGGTGTTCAACCTGGGCTCCCTGCGCGAAGGGTGGTTTAAATGCCATTGTGGCGGGATTCCTCTTCTAGTGGGACGATTGGACAGGCAAGACGCGGGGCCTAGCCTTACTTATTCGATTGTAGCAAAAGGAGTTTTCCTGCGCTAGTGTCGGCCTCAAGGGCACGGGCAGCCGGTGCCGGTCGTGCAGTTGCCGGAAATGACGACAGAGCATTGAGAGAACAGGAGTTGGGTGAGCGTCACGGTCCCGGCGGAGTTCGTGATCTCGACGTCGACGCTGTGGAGAATGGCGGCTCCTCCGATGGCGGCGCCGGCTCCGCTGGTCGCGGCCATCCCGCTTACGGGGAATTGCGCGAGGAGCGAGAACATTCCTCCGGCGGTGCTGGTTTGAAAGAACTGGCTGAAGTCCTTGGTGGCGTCATAAGTGATTTTGCCCGGAGGGACGACGGCGAGGCTGGTACCGCTAACGGTATAGAACGTGAAGGCGAGCTGCGTAATCGATTTCGTATTGTCGAATCCGTTTAACAGAATCGTAGCTTGGGAGTCGTTGGGGATGTTCGCGATCGTCGAATCGATGGCAATGCCTTGCGGAGCGATCGTTGCCGTGACGGGCTGCGGCGGGGTCTGAAAAGTCGCCGAGAAGGTCAGCTTCCCGGCCGTCGTTCCGGTTTGAAAGTTCACGGACTTGGCCGTTCCGATGGTCGCGACTGTGTCGCCGGCGTTGAAGCTGAAGCCGATCTTACGTCCGGCGGGCAGCAGGAACTGGATTTGCGGATCGTCGACCGATCCGACTGAGGGTTGGAACGCGAGGAACAGCGTCCCGGTGGCCGCGACGGGGGCGGGGGTGGGCAGGGTGATCGTCAGCGACGCCTGGATTCCGCTCGCCAGTGACGAGTCGACAACAATCGTCGGTGCGGCGAATGCGGGCGCGACTCCATTGCCAGTGAGCGGAACTGTGACGGGGCCGACAACGAACGCTCCGGAGTAAGACTGAGTCGCGGTGGGCGCGAACTGAAGGACGACCGCCGCGGATTGGGTCGGATTCAGGGTCAGAGGGAAAGCAGGTTCGGTTTTGATCGTGAAGGCGCCCTGCGTGTCGAGGCGGGAGCTGGGGGCCGCGATCGTTATCGGGCTGGTTCCGGGATTATTCAGGTAGACCTGAACTTGCGAAGTCTGCGAAGTGGCGACGGTTCCGAACTGAACCGAGGGGACCTGCGGGCCGTTGGGTTGGAGGGAGACGGTCGCCCCGGAGGCGATGCTGTTGACCAGGACGAAGAGATCCGCTTTTAGAAGATTCGCGGTGGGAATGCCGGGACCGTTGCAGCCGTTGCTTTGGGCGAGCGGCAGGTACTGCACCTCGAGGTTTGCGCTCGCTCCCTTACCTTGGAGGGTCGCCGTGAAGTCGAGCGGCAAGGTCATCGTTCCGCCGACAGCAAGGGCCGATGGAGTATCAGGGGTCGGTGTCTCGAGCAGAAATCCAGATCCGGAGGCCGTGGCGATGACGATGCACACGGCCTGACTCGAAACGACGTTGATGTTGATGGTCTGCTTGACTCCGACGATGAACGCTCCGGGCGGCGAATAGGATCCGGAGAGGAGCGCACCTGCGGGTGTGTAGAACTGCACCTGTGCCCAGGCGGCGGTTGCTAATGTTGCGAGTAGTCCGAGGCGCTTCATTCGATCACCGCCTGCTGAGCGGGGAGCGTGTAGAGCGTCGGATCGCTTCCCGTTCGGATGCGGATTGCCGACTGGCGCGAAGGGCCGGATAGCTGGATCCACTCGCGGCCCATCCAGGTCAATTCGCCCAGGCCCGGACCGGCGTTCGCTGACCAGCGAGTGCCATCGGCGCGATCGAGCCAGACGGTTGAGCCTGACAGTCCGAGGATCGAGCCATCCTGCAAGAGCAGTAGGTGCGACGATGCTGGAATGTTCAAAGCGGTTTCCGCTGTGCGCGATCCGCTGGCAGTATCAAAGGTCGCGAGGAGGATGGAGCCGCCGCGGCGGAGTGCGATGTCGACCGATTTGCCGCTGCCCGCGATCGCCACGACTGACTCATCCATTGACAGTCGCAGTGAGAATGGAACCATCCCGGATTGAGGCGTCACTTGAAAAAGCGTGTGCGCAGTGGCCGAATAGATCCACGCGGTTTGGAAGTTCGAGCGATCGTACCCGATCACCGCGCCGCCTGAGGGAGCATCGAAGGTCACGAGCCGGGTTGCCGAGGCGTCCCACCATTCAATGGATGCGGCGATCTTACGGATCCCGAAAACTCCGTTCCATTCGAATGCGAGTGAGGGATCCGCCGCGACGGGATCGCCGATGCGGAAATTGCCGGAGACTCCGTCGACGGGACGCACCATGCCCTGGGGATCGCGAGCGTAGCCGATGTGCGGGATGTCGATCGCGCCGACGCCCTGGCACAGACACAGCAGTCCGAGAGGTGTGAATAGGCTCAGTTTTTTCATGAGGTTCCTACTTCGGCGGCCCGACCGTGACCTGCGGAGGACTGATGGAGACTCCATTCGTAACAGCGGCCGTGCCCGTCGAGGACGACTTGCCCTTGAGTTCCTCGTAGGCGACGAATCCACCCCCGGCCGCGGCGGCGCCGCCGACGGCGATCCAGAGCCATTTCTTGCCGCCTCCTCCGCCGTGGCTCTTGTAGGCGCGGCGGTTGTCGGAAATTACTTGCCCGGTGGCCTCGACTGAAATGATTTGGGTCGCCGTCGTGCCGGCGCGGGTTGCGCCTTTCGCGGCGGTGATGCGGATGTTGACAGTGCCGATCGTCTTGCTCCAACGCATTCCCCAGACGGTTGCGCGCCCGTCAGCGGAAGTGGCGGCGATTTCGGTCTTCGAATTGTTCTGGAATACGCCGGTTGCGCCATCCTCGGGCAGGCGGAAACTGACTGCCGCGCCTGCGACCGGGCGTCCGACTTCGTCGGTGACTCGCACGGTGATCCCTTTGACCGAGCGCGAACCGGGGGCGTAAGCGAGGCCTTCCCCTTCGACTACTTGGACTTGGAGGATGAGGGGATCGGAAGTGGCGATCGCCGCTGCCGCGGAGGGGGAATCGGCAGCCGGCCCGGCCAGCAGCGTGGCGGTGAAAATTAATAACCAGTATCCGCGTCTCACGCAAATATAGTGCGCAAGAGGCGGAAAAATTCTCACCAGGATTGCGGTCCCCAGTGCGGGGGAAAGGACTAGTCCCCGGTGTGCTGCGTGGCTGATTCCTCAGCCGGACCGGTAGGAATAGGAGGAGCTTCGCCCGGCAATATCCGCATCAGGACGGCAGTGATATTGTCAGGTCCACCGGCTGCTTTTGCGCCGTCGATCAGGTGCTGGCACTTCTCTTCGAGTGAGACATCGGTCGCAAGAACGGATCCGATGAATCCCTCGTCGATCACGCCATGCAGGCCGTCGGAACAGAGCAGCACTTGCGAGCCGACCTCGGGACGAGTGCGGTACGTATTGATCCGCAATTGAGGACTGACGCCGATCGCCATCGTGAGCACGTGGCGCATCGGATGGGTCTTCAGATTCTCCTCGTCGATTCCCAAACGGCGTCCGACTTCCTGTACCCAGGTCTGGTCGGCGGTGATCTGCTGAAGCGCTCCGTTGTGAAATGAATAGGCGCGGCTGTCGCCGACGCTCGCGATGAGCAATTCATTGACGGCTTCCTGAGCGACGACGAGAGTCGTGCCCATGCCGTCGAGGGCGAGGTCCATTTGTGCTTCGTTGATGACGCACTGGTTGGCTTCCTCGAAGGCGTGGACCATCATATCCATGCTCGGCTGCTCGCCAGTCTGCAGGGAGTTGTACACCACTTCCCAGACTTTATCGGAAGCCAGCTTAGACGCGCGTTCGCCTGCGGCCGCGCCGCCCATGCCATCGGCGAGCACGTATAGCCCGATGTTAGCGGCCACCAAATAATAATCTTCGTTGTTCGTCCGGACGCAGCCTTGATCCGACAACGCAAACGCTTCGACCATGAGCTTTTCGATTATACCCATTTCATGCCCTGTCGCTGGAGACTCTTTGTGGACACCAGGATTGCTGATCGCCTCAGGGCTTGCCATTCGATTGTAGTACGGACTTCAACTGCAAATACGCGGCTTCCTCATATTCGGGCTTCAGCCGCTCTTGAAATTCTACGTGTTCCCTCGGGCGAGGGCCATTGCGCTTCTCGCATCGCTCGAGTAACTGCTTGGCCTCGATGTCGCTCGCGTCGCGATCGAGGATCTCCTTCAAATGGGCCGCGGCCTTATCGAATTCCGATTGCTTCCACAAAACCAGCGCGGCGTTGAACTGCGCCGAAGGATCGCCGGGATCGGCTTCAATTGCGCGATCGAGTGTCGAGAGCGCTTCGGGTAAATTGCGCCGGGCCTGGCAGGCGCCTACGTTATTGATGACGCTCGCGAGCGGCAGATCCTTCGCGAGTTGTTCGAAGCAGGCCTGCGCCTCGGCGAAGTCGCCGAGTGAAAATCGGCTGACGCCGAGCAGGAAGACCGATTCGCGGTAGTGTGCATCGGAGTGCTTGACCTTGGCGAACCATTCGGAGGCCGGCCGGAACTCCTGCTGGTCGTAATAAAACAATCCAAGCCGAAAAACCGGCGGCGAGAATCCGGGATCGAGGCGCACCGCCTGCGACAGGAAACGGAGCTTCTGATCTTTCGATGTCGTCAGCAGACCGCGAATGAAGCTCTCCAAAGCGTCGAGCCGCACGGGCGGATGGGCGGCCTGGAAGTCCGCTTCGCTCGGCGCGCGCGATCCTCGGACGAAGTGCAGGGTTCGCCACGCGAGGCGCATCTGCAACGAGGCGAGATCCTCGAGTGCGCCTTGTTCCGAGAACTCCGGGCCCTGATGCATCCGCTTGAGATCGAGTACGTGCGCAGAGATCCGCAGGGATCCACGTACGGCGGCTACGGCCGTACTGCCAGGAGGCGGAGGTGGCAGCGGCGTCAGCTCGAATTCGCCATACACGATCTGATCGGCTTCGAGAGCGCCGGCGATTTTGATCATGCTGGCGCGCGTGAGCAGGACGTTCTGTTTGATGCCGAGTTGTTTATAAGCTTCTTCGCGCTCATCGCGGTCGAGCGCGATCGCCTCTCCGGCTGCGAGCGTCTCGCGCAGAGTCTCGGCGATGCTCTCGCCGACCCAGTTGATGTTCGCGGGCGCGTTCTTCGAAACGTTCGCGAACGGTAGTACGACGAAGGTATCGGCCGATGCCAACGCGGTGAACAGCAGAGCCAATCCCAGACAGCGCGGGAACATCAATCGATCACTCGCACTTCATCTCCCGCGCGCAGACCGTCCTTGACCGCGATGCGCGTATAGCTCTCGAGACCCAACGTCACGAAGCGTTTTTCGAAGGCTCCGCTCGGATTGCGGACCCAGACATAAGGCCTTCCGTCCTGCTTGCCGATTGCCGATAGCGGCACTTGCAGGGCGTTCTCATCCCGATCGGTGATGACTTCGGCATATGCGGAAAGATCAGGGATCACGCGAGGATCCCTCTCGTCGAAAGTGATCCGCACAGGGACGGTCCTAATGAAATATTGAGAACGTCCAGTGCTGCTGATGGCGAGCGCGCCGATGCTGTAGACGCGGCCTGTCAACTGCAAATTGGCGAAGGCGTCGAACCCGATGCGTACGCGTTGGCCGATGCGCAACTGAGAGCTTTGCGCCTGATTCACTTGCGCTTCCACCTGCAGACTGGCGGGATCGACGACCTTCAATACAGGCATCCCGGCGTACACCTGGTCGCCTTCATCGATTTGCGCCATATCGCCGCCGCGGTAAATCGGCTGCGTCACGATCATGCCTGGCGCCGAGGCACGCACCGTGAACCTCGTCAAATCGATCTCATGCCGCATCAGGTGGATCTTATGCCGCGCGACAGTCTCTTCGAGGATCCGAATCTCGGCTGCCTGCGAGGCTTTCTTCTGTTCTAAATCTTTGAGCTGCTGCTTGTAGCGGGCCTCGGCTTCGTCGACGGCGAGCTTCATCAGTTCGCGCTCGATGTCAGTGCGGACGGGCGCGGGCTGGGCGTCGAGCTTGGCTTTGTCCCATTGGGATTTGGCGATCTTCAACGTCTGCAGAAGTTGTCCCATTTCGACGGCCTGCTCGGCCTTGCGTTTGGCGACATCGTTCTCGCCCTGATGCAGTTGATCCCTCACATCGTCGACATGGTCGGCCATGCTTCGGCCATCGATGGCGAGGACGATGTCGCCGCGCTTGACGAGCGATCCGCCTTTGGCCATTTTCAGAATCACCATGTTTCCGCCGGATTCCGGTCCTCGCTTGATCGGAGCGGTGATGGTGTAAAAGTTGCCGGCGGTAGTCTGCCCGTTGAGGCGGATGGTCCTCTCGAGCGGACCGGCGGTCACAAAGGCAGTTTTCTGAGTTTCAACCGGACTCCCATTCGCCGCGGGTCTGAGCCAGATCCACCATCCGGCTGCGAGCGAGGCGAGAAGCAGCGTCAACGCGCCGAATCCCAACCAATTTCGATTGATCGCGACGTGCGGCGATGGAGGCAGAGTTTGGACGGGAGCGGCTGGAGACATCGTTTCTCTAACTAGACTACCAACAGAGCCGTTATCGGTCGAGGTCAGCGAACAACTCGTCGAGGTTGATCGCAAGTTCGCCGGCGTGCAACTGGCCGGTTACGCGGACCGGTTCAGCCGAGGCGTGATATTCCCAGGCGGTCCGCTTGACGGGATCGATCACCCAGCAAAAGGGAACTCCCCAGGCGTGATATTCTTCGCACTTTGCGAGCATCGTTCCAATGCGGTCTTCTGGGGACAGAATTTCGCAGCAGAGCAGCACGGGTTCGGTCGGGTATGGGCTCTGGAGCACATGAGCGGCGACTACATCTGGAACGAGAAATTTGCGATCGGATATCCTTAGCGTCACTTCCGGAGCCGCCCGGAGGCCCAGCTTTCGCAGCAACATCACCAGCATGAACTCGAGCAGGCCGTGAAGCGTAGTAGGCATGGGTTTGGGATGCAGCACGCCGTCAAGGTACTCGCAGTTGGGTTTTCCGGAGTAGCGGAGATATTCTTCAACTGGTACGAGAGTCGCGGTGCTCATGATCTTATTCTAAGCCCGGCTTTCGGCGAGGCCCTATAGTGTATAGATGCCATATTGGCTCACCGAGCGAAAGTGGATCGCCCTCTGGGCCGCCTTCTTTGGCTACATGCTCGACGCGATGGATGTCCTGTTGTACGTCTTCGCTATCCAAACTCTGCGCGCCGAGTTTCATATGTCGAACGCGGTTGCTGGACTGGCGAGCTCGCTGACACTCATTCTGTCTGCGGGCGGAGGCATCGCGAGCGGGATCCTCTCGGATCGCCTCGGACGCCGGCGCGTCATGATCTGGTCGATCCTGATTTATTCGCTCGCATCGGGTGGCACGGCGACCTCGCGCACGATCGCGGAACTGCTGTTCTGGCGGGCGCTCGTCGGCATTGGCCTCGGAGCGCAATGGTCTGCAGGCGCGACGCTCGTCGCCGAAAGCTGGGATCCTTCGAATCGCGGCAAGGCGCTGTCGCTGATGCAATCCGGATGGGCGTTCGGATATATGCTCGCGGCGGCGATCACGCCCTATATTCTTGGGCATTACAACTGGCGCGTATTGTTCCTCGTAGGACTGCTCCCGGCGCTGTTAACAGTGTGGGTGCGGCGCAACGTGACGGAGTCGGAAGTCTGGACGCAGCGCAAAGAGACAGGCGAATTCAGCGCACTGTTCAGGGCCCCTTATTTGAGCCGGACCCTCCGCGCGACTACGCTTGCAACGTCCGTGCTGTTCGCGTATTGGGGGCTGTTTACATGGCTGCCCGGATTTCTCTCCGCTCCGGCAGCGCAAGGCGGCGCCGGATTGAATATCGTCAAGACCAGCCAGTGGATGTTCGTGATGCAGTTCGGCACATTCCTCGGCTACATCACATTCGGATGGCTCGCTGACCGCTTCGGACGTCGTCCTGCGTTCGCATTCTACGTGCTGATGGCAGCCGGGCTGACGTTCGTCTATGGCATGTATCCGCGTTGGGCGGGGACTGGGCGTGAAGGATGGCTGCTGTTGATCGGTCCGTTGGTGGGCTTCTTCGGAACCGGATACTTCTCGCTGTTCGGTGCGACGCTGGCGGAACTCTACCCGACCTCGATCCGCGGGGCAGGGCAGGGATTCACTTACAACTTCGGCCGGGGACTTAGCGCGCTCGCACCTTATCTGGTCGGTGCCATCGCGGATCGCAACGGACTCGGTTCCGCACTCGTACTGAACTCGGGATTCTTTCTCATCGCTGCGGGACTCGTGTTCACTTTGCCGGAGACGAAGGCTAAGGCTCTTGACTGAAGTAGAGTGTACGGTGGAATTCGTCGACTTCTCTCGAACGGGCGGTGCCTTCTCCTCCACTCGAGGATGTTGAGGCGTAGTAGCTCGCCCAGTTCGAAGCTTTGCTGCGCGCCTCGTTGGCTCCTGCTACATCGCCGCTGAAGCCGAGGCGCAGATAGCGTTTCCGATACAGTTCCGCGAGGGACATCAGCGGATTGTGCCGGTCAGAGGCGTTGATCAGAGCTTCCGCCTCGGCCAATCGGTTTTCGCGTTCGAGCTTCTCCGAAAACGCCACCCATTCAGGTTCATTCGTCACGGCTTCGCCCATAAGGTTTGCAGGAATTCGTCACGCTGCAGCGAGAGTGCCATTCCCTCGCCTCCGCTGGTGGCTTGAGACGCGAAGAAATGGGCCCAGCTCGTGGCCTTCTCACGAGCCTTTGCCGCGCCCGCCTCGTCGCCGTTCGCACGAAGGCGGAGCATCCGCAGGCGATACAGTTCCGCCGTCTGGATCGCGAAGCCTTGCTCGCGGACGGCCTTCGAAATCACCTTTTCGGCTTCGTGGAGTCGATCTTCGAGCTCGAGCGCTTTGGCTTGCTTCCACCATTCTGGATCGGATCGCATGGGTATCACTCCTCTGCCTCGACTGCACGTTTTAGCCGCTGCCTGCGTCTTATCAGTGTAAGGCGTATAGTATTGGAAGAGAAGCTCCATATGACCAAATTGCAGATTCAACAGAACCTCGAGCGCCGCCGGCGCGGCCGCCGTCAGATGGGGTTTTCACTCATCGAGTTGCTGATCGTCATCGCGATCATCCTCGTAATCATGGCGATCGCGGTACCGAACTACAACAAGTACCAGATGGCCGGCCGCGAGACCGCGGTCATCAAGGAACTGGATGTGATCTATGGCGCGCAGACGCTGTATTACTCGAACTTCGGCAAGTACGCGACGAATTTGACGGATCTCGGCCCGCCCACCGGAGGAGCGGAGGGTCCGCAAGGGGCGAATCTCATTCCGAAGACGCTCGCGGATGGCGTACATAACGGGTACCGGTTCACCATGGCCGGCAACGGCAGCAACTTCTCGGTGACTGCGGTGCCTGAGACTTTTGGAGCCTCAGGGCGGCGATCGTTTTTCATGGATCAGACCAAGACG
>DASXZC010000271.1:0-3749 GCA_036502165.1 Bryobacteraceae bacterium
CGTCACTCACTGGATCAACAAACCGGTGGAGCAAGACTCTGTCGAGCCGTCTTTCTCGGGGTTCATGTCCCTTTCGCAGGAATCCGGTCCCAGTTGTCCCAGCTGCCGCGCATTGCTACTGTTCGGCTCCGTGGATACGATTTCACCAGCGCCAACACCGTCCGATTTCGTCCGCGACATCGTCGCCGACGACATCAGCAGCGGGAAGCACACGCACATCCACACGCGGTTTCCGCCGGAGCCTAACGGTCATCTCCATATCGGCCACGCAAAATCCATATGTCTCAACTTCGGCATCGCGCGCGAATTCAACGGCATTTGCAACGTCCGCATGGATGACACCAATCCCGCGAAAGAAGAAGTGGAGTACGTAGAATCGATCATGACCGACGTCCGGTGGCTGATTGATGGATGGTCGGACAAGAATCTTGGCTTGAAGCCGGAGGGAGCGAAACCAACGGAAATCAAGGTTGCGGACAGAATCGATTTTCAGGCGAAAGCCCAGACGTCCCCAGTCGGCGGCAACCAACTGGCGCCATTTTATGCATCCGATTATTTCGGGGCGCTTTATGGCTACGCCGTGCAGTTGATCCGCAAAGGCCGCGCTTATGTGTGCGATATGACGCCGGAAGAAACAGACGAATTCCGGCGAGCAGGAAAGGAAAGCCCGTTTCGCACGCGCAGCATCGAGGAGAGCCTCGATCTCTTCGCGCGAATGAAGGGCGGCGAATTCCCGGACGGCGCGCGGACCTTGCGCGCCCGAATCGATATGAGCGCGCCTAACGTCTGGCTACGCGACCCGGTCCTTTATCGGATCCGGCACGCGGCCCATCATCAGACCGGCGAAGAATGGAACATCTATCCGATGTACGATTGGGCGCACACGCTCAGCGATTACATCGAAGGCATCACCCACTCGCTTTGCACGCTCGAGTTCGAAGTGCACCGCCCGCTTTACGACTGGATCTTGAACGCGCTCGATCTTCCCCGCGAGCATCCGCGCCAGATTGAATTTGCGCGCCTTAATCTGACCTACGCAGTCATGAGCAAACGCAAGATGATTCAGCTGGTCACTGAGAAATTTGTTAACGGGTGGGACGACCCGCGCATGCTGACCATTTCCGGATTACGCCGCCGCGGCGTCACCGCGAGCGCGGTCCGATCGTTCGCTTACAACATAGGCATTACCAAATATCCAAGCATGACCGACATGGCTGTGCTCGAGCACGCCGTCCGTGATGAGTTCAATCGCGAAGCCGCGCGGCGACTGGCGGTGCTGCGGCCGGTGCGCGTCGTACTACTGAATTATCCCGAAGGCCAGGTTGAGGAACTTGATGCGGTCAACAATCCGGAAGACCCCGCCGGAGGAACGCGCAAGATTCCTTTCGGACGCGAACTCTTCATCGATGAAGCCGATTTCATGGAAACGCCGCCGCCGAAATATTTCCGGCTCAAACCGGGCGGCGAAGTCCGCTTGAAATACGGCTACATCATCAAATGCGAAGAAGTGGTGAAGGATTCGGCAGGCAAAATCTCTGAGCTCCGCTGCACCATCGATCTCGACAGCAAGAAGGGCGGACTAACCGCTAATCGCAAGGTTAAAGGGACGATTCACTGGGTCAGCGCTGCGCACGCGATCGACGGGGAAGTGCGATTGTATGATCGCCTCTTCACCGTTCCAGAGCCCGACGCGGATGGTGATTTCAAAAACTTCGTGAACACAAATTCACTGGATGTCGTTAGGGCCAAATGCGAACCATCGCTGGCTTCAGCCACGCGAGAGGAGCGATATCAATTTGAGCGGCTGGGTTATTTTGTCCTCGATCCCGATTCCACCAAAGCGAAACCGGTCTGGAATCGGACGGTGACGCTGAAGGACACCTGGGCGAAAGAAGCGCGGAGGTAGGGCGGTTTACCGAACCGTCCAGGGCGAGTGAGGTCACGCGCCCTACCTGCGCGGGGGCTGGTAGCCGTAACGGACAAGACGAGCTCGTCCCTCGAGAACCCGTCGTGCGTGAATGGGAGGGATGAGCTCGTCTCGTCCGTGCAGGTCCCAAGACGCGCATACACGCGCAACAACTGTAGGGCGGCGATCTTCGCCGCCATTTTACAGATTAGGCGGCCAGGATGGTCGCCCTACAGTTCGTCCTTGGCAGGCAATGACACTTGGTCGCCACTTCTCGAGCTGGACGGTGTAGAGGTCGTTGTGCCAACGACCTAACCAATTAAACAGGCGCTTGGCACAAGCGCCTCTACAACCAACTGGAGGGACCCGTACCGCGGTGAAGGAGCGGCCGGGCTTTCCAGCTCCGTCTTGTTTCTAATATTTGGGACGACACGGGGGTCGTCCCTCCACGCTCAAAACGTGGCCAGCGCCCGATCGACCCGCGCGAGCACTCTTTCTTTTCCAAGAACTTCCAGAAGATGATAGAGACTCGGCCCCGCGTGGGTGCCGGTGACAGCAAGACGCGTTGGGTGTACCAGGATCCCAACTTTCACTCCCAGGTTTTTCGCCGTTTCCTTCAAAGCTGACTCAACCGCCCCCGCGTCGAAATTTCCCAGACCGGCGAAGGCGCTTCGCACAGCTTGTAAACGCGGCTTGTTCTCCGCCGTAAAGTTCTTGGCAATTCCTTCGGGATTAAAGGAAACGTCATCAGCAAAATAAAATCCGGCATAAGCCGGAAGCTCATCGAAGACATTGATCTTCCCGACACAAGTCATCAGCGCCGCGCGGACGTAATCATCAGGAAATTGCCCGAGGTCGAGACCGGCACTCTTAAAAGCCGCAATTCCCCGCTGCAGAAATTCCTCGGGCTGGAGCTCGCGACAGTACTCGCCATTGAGCCAGTGCAATTTGTCGGGATCGAACGTCGCATTGCTTCGCACGACGTTCTTAAAATCAAACAGGCTGACAATTTCATCGATCGGAATCTTCTCGCGATTATCCTTTGGCGACCAGCCGAGCAGACAGAGATAATTGCGCACCGCCGCCGGCAGATATCCTCTCTTTGTATAATGCTCGATGCTTGCGCCCTGGTCGCGCTTGCTCATTTTCGATCCATCCATGTTGTGGATCAGCGCGATGTGGGCGAACCGCGGCGGCGGCGCGCCCAGAGCACGATAGAGCTCGATGTGTTTCGGGGTATTCGAAAGGTGATCTTCACCGCGAATGACATGCGAAATCTTCATCTCGATGTCGTCGACCACATTCACAAAATGGAAGATCCACGATCCATCGGGACGGCGGATAGTCATGTCGGGATGCGTTTCCGGATTCGTTAGGTCAAAATCAATGCTTCCGGCGACAAGGTCGTCGACCACGACGTGTTCACGCGGCGAGCGGAAACGAATGGCGCCGTTGTCCTCAAAGGTGTGACCTGCCTCCTTCAATTTCGCCAGGTAACGTTCGTAAATATCGTTCCGCTGGCTCTGGAAGTATGGCCCGAAATTTCCGCCGGCGTGCGGGCCTTCGTCCCAGTTGAGGCCGAGCCATTTCAGGCCTTCGTAAATCGCCGCGGCGGCTTCTTCGGTGTTCCGCGCCTGGTCGGTATCTTCAACACGAAGGACGAATGTCCCGCCATGATGCCGCGCGAAAAGCCAGTTAAACAAAGCGGTCCGCGCCCCGCCGATGTGCAAGTAGCCGGTGGGCGAAGGAGCGAAGCGAACGCGGATGGGAGAAGACATAGAGTGATGGAGTATTGGAGCAATGGAGTGTTGGGCAGATGGCTCGCCATGGTCGTCAACATCGC
>DASXZC010000272.1:0-3225 GCA_036502165.1 Bryobacteraceae bacterium
TGTCCCTTGTCATCAGCCGATCCGCGTGCGTAGAGATTCCCGTCGCGTTCGGTGGGTTCGAACGGCGGCGTGTGCCACAACTCGAGAGGATCCGGCGGCTGGACGTCATAGTGCCCGTAACACAGCACGGTCGGCTTGCCGGGAGCGTGCAGCCAGTCGCCGTAGACCAGCGGATGGCGGCCGGTAGGAATGATTTCGACATTCTCGAGCCCGGCGTCGCTCAGCTTCTGCGCTACCCATTCCGCGGCGGTCCGGATGTCTCCGGAATGCTCCGGAGCGGTCGAGATGCTGGGGATGCGGAGGAACTCCTTCAGTTCGTCGAGCAGGCGGACACGGTGTTCATCAACGTAGTCGGTAGTTTGCGGCATGAGATGCGTTGAGGACTAGAGACGCACTACGACCCCGAGTGCGCGCTCGATCCCTGATACATAGAGGATACCGTTTCCAGGCCACGAAATGGCGCGCGGTTCAGGATTTCAGGGCTTCTGACGGCGAGGTCGCCGCAGCCCTCCGCGCGGGAATCAGGCACGCGAACAGTGCGACCAATCCCAATACGCCGCACACACAGGCGAGCGTTTGAGGATCCGACGCCTTCACTCCGTAGAGGGACGCTTCGAGGACGCGTCCGCCGACCGCGACGGTGACGAGACCGACGGCGCCGCCGAGCGCCGCGAGCTTCATCCCATCTCCAGCGATGAGGCGCATGACGTCTCCCCAACTGGCGCCGAGCGCCATGCGGACGCCGATCTCCTGCCGGCGGAGCTCGACTGAATACGCGAGGATCGCGTAGATGCCAAGGCACGCCATCACGAGCGAAAGGCCGGCGAACAGGGCGAGCAAGACCATCTGTTGCCTGCGGCTCGCCTGGTCGCGAGCGAGGATCTCATCGAACGTTTGCACCTGTCCGATGGGCTGATCGGGATCCACTTCGACGATCGCCTGGCGGATCGCATTCACCAGTGCGGCAGGAGAGTCGCTGCGCGATCGCACGATCAAATTGCCGGCGAACCAGCCGTCGATTTGCCGCAACGATCCATACATCGCGGGCTTGGGCAGAGGATCATAGCCGCGCTCGCGGATCTCTTTCACGACTCCGACGATCACGCGCCAACGCCGTTTGAAACGGTCCGTCTGAGTGTTCGAATCAGTGAGACTCATCCGCTTGCCGATCGCCGAACCGCCGGGGAAGAACTGCCGCTCGAAGCTTTCATTGACGATCGCGACGTCGGGGGCGCCTTCGCGGTCCGCGTCGGTCAGGAACCTTCCTTCGATTAATGTCGCTCCGATGGTCTCGAGATAGTGGTTGGTGGCGACACGCGTCAGCATGTCGGAATCTTCCCATCGCGTCGGAAGCGTTCGGCCCTCGACTGCGAATCCATTCGAATTGCCGATTGAGAAGAATGGAGGAGTGGCGGCGAAGTCCGCGGCGGCGACCGATGGCAGCGCGCGAATTTTCTCGAGCGCGGCATCGTAGAACGCGTTGCGCTTCAGGTCATCCGCATACTTCTTCGATGGAAGGCTGACGCTGACCGAAATCAGATTCGCGGGACGGAAGCCGATGTCGATCTTCCAAATCGTCATCAGACTGCGGATCATCAAGCCCGCGCCCGACAGCAGCGTGACCGTCAATGCGACTTCGCCGATAACCAGCAGCGCGCGCAGACGCACGACTCCGCGTCCGGAGCCCCCGGAGCGGGAGTCCTGCCGCAGCACATTGACGAGCGGGGTCCGGATCAGATGGGCCAGAGGCGCGATGGAGGCAATGAGCGCGGCCATCAGACTCGCTGCAAATGCGAACGCCATCACGCGCACGTCGAGATCGATGGCGATGCTTCCCTTGAGGCCTTCCGGAATGAAGTTCGCGAGCATCCGCATCGACGCGAGCGCCAGGCCCAATCCCGCGATGCCGCCGGCTAGCGTGAGTGCAAGAGTTTCGAAGAAGACCTGCTTGAGCAAGTCGCCCGTCGACGCGCCGAGCGCGCTGCGCACGGCCAATTCCCGTTGCCGTCCCGTGGCGCGCGAGAGCAATAAATTCGCGACGTTCCCGCAGGCGATCAGTAGAACAATGGCCGCCGCGCCCATGAGGATCCACAACGTCGGACCGATTTTTCCGACCAGCGCATCCGCGAGTGGCTCGAGAGAAGCGCTCATACGTTTATCGGTGTCATTCGGATAGGTTTCATTGATGCGCCTCTGGATCTGCTGCAACTCGATCTCGGCCTGCCTTACGCTCACGCCGGACTTCAGCCGGCCATAGCAATTGAGATAGTGCGAGCCGCGTTGCGCCCGCTCTCGCGCCGAGAACGCGGCCGGCGTCCACAGTTCCGAACGATTGGTGAAACGGAACCATCCAGGCATCACGCCGACGACGCGGTACGGTGCGTCGTTGATCAGGATCGTTCGCCCGACGACTTTCTCGTCGCGCCCATAGCGCCGCGTCCACAGGCCTTCGCCGATCATGACGACGTTCGGATCCGGGTGATCCTCTTCTTCACTGAACCACCGGCCGCGAATCGGATTCACTCCGAGAATCGGCCACATGTTGGCCGTGAGGCTGCGGCATAGAACCTGTTCCGGCGCGCCATCGCCGGTGAGAATCGCCCGGCAGAATCGTGTGGCGCCGATATCGTCGAATGATTTTGCCTGCTGCTTCCAATCGAAGTAATTCGCCGGCGCCGGCGTGTTCTGCGGATATCCGACGAAGCTGTCGTCCTCATATACGGCGACCAGGCGATCAGGATGAGCGAAGGGCAGAGGATTCAGCACCAGCGCATCGAGCGCGCTAAAAATCGCGACATTCACACCGATACCAAGCGCAAGCGTCAATATCGCCAGGATCGAGAAGGCAGGCTGGCTGCGGAGCCCCCGCAGCATCGGCACGATTCCAGTAAAGGCCATATCGACAAGTACGGTCGAGAGGCCTCGCGGTTACGAAACTGTGTTCAGTTTCCGGTGGGCAACTGCGCGAGCCAGGCGAGAACGGCGTTCGAAAGAGCGATCCGCTGGTCGGAATACGAGTGGTCGGTCGCGAAGTGGACAGTCTTGACGCGCGAGTTGCCGGTCTGCAATCGCAGGATGTTCGCGAAGGCGTCGTTCGAATGTGCGAGTCCGTCGTCGGAAGTGACGATTAGAACCGGGCGCGACTTCAAAGGTCCGGCTTTCGATGCGAATCTCCAGTGGGCTGCATTCGCGATCGTCTCATGCGCTAGACTCTCCGGCGTGCAA
>DASXZC010000273.1:0-8548 GCA_036502165.1 Bryobacteraceae bacterium
GTCGACTTTCCCTAGCGCGTTGTCGAGGTCTTCGGGATGAATGAGGCTTTCCCACGCCTCCTTGGTACCGGCGAACGATCCCGGCCGCAATCCGTGCAATTCCTCGAGCTCCGTAGACCAGGTATTCACACCGGTTGGAATGTTCCATTCAAAAATTCCAATTTTCGCGGCTCGTTGGGCAACGCGGAATCGCTCCTCGCTCGTGCGCAGTGCCGTGTCCGCGCGGCGGCGCTCGATCAGATCGGCAGCCTGCCGCGCCAGCAGGTCGATGCACCTCAAGTCGTGTTCCGCGATCATGCCCGCGCGGCTGTAATGAGTGGAAAACATGCCCAGAACTTCGCCGGACCGTGTGATGAGCGGGGTCGACTGAACCGCGAGCACCTCCGCATCGAGCATGGCCTTGCGGGCGGTGCTGTCGTAAACGTCGCTTGCGGCTACGTTTTCGATCACGATTCGATTGCCCTTCGCGAGTGCCGCGCCGCAGGCCGCTTGCCCATCGTGGACTTCATTGAAGAAATCGAGGAACGGTTGTTCAAAGCCTTCGTGGGCCACGATCCTGAGCACTCCCTTTTCCAGGAGCTGGATATTGCCCTTTTCGGCTCCCGTAATTTCCAGCGCGACCGCGACAATTTCTCGCAGCAGGTTGGTTACGTCCTGAGCCTCCACTAGCCGCGTACTGAGCTCCTGCAGGCGTGTCATGGCCGCCAGATCGTGTTTCATCTGGTCGGTCAGGGATTGCAGGACGCGCTCGGTGCGCTTGCGGTCCGTGATGTCACGAGCGATTTTCGAGGCTCCGACGACCGTGCCGCGCGAATCCCTCACGGGAGAGATCGTCAGCGAGATCTCCGGCAGAGAGCCGTCCTTATGCCGGCGCACCGTCTCGAAGTGGTCGACGCGCTCGCCACGCTGCAGCCGCGCAAGAATTTCCGGCTCCTCATCCTGACGGTCGGCGGGTATCAGCAAAGAGGCGACCGTCTGACCAATGGCTTCGTCAGCCGTGTATCCGAACAGCCGGTCCGCGCTTTTGTTCCAACTCGTGATCACGCCGTTCAGATTCTTACTGATGATGGCGTCATCAGAAGAATCGACGATGGCGCCGAACAGGCGCATCGCCTCTTCCGCCGTCTTGCGCTCGGTGATATCGACGAGCATGTTGATGCCGCCCGTGAGCTTGCCTTCGGTATCGTAGAGCGGAGTCGGATACGGCGCAAACCAGAACCGGGAGCCATCGGGCCGCTCGGCGATCGCTTCCGCCCCTCGGATGGCGCGTCGCTCTTTCAAAGCAGTCGCCATGGGACATTGGTCGTGCGGCAGCGGCGAGCCGTCGGAGTTGTAGAGCTTCCAGGTCACGCACCACGCATCGGAGCCAAGCCTCGGAAGCCGGCCGGAAAGGTTGATGGCCGCCTGGTTGAAATGCGTAAGTTTTCCCTCCGCATCGGTCGTGTAAATCGCGGCCGGCAGGGCATCGATGATTTCGCGGAAGCGCTGCTCGCTCTGGCGCAGCAGTTCCTCGGTCCGGCGGCGTTTCTCGAACTCATGGGCATTCTCGATGGCAACGGCTGCGTGCGCGGCAATGCCGACGATCAGGCGTTCCACTCTGTCACTGAACTTCCCCGGCTCGGGATGTCCAAAAAATAATCCCCCCAGAACTTCGCCGTCACGGGACATTACCGGCGCGGCCAGATAGCTGCACACCGGCAGATGACCCTTGGGCATTCCGTGGTGCGGCGCCATCTTTCCATAACGCGGATCCTTGGTGATGTCGTCGCTGCGGACCACGCCACTTCCCCGGAACGTCGGTTCGAATACGGCCGTATTGCGCGGCAGCGGGAATTTTGAAAATGCCTCGCGGGGCACGCCTGAAAGCGTGTAGAGCAGGTAGGACTCCCCGTTTATGTTCGTAAGGTTGTAGAAAAAGGATCCGAATTTGGCGCCCGTGAGCTTCGTCGCCGCGTCGGTGATCAATTGAACGAGCTTCTGCAAATCTCTCTCGGCCGCCAAGGCCCGGGATATGTCGTTCAGCGTCTCCGCTTCTTCACGGGCGCTCCGCTCGCGCTCGAGCAGCGCGGAGCGTTCGTGCTCACTGCGCTTGCGCTCGGTGACATCTTCAAAAAATACCGAAAGGCCACCGCCGGACGCAGGTGCGGCCTTCACGTGAAACCAGCGTTGCCACGACGCGTAGTAGTTGTCGAATTCAACCGCCGTCCGTTCCTTTGCCGCCCGGCATAATTCCCGCTCAACGATAGTGCCGCGCGACGCTGGAAAGAGATCCCAGTGATCGCGGCCGACCATATCCTCGCGGCGCATGGCGCACAATCGCTCGGTCTCCCCGTTCACGTACGTGATGATCCAGCCGGCATCGAGAGCGATGAAACCATCTGTGATGGTTTCGAGAAAGGCTTCAATCGCCGGCCCGCGATGCTCATTCGGCGCGCGGACACTCGTCAGGTTTCCCCTGGTTTCGTGTGGAGTCATACCGTTTCGCCATCCGTCGCCGGCGGCTGGGGGCTGGTTGGTGGCCTTCCGATCAGAATATTCCGGATAATCGTGCCGAGTTCGGCAAATTCCTCAAAGTCTGAAGGCTTACGGAAGTAGACGAGCGCGGCCTGTTTTAGCGCCCGTTTACGGTCTGCGGGCGCGTCCGATGAGCTCAACACCACGACTGGCGTGTGGCCATGGCGCCCGGTCGAACGAAGGCAGTTCAGAATCTCCTCGCCGTCGTGTTTGGGGAGATGCATATCCAACAGCAGAAGGTCGAAGCCGGGAGCTTTCGAATTCTTATCGGATTCTCGGATGAAGGTTATAGCCTCCGCGCCGTCTGTGGCGACGCGCAGAACGTGATCGAGGTTTTCATCTCGCAACACCATCCGAATGAGTCCTACATCCGCCGGCGAATCCTCGGCCAGAAGGATCTGATAGGGACGCTTTTCTCGCTGATGAGTCAAATCACGATTGCCCGTCATCTTCGTGTCCCGCCGCAGTCGAAGATCCAAAATGGGCCGGTGGCCAGATCTCTTTATCCTAAATATTTACCACGGCGAGCCCAAGTGCCAGAGGCCGGTGTGGTCCTTTAGAGGAGATCCACTAGATTGAGATTTTGTTTCACGCGTGCGCGGGAAAATTGTCGGCCAGCGGCGGGTACACAATCGCAAAAATGGATCTGTTGGATGCGCTGATCCTCCCACAGACTGGGAACGTGCGAAGGGTGTGGAATGGATTGGTTGCGGGGGCAAGATTTGAACTTGCGACCTTTGGGTTATGAGCCCAACGAGCTACCAGGCTGCTCCACCCCGCACTCATATCCTAGCGGAGTTCATCGAACCGTTGCAAGTTTTCGCGCGTTTTTTTGGCCAGTAAAAGTACTACTTCACAACCACAGTCTCGCTCGCCGACGCCGCCTTTCCGTCGAGCGCGTCGAGCGCCACGGCTCGCACGGCATAGGTCCCTGGCGCCCCAGCCGGAATCGTCATCGCCGCCATGAACCCGGTCTTCGACAATTGCTCAAACGTCGGATCCTTGAGACTCAACTCCAGTTCGCTCCGCTTGCCTGCGACGACGTTGCCGGCGCTATCGAAGAGAACAGTCACGATCGTCAGGCGCTGCGTAGGGCGGTCCTGAAAAGGAAGGCGCGCCGGCACTGAATATCCTTTCTCCGCCGCCCGCCCGGCAAGCCGCACGCTGAGCTTATGAAAATGCCCGTCGCCGGCGTCTACCGGAGTGAATCCCAGCGCATACATTGTCTCCGGAGCTTTCCCCAATTCACGAAATCCCCGCTCCAGGTCGTTGTTCTGATGATAAAAAGCTCCACCCGTCCCGGACGCCACAATGCCTAATCCGTCAAATGCGGAGCCCGTCGCAAGGTTCCACATACACGCCTCTCGAATCTAGGCCGTTGATGACGACCTCCGCGTGCCGCGCCTTGTCGATCAACTGGTCGACATCGCGCTCGAGCGTGCCGGTGAGGAATCCGCCGGAGGTGGCGACGATGATCCGCTGCCCCGACAGCTTCGACATTCCATCGACCAGGCTGTTCATGACACCCAGGGAATTGGACGTGACCGTTCGCGTCCGTGACCAGATCATTTCGGCCGACCCCGTAATCATCGACACGGGGCACTTGGCGTGAGAACAGGATTCGCACTCCCCGATTTTCGTGCGTAGCAGCTCGTCGCCCGGATCCACGTGATTGGCGAGCTGATAGGCTTTCGTAAGGCGAGATGTGGATGCACGCATGGGGATCGCCGAGTTCAACCTGCGTCACCGCCCTTACGCTCTCGATCTGTTTGACCAGACTTCCCAAGTCGTCCGTGAAGACCGATCGTTCGGATCGCGAAGTGACCACCACCGCCACACGATCGCCTGGCGCCAGACTGGACTCGACAAATCGCACTGCCGCATCCTTGACCACTCTCAGCGCGCCGCCGCTCAAATGTAGATCGTCGAAGCACAACCCTAGAAACCGCGGCCTCGGCCGCCCATCGTTGCCCGCCGGCGGCGATGAACTCTGCACCGAGAAGACCGTAATCGCCTGGACCTTTCCGTCATCGCGGATCTCGAAATCGTCCCGCGTCAGTCCCGCGGCCGTGCGGTGCTTCGCGTCGCGCACCACGACCGGAACGTCAACGATCCGTGTCTCCGTCTTCAAAGCTCCAACAGTCGGGGGAACATAGGCAACCGTCCGCGAGTGGATCTCATCCCGGGGAATCGATTGCCCGGAAATCAGCCCCAGGCAGACGAGCGGCCCCAGGTACTTCAGCATGATCGTTACTTCCTGCAATTGCCTACCGCACCGCCCAACCGCGCGACATAATAAAAGAGCGCAGCCACTCATGCCTTCCTCCTCTTCGCGGCCCAGCCTCATCCGCATGTTCGCGGACCTCAAGGTCCGCCCGAAGCTCATGGTGCTGCACAATCTCTTCTTCATCGTGCTCGCCACCGCGACGTACTTCACGCTGATCCCCTTTTATAAGCAGCAGGTCAACGGCGCACGCGCACGCGAACTCGCCATCATCACCCAGATCTTCCGGCTCGATGCGCCGCTCCCCACTCAGGATGGACTCGAAGCGTATGACTACCACGAAGGCTCCGCCGCGCAACTGGCGCTGCCACCGGAAGCTCGTGCATGGTTGGATAAAAATCCCGGGGACGTGTGGAAGAATCCGGCCACTTCGCACTACGTCTTCGCCCGTCACGCCGCCGGCGGTCCCGAGGTCTACCGCCGCCTTACGATCCCCGATGCGTATTTCGCTGATTCCGTCCGCCGCGCGCAACTCGCGCTGTTCATGGTCCTCGGGATCGTCTACGCGCTGGCTGTGTTGCTGCTCGAGTCGATCATCATGCCGCTGTTCGTCTACCGCCCGATTTCATTGATGCTCGATGCCGACGACGCCACCCAGCACGGCGACCGCGAACGCGAACTGATCGACGAAGCCCTCATACCCGGCGACGAAATCGGCCAAATCATGCGGAGCCGCAATCAGACGGTCACCGAGCTCCGACGCCAGGAGGATGACCTACGCCAAAAGAACGAGCTTCTCGAAATGCAGGATCGCCTCGCGAGCCTCGGCCTCATGGCCGCAAGCGTTGCTCATGAACTCAACACACCGCTCGCCGTTCTGCAGGGCTCGATTGAAAAGCTGGCCGAAACTGCCACCTGCCCTCAAACCATCACACGACTCGAGCGTATGAAACGCGTCAGCGGACGCATCCGCAAGATCAGCGAAGGCCTCCTCGATTTCGCCCGCGCCCGCAAGCATCAGCGTGCGCCCGTCGACTTAAAATCGCTCATCGACGAAGCCTGGGCGCTCGTCGCCATCGACGATAAGGCCGACTGCGCGACCTTTCTCAATCGAATTCCGGCAGAAGCAAAAGTCGTCGGTGAAGCCGATCGCCTCCTGCAGGTCTTCCTCAATCTGCTGCGCAACGCGCTGAACGCGCTCCCCGAGAACTCCGAGGATGGCTGCATCGAAGTTAGCGCCCAGCGCATCTCCCACGCCGGCCGCCCCTACGTTTCGATCAAGGTCGAAGACAATGGCAGCGGCATTCCCGCGGACGTCCTGCCGGATATTTTCGAAGCCTTCGTCACCACGCGCCTCGACTCGAAAGGCACCGGACTCGGGCTCACCGTCGCCGAAGGCATCGTCCAGCAACATGGCGGAGCCATCACCGCCTCGAACCGCCCCGAACGCGGCGCCTGTCTTGAAGTCCGCCTGCCGGTGCTCGCGTAAACCATCATGCAGGAAATTCAAATTGCCATCCTCGACGACGATCTGGACTTTCGCAACTATCTTGAAGATCTGCTGCGCGACGATGGCTACGACGTCCTCGCCTTCGCTCATGCCGCTGAGCTCTCGGCGGCGTGTGAACAAAGCCTGCCCGACATCGTCCTGATGGATATGAAGATGGGCGACACGAGCGGCGGTGATGTCGCCGAGTCGCTTCTCAACCACTATCCATCGCTGTGTGTCATCGTCATCACCGGATATCCATCGCTCGAGGATATGCGCGCGACCTTCAAACGCAAGGTCTTCGATTACCTGGCGAAGCCGTTCTCGCTCGCCCAACTGCGGCAGGTTTTGAAGAATGCGATCGAGCACTTCGGCCTCGGACGCGCTGCCCACGACAAGCTCCGCGAGAAGCTCGGCCACCGTATAAAGATGCTGCGCGTCGAGCGGGATTGGTCGCTCAAAGATCTCGCCGCCGCCACGCGCCTGAGCGTCTCGCAGATCAGTTCGATCGAGCGTGGCACCAATCTGCCCAGCATCGAAAGCCTGCTCGCGATTTCAAAAGCCTTCGAGAAGCGGCCCTCGGAAATCCTCGGTTCGATCGACTTCTAACGCATGAAATGCCTTCTCTTCCACAAGCCCTACGGTGTCCTGACGCAATTCACGGCGAGGGATGCCGGCGGCCATCGTACGCTCAAGGACTTCATTGCGATCCCATCCGTCTATCCAGCCGGGCGCCTCGATCACGATAGTGAAGGATTGCTTCTGTTGACCGACGACGGCGCTGTGCAGCATCGCCTCAGCGATCCGCGCTTCGAGCATCCGAAGACATACTGGGTGCAGGTCGAGCGCGTTCCGTCCGCGGAATCATTGGCGCGTCTCGCCGGCGGCGTCGACATTCAGAGCTACCGTACGAAGCCGGCCAAGGTTCGTCTGTTCGATGCGGATCCCACGCCGCTCGCCCCTCGCGATCCGCCGGTCCGCTTCCGCAAAACCGTGCCGACCGCGTGGATCGAATTGACCATCGGTGAAGGAAAGAACCGGCAAATCCGCCACATGACGGCCGCCATTGGACATCCCACGCTCCGCCTGATCCGCATCGCGATCGGCAAGCTGCAACTCGGAAAGCTGCAGCCAGGCGAGTGGCGCGAACTCAGTCCGCCGGAATGCGCGCGGCTGCTTCGCCTCTGAGGATTCCCCACTCCGCGCCGCGCTGGCCCCGCGCTTATACCCGTGCGATGGCTGACTTCCGTCGCGCCAGCCAGAGCCCGGCTACACCGATCCCAGACAGCATCCAAGTCGACGGTTCAGGCGTCGCGTCCGGCAGCGGAGGATCGGTCGCGATGAACGACAGATTGTCCGCGTACCCGTCGTCATAGTAGCCTTCGACTTTCGTCATCACCAGCGTGATCTCGACCGACCGCGTCCCGACCGGAATCAATCCGCCAGTTGCGTCGTACAAGAGGATCGATTGGCCGCCTCGCGCCGTCGAATTGAATCCGCCGATCACCGTCGAGGTGCCCAGGCTCGAGTTCGATCCATCGAAGAATGTCGCATATAGCGAAGCGCTGTCGTTCTG
Organism: Bryobacteraceae bacterium; assembly: GCA_036502165.1. GTDB lineage: Bacteria > Acidobacteriota > Terriglobia > Bryobacterales > Bryobacteraceae > F-183. The sequence continues at coordinate 7,804 of DASXZC010000273.1, forward strand.
ATTCAGATAGCCGCCGAAGTATCCGCTCATCGTGAACGTCACCTGGTTGCCGTCGATCAATCCCGCGACGTTTGAAACGTCGATGAACTGGGACGCCTGATCGCTGTACGTCGGTCCGCCGTACGTTCCTTGAAAGAACGTGCCGCCCGGCCCGCCTGAAAAGAAGTTGGTGCCGAACCCCGAGCCCGGTGCAATGACGGGCGCCGCCGATGCGCCATATTGCGCGACGGTGAAGTTGTCCGTCGTCGTCCAGCCCGGTACGGACAGAACGTCGTTGCCGCTTGCCGACCCTGGGCCACCCGCTTCGGCTCCAGGATTTACGATTGCATTTTGGTCCAGAATGATTGAGCCGCCAAACGACATCGGAATCGAGATCGCAAAGCAGACGCTCAGAAGGGTACTTCGAGCAGATGCGCGCAGAATAGAGTGCGCTAACGCACCCTCGGCGCTCCGGTACAGCAGTTTCATGGGGGAGGTCCTCCGGAGACCAAGCTATCTAGTTAATATGACCGTGCCGTGGATCAAGTCCCAGCCAGCCTCGAAACATTCTGCCACATTTTTGTCTAGGGCGCACCTAGGGGTACTAGTACCCTCACCTTAGGGGAGTACTACGGTGTTCGCTGTAAGCGCGTACAATATGAGAAACCCCATGTCGAGAACCCTCTTTCTCCTCTTCTCCGCGTCCCTCCTGTTGACCGCCGCGACGCCGCATGCGCGCATCAAAATCGACACGGAGCGTGTCACC
>DASXZC010000274.1:0-5325 GCA_036502165.1 Bryobacteraceae bacterium
GATTCATTCGGAAACTTTTGGGGAGCGCGGAAATACGCCGGTGCTGCTGATCATGGGCGCGTCGGCGTCAATGCTGTGGTGGCCGGATGAATTCTGCGCGCGGCTCGCCGCGGCGAGGCGTTTCGTGATGCGTTATGACCACCGCGATACGGGCGAGTCAACGTGCTATCCGCCGGGTGCGCCTGGGTATTCGCTCGACGACATGGCCGATGATGCGTTGCGCGTACTCGACCGTTATGGCATCGGGCGCGTGCATGTCGTGGGGATGTCGCTCGGCGGGATCATTGGGCAAATGCTTGCGATCCGAACTCCGGAGCGGGTTGCGACGTTGACGCTGATTGCGTCGACGCCGTTTGGTCCGGAGGCGGTGGGGTTGCCGCCGTTCGATCCGAAGATCCTCGAGTATCACAAGAACGGCGCGACGGTTGATTGGAACGATCGCGAGGCCGTTGTCAATTACATGGCGAACGGTTGGGCGCTGCTTTCAGGGAGCGCTCACCCCGTCGATATGGCGATGATCCACGCGATCGCGGAACGGGAAGTGACGCGTTCGCGGAACCTGCCGAGTATGTTCAACCATGCGCTGTTGAAGGGCGGGACGGAGGTTTGGGGACGTTTGCAATCGATCAAGACGCCGACCCTTATCATGCATGGCACTGAGGATCCGGTGCTGCCGTTTCCGCACGGTGAGGCGTTGGCGCGTGCGATCCACGGGGCGCGATTCATTCCGTTCGAAGGCATGGGACACGAGTTGCATCCGAATGATTGGGATCGGATGCTCGACGAGATCGTCAGCCTGACTGGCGGTACTTCGCCAAAATCTCTTTGACTTTGTCGATGGGGATCGCTTCGACAGTGCGGCCGTTGCCGGTCACGGTTGTCGCGCGGAGCAGGGAGTTGTAGACGGACTCCTCGGTGGCTTCGAGTGCGGCTTCGAAGAGCGGCGACACAGCGTCGGAAGGAAGAATCGTACTCGTGCGCAGGCGTGGCTGGCCGTGCTTGACGCGCATCTCAGGCGCGGTGGTGAAAGCGATCGCGTAGTCGCCGCTGCCGTTTGAGAACGACGAGCCGGTGCGGGCGAGGCCGAATACGGCGCGGGCGGCGAGTCTTCGAAGATCGCGGGCGTCGATAGGGGCGTCGGTGGCGACGACGATCATGCAGCTTCCGTCGCCGGAGCCAGTGCCTTGGGCCGCAGTGGGGTTCGGATTGGCGGCGAATGCGACGTGTCCTAGTTCCTTGCCGACGGGCGCGCCGCCCATGGTCAGCACGCCGCCGAAATTGCTTTGCACCAGGACTCCGATTTTGTAGCTGCCGAAGCGTTCGGGAAGCTTGCGCGAGGACGTGCCGATGCCTCCCTTCCATCCGTAGCATTCGGTGCCGGTGCCTGCGCCTACCGAGCCTTCTTCGACTGGGCCGCCGCGCGCGTTGCGGATGGCTTCGATGACGTGGCTCGTGCGAATGTACATGCCTCGGATGTCGTTCAGTCCGCCATCGTTGGTTTCGCCGACGAGCGCGTTGACGCTGTGGACTCGCTCGTTGCCGCGCTGCGCGAGAGTCCACGCGACGACGGCTTCCATGGCGGCGCCGACGCTGAGGGTGTTCGTCAAAACGATGGGAGTCTCGATGTCGCCGAGCTCGTTGACTTGCGTCGAGCCTGCGAGTTTTCCGAATGCATTGCCGACATATACGGCACCTGCGACCTTGTCGAGAAAGACGTTGCCGGGGTGAGGAACGACGACGGTAACGCCGGTGCGTATGTTGGCTCCGTCGATCATGGTCAATTGGCCGACGGTCACACCGTCGACATCGGTGATTGCGTTCCAGGGGCCGGGTTCAAAGACTCCGGGCTTAAGGCCTAAGTCGCGGGCTCGTGGGCGCGCGGGTGCTCTGACTGGTTGCGCGGCCGCGATGAGCGCCTGGACTCCGGCCGCAAGAAAAGTTCGCCTGTACATCCTTACTTCAAATTATCGTTGAACCAGGCGAGCGTGCGCTTCATGAGGTCGCGCATGTGTTCGCGGTCGTGGAAGCGATGGCCTTCGCCGGGGTAAACGACGAGACTTGTTTTGACGCCTTCGGTCTTTAATGCGTGCCAGAATTCGTAGGATTGCGGAGCGGGGCATTCACCGTCGCGCTCACCTACGACGACGAGCGTCGGGGTCTTGACGTTCTTGATGTACGTGATCGGCGAGCTCTTCTTGTAGACTTCCGGATCGTCATACACTGTTGCGCCGAAGAATGGGATCATCCACTGATCGATGGAATTTTCACCGTAGTAGCTGAGCCAATCCGCGATACCTGCACCGGCGACGGCGGCTTTGAAGCGATTGGTCTGCGTGACGGTCCACATGGTCATGAAGCCGCCGTAGCTCCAACCGGTGACTCCGATGCGATTGGGATCGACTGGATATTTCGCGAGCACGGCGTCGACTCCACTCAAGATGTCGCGCAGGTCGCCATATCCGAAATCCTTGCGATTGGCTTCGGTGAACTTCGCGCCTTGACCGTAGCTGCCGCGGGGATTCGGATCGAAGACGAAGTAGCCTTGCTCGGAGAGCGTCGTGGTGTTGAAGAATGCGCCGCGCCACGCGGGCTTCTGGGCACTCGAAGGTCCGCCGTGAATGACGACGACCATTGGATATTTCTTTGAAGGATCGTAGTGAGCGGGCTCGACGAGCCAACCTTGCACGTCAAAGCCGTCGCTCGACCACTCGACTGAACGCGACTCGCCCCATAGTTTTTTGAGGCCGTCGTTGAGGTGCGTGACCTGCTTCCATTTCCCGATGGGACCGGCCCATACTTCAGGAGGCTGCACGAAGGAACTACGGATGACCGCAGCTTGGGTGCCGTCTTTCGAAAGAGAAAGGTCGTACATGGCGAAGCCGAGTCCACCAGAGGCGGCGGTTTCATCGCCTTTCCAGATCGTCTCTGTCGTACCGGAGGCGAGGTCGAGCATGGCGACGCCGAGGCTGCCTTTCACCGATTCGCTGAATAGAAGACGCTGGCTCGAAGGCATCCAGGAGATCCACGAGGGGGATCCTTTGCGTGCCGGAGTTACGTCGCGCGGAGTGCCAGTTCCGTTGGCGGGGACGATGAAGATGTCGCCGCCGGTGACGCCTTCGTCGCTCATGAGTCCGCTGATGTAGGCGATGGATTTGCCATCAGGCGACCAGCGCGGAGCGGTGATCTGCAGGTCCGGCTTGACGATTTGTTTCACAGCACCGGACGCGATGTCGATGGTGTAGAGGCGGGCGATCCACCAATTGTTTTCGCCGGGACCGGGAGCGGACGTGTAGACGAATTGCTTGCTGTCGGGCGACCAGTTGAATTCGTAGACGTACTGGTCGGCGGGAGAAATTTCTTTGGTCGCTCCGGTCGCGGCGTCGACGATGGTGATGCGTTGATAGAAGATCGCGGAGTCGATCTCGCCGCTGGGGGCGGCGGCGGGCTCGAGGGCTCCTTGGGTGCGGGGAGCGTCCTTGGTGTAGAGCAGCGCGAGTTGCTTGCCATCGGGCGACCATTGCAGATGCGCGAGGAATCCTTTGAGCGGACCGGCGGTCATGCGGCGCGCTTTGCCTTTCCAGGGCGCGATGTAGAGTTGCGCCTGACCTTTGCTTTCGGCGTCGCTCAGGAAGGCGAGGCGTCCGCTGTCGGGGGACCAGGCGATGCCGTGCTCGTCGTGGGCGTTGCGTCCGGCGGTGATGTGGATTGGGGGTGCTGAACCGGCGAGCTCGCGCGCCATGATCTGCTGCGAATCTTCTTGCGCGCCGGGTTGGACCCACGCGATCCGCTGGCCGTCGGGGGAAAGAGCGGTTTCCTTGAGCTCCTTGGTTTTAAACAATTCATCGACGGTTTGTTCGATGGGGAGCTGGGCCAATGCGAGAGTGGCGGCGAATAAGGCCGCGGCGAGGAGGCGCGAAATCGACATGATGCGTAAGCATCATTATCGCCGGTTATTCGACAGTAACGCTCTTCGCTAAGTTGCGCGGCTGGTCGACGTCGCAACCACGGCGGACGGCGACATGATAGGCGATCAACTGCAGAGGCACTACTTCGAGGATCGGCAGGAGCAGTTCGCAGGCCGGGGGAATCACGACGACGTGGTCGGCCACTTTGCGGATTTCCGCTTCATCCGCGGTGCAGCAGACGGCGACTACGATGCCTTCGCGGGCTTTCACTTCCTGAATATTCGAGAGCGTTTTCTCGTAGCGAATTTGACTCTCTTCGCTGTCGGGGTCGCGCGTGGCGAGGACGACTACCGGGAGGTTGCTGTCGATCAATGCGTTGGGGCCGTGCTTCATTTCGCCGGCGGGGTAGCCTTCGGCGTGGATGTACGAAATCTCTTTCAACTTCAGCGCCCCTTCGAGGGCGATAGGGAAATGGATGCCGCGGCCGAGATAGAGGAAGTCCGTGGAGCGGTAGAGTTTCTTCTCGAGCTCGTCGTAGATGGCGGTGTCGGCGAGCATGTGTTCCATCTTCGCGGGAAGCTGTAAGAGGTCGAGCATGAGACGGCGGGAGTCCTCGGGCTTTAAGGTGTTGCGGGCCTGGCCGAGATACATCGCGAGGATGAACAGCGCGGTCAGTTGGCACGTGAAGGCCTTGGTCGAGGCGACACCGATCTCAGGGCCGGCGTGCGTCATCAGCGTGCCGGCGGCCTCGCGCGTGATCATTGAACCGACCACGTTGCAGATGGCGAGGGTCTTCGATCCTTTCGATTTCGCTTCGCGCTGGGCGGCGAGTGTGTCGGCGGTTTCGCCGGATTGCGAAATGACGACGGTGAGCGTGTTGGGCCTGACGATGGGGTCGCGATAGCGGAACTCGCTGCCGTAGTCGACTTCGACGGGAACGCGGGCGAGGCGCTCGATCATGAACTTGCCGGCTTGCGCGGCGTGCCAGCTCGTACCGCAGGCGATGATCTTGATCTGTTCGAACGCGGCGAATTCCTTGGCGCTGATATCCATCTCGTCCAGGAATACGCGGCCGGTTTCCTGGCCGACTCGGCCGAGCACGGTGTCGCGCACGGCGCGCGGCTGCTCAAAGATTTCCTTGAGCATGAAGTGCTTGTAGCCGCCCTTTTCCGCCATGATGGGATCCCACAGGATCCGCGAGAGTTGGCGGCGCACGACGCGTCCATCGAAGTCGGTGAGCTTCACGCCTTCCGGAGTGAGGATCGCCATGTCGCCATCGTGCAGGAAGAACATGTCGCGCGTGTGGCTGAGGATCGCGGGCACGTCGGATGCGACGAAGTACTCGTTGTTGCCGATTCCAACTACCACGGGAGGACCGAGGCGAGCGGCGACGATCTTGCGCGGGTCTTTCTTTGAGATC
>DASXZC010000275.1:0-3196 GCA_036502165.1 Bryobacteraceae bacterium
GCTGGCCGCCGCCCTCGAATCCGAAAAGCCCGATCTCATCCTCACCGGCCTGCAATCCGACGACTTCGGCTACGGCCAGACCGGCGTCGTACTTGCGGAACTGCTCGGCGTCCCTCACGGCACCATCATCATGCAAGTCGAAAAGCAGGATGGCGCAGTGCGCGTCAAACGCGAGCTCGAGGACGGCTGGTTCCAATACATGACCTTGCCGACGCCGGCGCTGTTGACGATCCAGTCCGGCATCAACAAACTCCGCTACGCGACATTGATGGGAATCAAGAAAGCGAAATCGAAGGAGATCAAGAAACTCTCCGCCTCCGAACTCGGCGGAGCCCCTGCCGCGGTCGCCGAACTCGAGTCCGTCTACGCCCCGCAACGCACCAAGCAGGCCGTGATCTTCCAGGGCGACGCCAAGAAGACCGCCGCGCAGCTCGTCGAGAAGTTGAAGTTCGAAGTGAGGGTCATATGAGCGTCCTCGTCATCATGGAGCAACACAACGGCTCCTGGAACCGCATGAGCTGGGAAGCCCTCGCCGGCGGCATCGAACTCGGCAAGCTCACGGGCCAGCCCGTGTCGATCGCAGTAGCCGGATCCGGTATCTCCGCCCTCGCGTCCGAAGCCGCTCAGAAAAACGTCTCGAAAGTATACGCGGTCGATCACGCGCTGCTTGCGCAATACACCGCCGACGCCCAGGCCGCCGCGATGGAACAACTCGTCAAGCACGTCAATCCCTCGTTCGTCGTCTTCCCTCATACCTACGAAGTGCGCGATTTCGTACCGGCACTCGCGACGCGGTTCAAACAAGTGCTCGTTTCGGACGTCGTCCATTTCAAAGAAGGACCGGTCTTCGTCCGCCAGCTCTTTCAAGGCAAGCTGAACGCCGACTTCAAAGTGAAGGGCGCTGGCCCCTGCTTCGTGTCGATTCAAGCCGGAGCCTTCCGCGCGGACTCACTCCAATCCGGCTCCGCACCCGTCGAGAACGTCGCGGTCACGCTCGACGCCGCATCGATCCGCAACAAGCCGGAAGCGCCGTTCCGCGAATCCTCCCGCGCCGTCGATCTCACGGCCGCCGACATCATCGTCTCCGTCGGCCGCGGCATCAAAGAGAAGGACAACATCCACATCGTCGAGGATCTCGCCAAAGCACTCGGCGGAGAACTCGCCGCCTCGCGCCCGATCTGCGATAGCGGCTGGCTTCCCATGGAACGCCAGGTCGGCAGCTCAGGCCAGACCGTCGCCCCCAAAGTCTACGTGGCCGTCGGCATCTCCGGAGCCATCCAGCACTTGGTCGGCATGAAAGGCTCGAAGACCATCGTCGCGATCAATAAGGACGAGAACGCCCCGATCTTCGAGGTCGCCGACTACGGCATCGTCGGCGATCTGTTCGAAGTCGTGCCCGCGCTGGTCGAGGAAGTGAAAAAAGCCAAGGCCTGACGAGTGGTCCCTGAAGCCACCGTTCCAGATCCGCCGGAAATCCCCAAACCCTATCCAGGACTCTGGCAAGGGCTCTGGATCCTCGCCCGATACATCCTGCTGCAATTCGCCTTTGCAATCCCTTTCGCGATCGCCGATTACGTCACAAAAGGGAAACTACTCAAGCAGCCCATCATCCTCGCGGTCGTAACCCTCGCGGCCGGAGTCGTATCAATCCGCGCCTGCTGCCACCGCCTGGGGATCTCATTCCAGTCGATGGCCGGCGCAGTGCCGAGGCTCAGCATCTTCCCTCCCGTCGCCCTCACCGTCGTGGGCCTGCTACTGGCGGAACTCCCCCTCCTCGGATGGATCTTAAAAAGGTTTCCCTCGCTCGACTCGAAACAGGATTTCGGCCTGAGCGAATCCATGTGGGGCGCCTTTCTGCTAATTGTCCTGGTCGCTCCCGTGATCGAGGAATCGCTATTCCGTGGAATTCTTCTCAAAGGATTCATCGCCCGCTACTCAGTCATGCGGGGCATCCTCTTGAGTGCCGCCTTATTCGGCGCACTGCACGTGTCGCTCGTGAAGCTCATCCCGACCGTTTCCCTCGGACTGGTGCTCGGCTGGCTCTATTCGGAACTCGGCTCGATCTGGCCCGGAGTCTTCGCTCACGCGTGCAACAACTCGGTGGCGTTCCTGGCGGCGTTCTCCGCAATAAAGCTCAAGCCGACCCAGCCCACCGTCCCGCCGCCCGCAGGCGCCGAGTGGATCCTCAGCCTCGCCGGCCTGTTCCTCCTAGCCTGCGGACTCGCCGCCTTACGCGCAGACTTCGCCAGAAACCGGCCCCCGTCCGCGGAGGAAGACAGCGGTGCCGCTGACGCACCGTGAGCCGTATTATGATCGGCTCGAAATGGTTCTATGCATTCTAGTCACCGGCGCCAAGTCGGCATCGTCCGAACCCGCACGACCCATCTTTGAAGTAGCGTCCGTGAAAGTGAGCGCGTCAAGCGGGAGTGGCGTGCGCGGAGGATGTCACGGCGTCGACTCCAGACGCACGCCCGGCGATATGCTGGATACGCCGCTTGGCCGCTGCGTAATCACCGACGCGCGTTTGAGTCATTTGATTGTGATGGCTTACGGCCTCGTCGGGGTCAGTTACATCACGAATGCTCCGGACTGGGTGATCACCGGCTCTGAACGATTTACGATCGAGGCACGAGCGGAAGACCCGGAAAAGGCTACCGAGCAGCAACTCCTCCAGATGCTGCAAATGCTGCTCGAGGACCGGTTCAAACTGAAGTATCATCTCGAGCAGCGCGAGACCTCAGGTTTTGCCCTGCGTGTCGCGAAGGGCGGATCGAAACTCAAGGCTGCCGAGGATCCGGGCGCCTCGATGTCGGTCCGCAACGGGCGAAAGGGAAATCCGGTTTCATTCGAATTACGCAGTTGCCCGATGGCGACCCTGGCGAACATCTTGTCGACATACGGGCCCGGCCGCGTGGTCGATCGTACGGGACTCGAGGGCTCGTACGATTTAGAGCTTTCCTGGGATGAGCGGGTGGGCCCCAGCCTGGTAACCGCGCTGAAAGAACAACTCGGACTCCGGCTGGAATCCGCCAAGGTAATGACTCCTTCTTCGTGATCGAATCGGCCGATCGTCCCGCGGGCAACTGAAGCCGCGCAGCTTATAGCAGTTCGATGCCGCGGCCGGAATGCACATCCCACAGCCATCCCACAACTTGACCGTGTGATCGTCACCACCGGTTAGAACCATCGAGCCGTC
>DASXZC010000276.1:0-6039 GCA_036502165.1 Bryobacteraceae bacterium
CGCGCGTGCCCTGGTCCGACAACTCAATTCCTCAATTCACGAACCGTCTGAGGCGTACATTATTGACTAACCCCAGCATCATGAACACCGACAACAAATTCGATCCGCCGGAGCTCATCAGCGGCAACGGGATACCGGCCACCGGCATTCGTCCCACCACCATCCCGACGTTCTCGATCACATGGAACAACAACAAAGCCGCCACGCCCATACAGATGTACATCCCCGCCCGATCCGGCGCGGTCTGCGCATTCTGCACGATCTGCAACAACAGCAGAAAATATAAGCCTAACACTACCGAGACTCCGACGAAACCGTGCTCTTCGGCGAAGGTCGCAAAAATGAAGTCCGTTTGCGGCATGGGGAGAAAGCGGAGTTGCGTCTGGTAGCCTTTGGTCGCGCCCTTGCCCCAAATCTCGCCGGACCCGATAGCGATCCGCGACTGGATCACCTGGTAACCCGCTCCCTTGGGATCCCGCCCCGGATCGACGAACGTCAGGACACGATCCTTCTGATAGTCCTTCATGAGCATCCAGGCCGGCCAGGCGAACAGGCCGGCGAAAACCGCGATCGTCACGACATGCTGCCACCGCAGGCCGGCGATCAGAATCCCGATTGCCAAAATGGGGAGATAGGTCAAGGATGTCCCGAGGTCCGGCTGGAACATCACGAGCAGCGTCGGCACGCCGACGAAGCCGGTGAGCCTGAGCAGATCGCGGCCATCGAGGCCCTCGCTTTTCAGCTCGGCGAGATATTTGGCGACCAGCAGGACAACCACGATCTTGAAGAACTCCGATACCTGGAACTTGAACATCCCGTACCCGATCCAACGGCTGGCGCCGAGGACACGTGTGGTGAAGATGGTCAGCACCAGCAGACCGATCGACACGGAATACAGGATTGGCACCTGCCCGAGGAGAGTGTGGTAATCGATTTGCGTCAACAACCACATGGCTATCAGCGACAGAACGATCCAAATGATCTGTTTCCACCACGCACCACTCAGTTTGCTATCGAGCGTTGCGCTGTAAATCTGTAGGACTCCCACTGCACAAAGTACTAGTGAAATCGCGAGCAGCCACCAATCGAAGTCGCGGACGGAACGGTCCTGTGCCACTGTTAGCGGGCCGCTCCTTGTCCGAGGAGAGTGAAGGCGAGCATCGCCTGGATCCGCGCCTTGTATTCGGCGGCCTGGTGCTGCCCCGCCTGGCGAGCCTTCTTATCAAAGTACGCTTTGACGATGTCGCGGACGATCGGCGCGGCGTAGGAGCCGTGTCCGCCGCCGGGGATCAACGCGGCCACCACGATCTCCGGATTCTTGTGCGGCGCGAATCCAACGAACCATCCGTTGTCTTTGAAATCGTCCGCGTATTGCTTGTACTTTTCCTTGGTCTCGTTCGACACGACCTGGGCCGTTCCGGTCTTGCCGCACAAGTCTACGCCGGGAAGCGCGGCCGCACTGGCGGTGCCCCCTTCATTCACAACCCCATACATTCCCCGTACGACCTGGTCGATGTTATCCGGATTCCACTGGGCCACTCGCGGCGCGCCGACATCGACGCCCTTGACGAGGTGCGGCTTGTACCAGACCCCACCCATGGCGAGCCCACCGATCGCGGACGCCAACTGCAGAGGAGTTACGGCAACCGCGCCCTGGCCGATACCCGCGTTGATCGTTTCGCCTCCCATCCATTTCTGGCGAAACGTCCGGATCTTCCACTTCGCGTTGGGCATCAAGCCCGGCTTCTCATCCGGGAGGTCGATGCCCGTCTTCCTTCCAAAGCCCGCCATGTCGGCGTACTCATAGAGCCGGTCAATCCCCAGCCGGTTCGCAAGATTATAAAAGTAGACATCGCAGGATTGCACAATCGCCCGGTGCAACTCGATGTCGCCATGCATCGAGAGACAGTGGAACGTATTCCCGTAGAACGTGACCGCGCCCGAACAGCGGAACCGCGTGTTGGCGTCAATTACTCCGGACTCGAGTCCGGCCATCGCCGCGATCGGCTTGAACGTCGAGCCCGGTGCGAAGGGTTGGATGCAACGGTTGTTCATCGGCCCTCGCGGATCGTTGCGGATCTCGTCCCAAACCGCCGTGCGGATGCGTCCGGCGAAGGCATTCAGATCGAAAGCCGGCCGGCTGACCATCGCCAGAACTTCTCCAGTCCGCGGATCGAGCGCAACCACCGCGCCGGTGCGATCCTCGAGCGACAACTCCGCGACTGACTGCAAATCGAGGTCGAGCGTCAACTGCAAAGCCTTGCCGGGAATTGCGGGCTTTTCTTCTTTTAGCTCCTTGCGCAGGTAGTTGAGGTTATCGACGATCCACTGCTTCTGGCCGTCGACACCCATGAGCGTGTCGTTGTATTCGCGTTCGATGCCGGTCTTGCCGACGACGTCGCCCTGACTGAAACGCGCGAATTCCGGCTCGTTCAATTCCTTCTCGGTGACCTCGCCGACGTAGCCGATGACGTGCGCGAGCAGCTTGCCGCGCGGATAGAGTCGCTGCTGACCGTGGATCAGTTCGAGCTCCGGCAGCATGTTGGGACCCTTGTGCGCCACGACGAAGGCGACCTCTCCGGGTGTGAGATCGGACTTGAGCGGCATCGGAACATACTTGGCTCCGGAGAAGCGATTGACCTTGGCGACGAGTTCCTCATAGTCGAGGTTCAAGCCGTCGGCGATGGGCTTCAGATGCGCCCATTCGAGATTCTCACGCAGCAGCCGGACTTTGAAGGAGGAATGATCGTCGACGATCACGCGGCCATCGCGATCATAGATCTTGCCGCGCGCCGCCGACGTAGGCACCGAGCGTATGCGGTTGCGTTCCGCGCGCTCGTTGTAAAAATCCGGATTGTTGATCTGCAGATCCCAGAAGTTGAACAGAAGGAAGAGCAGGACGCCGACGCACAGATATTGAAAGAACGCGATCTTGCCAGCGGCAAATCCGGTGTCGTCTTTCAGCAGTCGCGCATTTTCGCGTTCCTGTTCGCGCTGGTCGGCCTCAAAGGTGGTCATGACGTCGAAGAGTCCTTCAGGCTCGCTCCTTCATTTTATCGAACAACATAAAAAGCGGAATCGCCGCGGCGGCGTTCAGTCCGGCGACGATAAACGTTTGCGCCGGCTCGAGCGGACGCGGCACGCCGAGTAGCGCCTGATCCATGACCCAGTAAAACAGGCTATGGAAAATGAAGAAGAAGAACACGAGGATGAATCGGATCGCAGCGTGATCGACATCGAAGCGCAGGCTGACGGATGCTGCAAAGTAACCTACGAGAGTCTTCGCGATTCCAAACAGTCCGATCGGATGGCTGGCGAGCGAATCTTCGAGGAGTCCGACACCGGCGCCATAAAACAGGGCCGCGAGTTGGTTGCGCCACATCAGCGAAAAGTACAACGTCACCAGCAAGGGCAATTCGAGATACGCCAGTTGTTCGATGAACTGACTGACATACGCTTTGTAAAGGACCGCCACGAACGGCAGCAGTACAATCGCGACTGGCCGCATACGGAATGCGGCGTTGCGAGTCTTCTTCTCGAGCAGAATCTGTTCGCTGGTCTCGGTCATTGCACTGGCTTCTCGGGCGGTTTGACGGCGGCCGGCTTGGGCGCGGCCTGTGAGGGCGCGGCTGGCGAGCGCGGCGGCGGAGACTCCTTTCCGGGCAACGGCGGAATGGTCGCAAACGACGGCGGCGGCGATCCGAACGCGCCCAACTTGATGCCCCGTTGATCCTCGATCAGCCGGTAGCGGCCGGCGACTCGATCGGCGTCCGTCATCAACAGACCCGACGACGGCGTACCCGCGGGCACGATCGCTCCCGTATCTTTATCCGTTACCGGCGGCGCGGGGATCAGATTGATCCGCTCAGGCGAAGCAGGCGGCGGCGGGATCTCCTGATGCACCGCCTCGAGGACGATCAGCACTTCCTCGAGCTCGTTCTTGATCGCGGCCGGCACAATCTCAATCTGCTTGAACGTCGGACCCGCCTGGACGCTGACTACGCGACCGACGGCTTGGCCTTTGGGAAATACGCGATCCTCGCCCGTCGTGTAGAACATCTCATCCAGCTCGACCTTCTCTTCGTTCTGCACGCGATCGACGAGGCAGCGATTGTGGCCCTGGCCCTGCAGCGTTCCGTAGACGTGATTTTTTTGCGAGACGACACCGGCTCCGAATTGCTCGTCGGTGATCAACTGCACTTGCGAAGCGGTCGGGAACGAATCGAGCACCTTGCCGACGATGCCGTCGCCGGTGATGACCGCCATGCCCTTGTACACGCCGTCGGAGGTTCCACGATCGACGAACACCACCGTCTTCGCGCTGGTGCTGGTCGAGATGATGCGGGCGGCGACCATCTTCGAAGAAGAACGTCCTTTGAATTCGATCAGCGCCTTGGCCCGATCAGCGGTGTCGAGCTGCGTCTTCAGAAAGCTGTTCTCGAGCTTGAGGCGATTGACTTCGGCGCTGACGCGGCGATTTTCCTCCCGCACATCGAGAAGGATCAGGTAGTCGCTGAAGAAACTGCGGACGCTCGAGCGAACATCCTCGAGTCCGCGAGCCATCGGCGTAACCGCGGTCACTGACCATACACGCAGCAGGCGCACCTGCTGGTTGCTGCGCACTTGATAGGCGAGCAGAATGAGTTGCCCGAACACAACGAGCAGCAGCACGGACAGATTCCGGTAACGGCTGAGAATGAAATCCATGGCCTAATCTAAATGCACGGCCGGCGAGGCTCCAAACAAAACCCGGCCTCTCTGTCTATTCTCGCCTACTCGATTGCGATTCGCCGGAGAAGTTTGAAGTCGGTCAGCATCTTGCCCGTACCCAGCACGACGGATGCCAACGGCTCATCGGCAATTGAAACGGGAAGCCCGGTTTCCTCGCGGATCCGGCGGTCGAGATTCTTGAGCATCGCGCCACCGCCCGTGAGGACGATGCCCTTGTCGCTGATGTCGGCGCTCAATTCCGGCGGCGTTCGCTCGAGTGCGACGCGGATGGCGTTCATGATCGTTGCGACGCATTCGGCGAGCGACTCGCGGATTTCCGAGTCATCAATCGTGATCGTCTTCGGTATGCCTTCGATCAAGTTGCGGCCCTTGATTTCCATGGTGATCGGCTTGTCGAGCGGGAATGCCGAGCCCACCTGAATCTTGATCTGCTCGGCCGTGCGCTCGCCGATCAGCAGGTTGTACTTGCGCTTCAGATACTGCATGATCGCGTCGTCCATCTCGTTGCCGGCGACGCGCACCGAGCGCGAATAGACGATGCCGGAAAGCGAAATCACGGCGACGTCCGTGGTGCCTCCGCCGATGTCGACGACCATGTTGCCGGAAGGTTCGGTGATGGGAAGTCCGGCGCCGATCGCGGCGACCATCGCCTGCTCGACCAGATGAACTTCGCTCGCCTTCGCGCGATACGCCGAGTCCATCACCGCGCGCTTTTCCACCTGCGTAATCTCGCTCGGCACCCCGATCACAATCCGCGGATGCACCATCATCTTCCGGCCATGGGCCTTCTGGATGAAGTAGTTCAGCATCTTCTCCGTCTGCTTGAAGTCGGCGATCACGCCATCCTTCATCGGCTTGATGGCGATGATGTTGCCCGGCGTCCGCCCGAGCATATCCTTCGCCTCCTTGCCCACCGCCTCAACCTCATTCGTCACGCGGTTCACCGCAATAATCGATGGCTCATTGACGATGATTCCCTTGCCATGCGCGTACACCAGCGTGTTCGCGGTTCCAAGATCAATCGCCAGGTCGCTCGAAAAGAGCGAGAAGATCGACCGGAGATTGCTTCCGCGCGAGCTGCGCGACGAGTAGATTTTCGAGGACATGAACCTGTTTATTCCTGACGGGACAGAGTTTGTCATCCATATTGTAACGGGCGGAATCTAGCGCTGCACATGACGCATCGGTCGCATACGCCGCTACAACGTTGTTCCCGGCTGCATCCCGAGCGTCTTCTCACCTCGTCCGCAGCCGCACAATTTCCTCGTCCTGCGTAGTGGAGAGCCCCTTTTAGCGCCATTTCCCTGC
>DASXZC010000277.1:0-7466 GCA_036502165.1 Bryobacteraceae bacterium
CCCGGCGATTGGGGAGCCACGATCACGAATCCTTCGTCTGCGAGCGAGCCGCAAGTCTCGCCGATGCTCGCGGTCGGCGACGCCACGGCCGCTGTGCAGTTCTATAAAGCTGCCTTTGATGCAAACGTCTTGTGGTACATCGAAGGCGATGGCGGCAAGGAATCGGTCGCGATCGCCGGACTGCTCATTCACGGCGCGCCGTTCTTCTTGGCGGAGGAATCGCCGGGAAACGGCACGCGGAGCCCGGATTCCGCGGGATTTACGACGGTTCGCATTGAGCTGTTCGTCGACGATCCGGTTGCTATGCATGCGCGCGCCATTGCGGCTGGAGCGGTCGAGGGGAGCGCTGTTCGCGAGCATACGCACCCGACGCTCGGGCCGCGTCCGATCAAGCGTATGCTGCAGGGCTCGGTGATTGATCCGTCGGGCCATCGGTGGCTGATCGGAAAATTTCTGGAATGAACAAACGGCCGCTCGCTGTGACAATCATCGCCTGCTTGTTCATCGTGGTAGGGATCGCGGGAGCGGTGGCCCATCTCATGGAGCCACGGACGGCGGGTTCCTACGATCCGCTCTGGGCCGCGCTCGTTAATGTTGTCGCGCTAGTAAGCGGAATTTTTATGTTCCGCGCCAGCAATTGGGCACGATGGCTCGCGATCGGGTGGATGCTGTTTCACGTCGTCCTGAGCTTCTTCCACTCGATGAGCGAAGTGGCGATCCACTGCGTGTTCCTCGCCGCACTGGTTTATTTTCTGACGCGTCCGGATGTGAATCGGTACTTCCGTGCGTAGTGCTATTGCTCGCGCAACGTCTCTATCGGATCCAACTGCGCCGCGCGATATGCGGGGATGCTGCTCGCGGCCAGACTGACGAATAACAATACGCCGGTCATTCCGGCAAACGTCATGGGATCGGAGGGTTCGACTCCGTACAGCATTCCTGACAACACGCGCGTCATCATGCCTGAGATCGCTAATCCTGCGCCCAATCCGATTAGTGCGAGCGTCAATCCGCGCCACACGATCATGTTTAGGACGTCCGCTTTCTTCGCGCCGAGCGCCATACGCAGCCCGATCTCGAGGGTCCGCTGCGCCACCATGTAGGAGAGCAGCCCGTACAATCCGATCGCCGCCAGCACGAGCGCGATCGCTGCGAAGCAACTCAACAACAATGTCTGGAATCGAGGCTGTGCTGCAGAGCGCGAAACGTAATTCTCGAGCGTTGAGACCTGGTAAATGGGCACGCTCTTGTCGATCTCCTCGACTGCCGCGCGTAGGGATCCGCGCAGCGCCGAGGGATCGCCGGTCGTGCGGATCGTGAGATACGGATTCGTTATCAGGGCCTGTGAAAACGGCAAATAATACTGAGGTTCGGGATCCGCCGCGGTCAATCCTCTGCGCTTGATGTCGCCCACAATGCCGACGACTTCACGCATCGGATGATCGATCACACCGTCGCCGAGACCGACTTGGATGTGCTTGCCGAGCGGATCCTCATGTGGAAAATATTTGCGCGCGAACGCCTGATTGACAATCATGACCGGAGGCGCGTGCGTGGTGTCGCGCTCTCCGAACGCGCGGCCTGAGATCAGAGGGATCCGCATGGTTTTAAAATAGCCCGGCAGAACCACGCCCGCCGATTCGTTCGGCCGATCGCCCTTGGCAGTGTTCCGTCCTTCGATGCTGAACGAGACGCTGGCGTTGCTATCGCTCATCGGCAGCGGCCAACCAGCCGACACTGACTCGATGCCGGGCATCACCGCAAGCCGTTCGATCAGGCGGTTATAAAACTGCACGTGCTGATCGTGGTTCAGTTTGTTGAACGACACGTCGACTCGCGCCGTCAAAACATGGTTGGCATCGAAGCCCGGATTGACGTTGAGGATGTGTACAAAGCTGCGGATCAACAAGCCAGAGCCCACCAGCAACACCAATCCGATCGCGGTCTGCGCGACCACGAGCACGTTGTGAATTCGATGTTCGCCGCGCCCTCCGGCAACCGTTCGCGATCCCTCGCGCATCAACTGGCCTGGCCGCGACTGCTGCGACATACGCAAGGCCGGCAACACTCCGAACAGCAGGCCGGTGATAATCGAAACCAGCACAACGAACGCAAGTACCGTGCCATCGATCGAGGTACTCGCCATGCGTGGGATGTCGAGCGGAACCAGCGTTACCATGCCGCGCAGCAGTCCATAGGCGAGAACGATGCCGGCGATTCCTCCGCAAAAAGATAGCGCAACCGACTCGACCAGCAACTGCCGCACGATCACTGCGCGGCTCGCGCCGAGTGAAGCGCGCAGCGCGAACTCCGCGCCTCGACGCGAGCCGCGCGCGAGCAGCAGGCCGGCTACGTTCGCACAGGCCATCAGCAGCACGAGCATCACGGATCCGAATAGGATCCGCAAAGCCGGTCTGGTATCGCCAGTCAAGTGCTCGAGCTCAGGCTCGACCAGCGCGGACGTGTACCATTTGTTGCTGTCCGGGTTCTGCCTAGCCACGTTGGCAGCGATCAGACTGAGGTCGGCCTTGGCCTGCTCGACCGTCGCCCCGGACTTCAAACGTCCAATCACTTCGAGGTTCTCGAAGCCGCGTTGCCCGGTCTTTGGATCCTTTCCCTCGGCATCGTGCGCGACCGAAATCCACATCGTCGTCGCAGGACTGTTGATCGGAAATTCGAAATTCTTCGGCATAACGCCCGCGACTGCGTAGTCTTGGTCGCCGAGTCGAATCGTTCGTGAAGCGATGTCCGGCGCCGAACCAAACGCGGATTGCCACAGCGAATAGCTCAACATCACTGCGCGATTTCCCGCCTTCTCATCCTCGGGGCGCAAATCCCTTCCGATCATCGGAGCCGTGCCCAACACGCGGAAGAACTCGGAAGAAACGACGGCTGCGTCGAGATGGCGAGGCTCCCGCTGCGTCACGAGCGTCACCGTAGTGCCGGCGTAGGCGGCGATGCCGTCGAACGAATGCTGGCTCGCGCGCCAGTCGAAAAAGTCCGGATAGCTCAATGTTTCCGGCTGCACGCCCGGTAGCGAGTGGTCCTGCTGACTCATCCACACGAGCCGCTCGGGCGCGGGAAACGGCAAGGGTTGCAGCAACACAGTATTGACCAGACTGAAGATGGCGGTGGTCGCGCCGATGCCCAACGCGAGCGTCACAATCGCTGTCAGCGTGAATCCGAAATTCTTGCGCAGTTGGCGGAACGCGTATTTCGAGTCGGCGTACAGACTGTCGATGAACGGCACGAGCCAAGCCTCGCGGCCCTGTTCCTCGATGCCGGTGACGTTGCCGAATTCACGCCTCGCGGTGAGCTCGGCGTCCGCACGGCTCATGCCCTTCGCGACGAGAGCGTCTGTCTTTTCGACGAGGTGCTGCCGGATTTCCTCCGACAGGTCGCCATAAATCTTCCGCCTGCCAAAGAGCTGCTGGAACCAATTCATTTTGCTCGTCTCCTACGACTCGTTCGAGGCCGGCGAAAGTACCAGGCTGATCGCCTCGAGCATGCGTTCGAAACTCGAGATCTCGCGATCCAAATGCTTCTTGCCCGCGGGTGTGACGCGATAGGTGCGGACTTTGCGATTCGAGGCGGAAATCTCCCATTCCGCTTTGAGGAGTCCCTCTTTCAGCAGCCGCTGCAGGGCTGGATAGAGGGATCCTTCTTCGACCTGCAGCAAGTCTTTCGAGCGCTGCTGGATGTGCTGGACAAGCGCGTACCCATGCATCGGCTCGCGCTGGAGAGAGCGCAGGATCATCATTTCGAGCGCTCCCCGGAAGAGGTCGCGCTGGTCGGTTTTCTTGGAAGGCACCGTAGGCATATTTCGGATAGGCCTAGAGTACAATAGTATGCGGCAAGAGTCAACCGGATTGCTGTCGCCGTTTCATAGGGGTACCCTGATCCCATCACATGTCGACCGAAACGACTCACACCCGTTCCGTCCTCGCCGCGATGGCGCTGTTGACGACTGCGGCGGCTGCTCAGACGCCGTTGTTAAGGTTCGATCCGCCGCCCAACTACATGCGCAGCGCCATCTATCCGCCCGAGGACTACGTCTCCAATCAATTCAACGCGTCTTTCCAGATCTATCCGTTCGAACCCTTTAACGGCAACGTTGCCGAAGCCTTTCAGCGCACTTTATTCAGCAATCGCATCGATCCGCGGCATCGCGAGGAAAACGTCGCTGGCGCTCCGCAATTCGCGAGCGCGCGAATGCCCGGCGCACAAGCTGTCTATCAGGCCACGTTCTCTGAAAATCGCGTTGGCATCGTGCGGCCCCACTTGCGGATCCTCATCGTCGCGAGTGGAGCGGTCGCGATTGTCGACGTTGCGACCATCAATTCGACTATGTGGGCTCGCCTCGCGCCTGATGTCAACAATATGTTGCGCACGATGCGCGTCGAGACCGCGGCGGCGGGGCCATCCGTCGGCGAAGGTCCCGGGCCGGGAGGCGAGCAGATCGCCGGCCTCTACCGCGGCATCAAGCAAAAGTACATGACCGGCTTGACGTTTCAGCATAGCTACTACACGCCCGCGTCGCACTTCTATCTGTTCTCGAGGACCGGCCAAGTCTACCGCGCCTACGATCAGATCCGCGCCCCTGGCGGCGACATCAACCGATTCGATTTCGACTACGCCGCGCGGGCCGATCCGCCGAACTCCGGACGCTTCACGGTCGCCGGAGACAAGCTGTATATCCGGATCGGCCAAAATCCACCAATCGTGGTCGAAGCACCGCGCAACAACACCGTGACCATTGAGTCCGTCACCTACACGCGCCAATAGCACTTGATCGTCACATCTTGACAACCAAGAGCAGCGGCGGTATTCTGATCACACCGTGGAAGAACCGACTACAGACGTCATTCAGGGCACCCTCGACATGCTCATTCTCAAGACGCTGAGCCTCGAGCCTATGCATGGCTTCGGCATCGCGCGCCGCATTGAGCAGGTCTCGCGCGGAGTCTTCAAAGTCAACCCGGGCTCGCTTCTCACTGCATTCCAGCGGCTCGAGCGTATGGGATGGCTCGATTCTGAATGGCGGCAAACCGATCATTCGCGCCGCGCGAAATACTACACGCTCACCCGCGCCGGCCGCAAACAGCTCGGCGTTGAAACTACGAAATGGAACCGGCGCGCCTCCGCCATCGCGCGCCTTTTGAAAGCCGAGGGATAATCGCCGTGTCACTCTGGCGCCAACTCACTCGTGGATTGCGCGTGCTCACGAACCGGAAGTCCGCCGATCGAGACACCGCCGACGAGGTCAGCCATTATCTTGACGAATCGACCTCCGCCTTCGTCGCTCGTGGACTCTCTCCCTCGGATGCCCGCCGCGCGGCGCAGCTCGAACTCGGAGGCACGACGGCCGCGCTGCGTGACGAAGTCCGCGCCTATGGATGGGAGAATCGCGTCGACAATCTGCTCACCGATTTGCGCTACGGAATGCGGAAATTGGCCGGGAATCCGGGCTTTACAGCGATCAGCGTGCTGACGCTCGCGCTCGGCATCGGCGCTTCGACGGCGATCTTCTCGGTCGTCGACGCCGTGCTGCTGCGCGCGCTTCCGTATCCTGAGCCGCAACAGATCGTCCGCATATGGGAGCAGGCTCCCAACGGGCATCGCATAAATATTGGCCTCGCGAACTTCGATGATTTTGCGGCCCAGAGCAGTTCCTTCTCGAGCCTCTCGCTTTACAGTTCATGGCTCGCGACCATCTCAGCCGGTGGCGAACCCGCGCGCGTCAACATCGCCGAAGTCTCGAGCGGCTTCCTGAAAACTCTCGGTGTCGACCCGCTTCGCGGACGTGCCTTCGTACCTGAGGAACAGCATCTGCACGGCTCTCCTGCAGTGATCGTCAGCTACAGCTACTGGCAGCGTTATCTCGGCAGCACCGCGGATCTCTCGAAAGCCCAAGTGCGGATGGAAGAGGCCGTATATCCAGTGGTCGGAGTGATGCCGGAAGGCTTCGATTTCCCTGCCGACGTCGCGGCGTGGTTCCCTCGTGAACTGTTTCCTGAGAATCCCAGTCGCACGGGACACAACTGGCGTGGACTCGGCCGCGTCCGTGCCGGCGCGACCGTCGCACAGGCGCGCGCGGATTTGAGTGCGATCGCGCGCCGCATCCACAATCAATATGGGAAGCAAGCCGATCTCGCCGACGCGACAGTCGTGCCGCTCGCCGATGCCATGGTCGGAGACGTGCGCACCGCCCTTCTCACGCTGCTCTCCGCTGTCGGACTTTTGCTGCTCGTCGCATGCGCCAACGTCGCCGGACTGCTGCTCGCGCGCAACTCCGCGCGCCGCAAGGAACTCGCTGTACGTGCCGCGCTCGGCGCCGGCCGTGGACGCATGATCCAACAATTCCTGTGCGAATCCTTCTCGCTCTCGCTCCTCAGCGGACTTCTTGGAATCCTGATCGCGGGTTGGGCAGTGAGAGTACTCCCTGCCATTCTCCCAGCGAATCTGCCGCGTCAACAGGGCGTCGCCGTCGACACGCGCGTCCTGCTGTTCGCACTCGCCGTGATCGTTGCCGTCGCCGCTTCGCTCGGACTCTTCGCGGCATGGCGCGCCGTATCCGGAGATCTACAGGAAGCCCTGACGTCCGGCGGCGCACGCGGCAGCACCGGCGGCTCAGGTGCCGGTCAGCGATTCCGCGGCTTTCTCGTTGTCGGCGAAATCGCTACCACGCTCGTCATCCTCATGGGAGCCGGACTCCTCGGCCGCAGCTTCCTGCGCCTGGTTTCCACCAATCCGGGATTCAGCACACAGAACCTCATCACCATGGAGTTCTCGCCGCCCAATCCGGAGGGTCGTAAATTCGCGATGGACCAAGCGGCCATCGCGCGTCAGGTTCATCTCATGGACAACATCGCGAGCCGCCTGCGCGTGCTGCCCGGAGTGGACTCAGTGGGACTCGCCGGCGCTATGCCTGTGGCGGCCGGTGACGATCTCGCGGGTGGAACGTTCGTAGTCCTGAACGGACAAAAGCCTCCCGCAGATGCTGAGGAAATGGGCCGCATGTTTCAAAACCGTGCGCAAATCGGACACGCTGATTACTGCGTCGCCGGAGAGTCTTACTTCCACACCATGGGCATCCCTCTCGTGCGTGGACGCATCTTCGGCCCCCAGGATGACTGGAACGCGCCGCATGCCGCCGTCATCAGCCAGACGCTCGTTCGCCAACGCTGGCCTAATCAGGATCCCATCGGGCAAACGATCGAATTCGGCAATATGGACGGTCATCTGCAGCCGCTCGCCATCGTCGGTATCGTCGCCGACGTTCGTGCCGCGGGCCTCGATCGCCCGCCGAGTCCCGTCGTGTATGTCGATTATCACCAGCGCGGCCAGAACGCTAATTCGACGCCGACGATCCTGCTTCGTGCGAGCGGCCTGCCGCCGGCAGAAATCATGGCGTCCGCGCGTGCAGTCTTCCACGACGTCATTCCCGATGTACCTGTCAAGTTCTC
>DASXZC010000278.1:0-17742 GCA_036502165.1 Bryobacteraceae bacterium
GGAAGCTGCCATTCTTCAAGATCTCGGCGGTGACGGGCGAGGGTGTGAAGGAACTGGTCGCGGAGATCGGCGAGCGGCTGTTTTCTAAAGATCCTGCTTCAAGCTAGCTGCCGATACATGCTGGCGAAGTAAATCAGCGGACTGAGGCTCGAGTCCGGATTCGATTGCACATCCAGAACTTCGCCGATGAGGATCCGATGGTCGCCGGCTGAAACACGCTGGTCGATCTTGCATTCCATCCATCCGATGGCGCCGTCGATGAACGGAACAAAGCCGCTGTCGCTCTGGTGCCATTCGATTCCATCGAAACGGCGCTCGGGGATGAACGCAAATCGCGTCGAGACGTCGCGCTGGCCAATTTCAAGGAAGCTCAAACCGAAGTGCAAAGCCGAGTCGAAGTACGGCAACAAAGCGCATGCGGAGTCGATGCAGACGAGCACAAGCGGCGGGTCCGCTGACACGGAAGTGAACGAATTTATGGTGAGTCCATGCGGGATTCCGCCCGGTCCGGATACCGTCAAAATCGCGATGCCGGTCGAAAACAGCGAGCAAACTTTCCGGAAATCTTCCTGTGTCATGCGGGTTCGAAGGGCGAGCCGGACGGATGGGTCCTTGACAAGCGACTAAATCCAATCCTATCATGAAGTTTCGGACACACGAATGGTTAACGTGGGTCCAACAGGAACACATCCGATCGAGGAGGCCTCGTTGATCAAGCTCGACATTATCAATGAAGTTGTAAATCGCACTGGCATCACCAAGACCAAGGCCGAAATGGCGGTCGAAACGGTTTTCGAAAGCATGAAGCGCGCGCTCGCTCACGGAGAGCGGATTGAGTTGCGCGGCTTTGGAATCTTCAACGTGCGTCCCCGCAAGACGGGGATCGGGCGCAACCCGCGGACTGGTGCCGAGGTCGCGATTCCTCCGGGCAAGGCGGTCCGCTTCAAGCCCGGCAAGGAACTGCAAACCCTGCAGTAATCTGGCGACGCAAAACGAACCCGGCGAGAGCAGTGAATCCCCCGCGCACGGCGAACGAATCGGCGAGCTTTGAAGCTTGGGCTTCTCCCCAGACGCGAAGCATCGCTCTGCCTTTGCTGGCGCTGGCGGCGACGATCTGTACGACCCTGATCGCCGGCGCGGACATGGTCGAGTTGTTCCACCGCGACATTGCTTACACAGCGGATTGGGGCCGTTATCTCGAACTGCTGATGCATCCTGCGCGCTGGCTCGAGGGATGGGTGTTCGCGCTGCCGGTCATGCTGATCCTCGGATCTCACGAGCTCGGCCACTTCCTGGTGTGCGAATACTATCGAGTCGACGCCACCTTCCCCTACTTCCTTCCTGTTCCGACTCCGATCGGGACGATGGGCGCGTTCATACGCATCAAGGCTCCGATTTACTCAAGAAAAGCCCTGTTCGACATCGCGGTCGCCGGGCCGCTCGCGGGATTTGCGGTACTGCTACCGGTGCTGCTGGTCGGAGTGACGCTGTCACACGTTCATCATGGATTGGCGCAGCAGAGCGACCTGGTATACGGAAATCCTTGGATCATCCGGATCCTCGAATCGGCCGTGTTTCGCGGGATTGACCCGAACGACGTCTATCTGCATCCGGCGGCGCGCGCCGCGTGGGTCGGATTGCTGGCGACGGCTTTGAATCTGCTGCCGATCGGACAACTGGATGGCGGACATCTGCTGTACGCCTGGGTGGGCGAGCGGGCGCGGATTCTGTTCCGGATCTTCTGGGTTTGCCTGCTCGGCGTGGCGGCGTTTTACGGCTGGACGACGTGGCTGCCCTGGGCGATCCTGCTGCTGATCTTTGGAATGAAGCATCCGACGATTTATGGCGATTCGGAGTTGGGCTTCAATCGCATTCTGTTGACGATAGCCGCCGTGATCATCTTCCTGCTATCCTTCTCGACGGTGCCCGTCCAACTGAGCCAGTGAAGATCTCGGCGACTATCATCACCTACAACGAGGAGCGCAACATCGTACGCGCGATCGAAAGCCTGCGATGCTGCGACGAGATCGTCGTCGTCGATTCGGGCTCTTCCGACCGCACGGTCGAGCTGGCGACGAACCTCGGCGCGCGGGTGATCGAGAGTCCTTGGCCGGGATATGCGAAGCAAAAGAACGTCGCCGCGGATCGCGCGGCGAACGATTGGATCCTATCGCTCGACGCGGATGAGGCGCTAAGCGAAGGCCTCGAAGCCGAGATCTGGCAGATCAAGAAGAACGGGCCGAAGTACGACGCCTATGTCATGCCGCGGCTCGCCAAGTATCTGGGGACGTGGATCTTCCACTCCGGCTGGTATCCGGACAAGAAGGTCCGGCTGTATCATCGCGACAAGGCGCAGTGGACCGGCGAGTACGTCCACGAGTCGGTCGAGGTGGGCGGGACGATCGGGCATTTGGACGGGCGGATCCTCCACTACACCTGCGATTCCTTGTCGGAGCACTTGCGCACGCTCGACCGGTATACGACGCTCGCGGCCGAGCAGATCGTGGCACAGAAGAAGCGTGTGACGCTCTGGCAACTCGCGATCGATCCGGCGTGGACCTTCGTGCGGACGTACATTTTCCAACTCGGATTTCTCGACGGCTTCGAGGGGCTCGCCATCGCGTATATGGCCGCGTTTTATAACTTTCTGAAGTACTCAAAGGCGAAGCTGATGGGGTTCCGCGACGGGTAAAGTGTAGTTCGGGGCCGGAATGTCCGATGATAGTACTAGGGCAGAAGGGCCCCTCGATTTTCTAAGTGGACGCATTTCTCGCATTCCTGTTCGGATTGCTCATCGGCAGCTTCCTGAATGTCTGCATCTACCGGATGCCGCGCGACATATCCGTATTCAATCCGTCGCGGTCGCATTGCCCGAATTGTGATCATCAGATCCGCTGGTATGACAACATTCCGGTGATGAGTTTCCTGCTGCTGCGGGGCAAATGCCGCGACTGCAAGGCTCCTATTTCATTGCGATATCCGCTGGTCGAGATCCTGACCGGAGCGGTGTTTAGCGGATGCGTGATGGCGTTCGGAGTGACGGCGCCCGCCTTGAAGTACATCCTGTTCGGATCCGCGATGATCGCGCTGATCTTCGCCGATTTCGAGGAGCGTATCCTGCCTGACGAATTTACCATCGGCGGGACGGTGGCGGGGTTGATCCTGGCCTGGTTCGTGCCGCTGCAACCGGGGTTGTCGTTCCTGATCGTCCACGATCCGCAGAAGAAGCAGTTGCTGTCGGTGATCGAATCGGCCATGGGCGCGCTCGCGTGCGCGGGCGTCCTGTGGGTGGTGGGGAAGCTCTATCAGAAGATCCGCAACGTCGAAGGACTCGGCTTCGGCGACGTCAAGATGGTCATGATGATCGGTGCGTTCTTAGGCTTGCAAGCGACTCTGATGACGGTGATCCTAGGCTCAGTGCTCGGCAGCGTCGTCGGGTTGCTTTATATCTATCTAACTGGGAAGAATGCGTCGACGTACGAGCTGCCGTTCGGAAGTTTCCTGGGACTCGCCGCGACGGGCGTCGCAGTTTTTGGCGACGCCGTATTGCGCATGTACTTGCGCCTGGGGAACTAGCGTTCATTTAGGAAACGAACGGATGCTCCGGACTCCAAAACGGCTCGACAGCCGCCACAAAATGCACGGGAACTTCGGTGACCAAGGGCGCGAGCCACTCGGCGCAGTACTGCATACCGGCTTGCTCGGAGACGACGTGTCCGAGCACGATGAGCGCTTTCTTCTGGCCGGAATCGATGGTGTCCTGAACGTATTCGACGAGTTCCCACTCGCGGGTTTCGCCCACGATGAGCACGTCGATATCCGGCCGCGCGAACAACGGAATGCCTGGAAATTCGCCGGCGAATCCCCAACTCGCGATGGCGCGCTTGACCGGCAGTCGCGGATCGCCCAGTACTCGAATGGTCCGTGCGCCGAGCTTCGTTTCCATAAGTTTGGCGAACTCCGCGAGAGTCTTCGGATGTTCGAAGGAGAACAGGCGCGGATTTTGCGGATCGGCCGCCTTTTCCCAACCGAGCGCGCGAGCCATCCCGGTGGCGATTCCATCTGCGGGTTTGTGGGCGTGCCAATGGTCGTGGAAATGAAAAACGACCATGTTGTTCTTCGTGATGAAGTCGAGCTTGAACCGGTACGTCGGGTCGTCCTTGAGTTGATCGACCGTGTCCTGGTGCGAGAAGAACGTGGACTCGTGCGTGATGACCATGTTCAATCCGGCAGCGGCGGCTTTGTTGAGAACGTGTTGAGTCGCCATCATCGTCGTGGCGATTCCGGCGACCCGGGTGTCGGCGGCGCCGGCGATGATTTTGTCGACCGTCTGCTCGCGCCACGGAACTCCCACATGCGATTTGATCCGGTCAATGACGGCGCCGGCCGTGAGGGTGCCTTCTTGAGCGCGGATGGTCGAGACGGCGGCAGCGGCAAGGCCGGCTCCGATCGCGGCGCGGCGTGAGATGGAATCGGGCATGGAACCAGCATGACAGAGGATCAAGCGGTGGTGGGGCATCGAGGGGTGTTACCATCAATGATTACGCGCATGCAAGCGCTTTTTGAAATTCTCACGCCCAACGATCCGGATTGGGCACTCGCCCGGGCTGTCGACCCGGGACGGCTCCCCGCACACATTGCCGTGATCATGGACGGCAACGGCAGATGGGCGAAAAAGCGGAATATGCCCCGCGTGGCCGGCCATCGCGCCGGTGTCGAACCGGTCAGAAGCTGTGTCGAAACCTGCGCGCGGTTGGGGATTCGCGCTCTTACGCTGTATGCATTTTCAGTCGAGAACTGGAAACGTCCACGCGCCGAGATCGAGACGCTGTGGCGGCTGCTGCGCTATTACCTGAAGCACGAACTGCCGAACCTGATGCGCAACAATATCAGGTTCCAAACGATCGGGCGGATCGAGGCTCTGCCGCATCAGATCCAGCGCGAATTGCAGGGGACGATTGACGCGACAGCGAGGAACACCGGCTTGCGCGTGAGTCTCGCAATCAACTACGGCGGACGCGCGGAGATTGTCGACGCCGTTGCTGCGATGGTCGAGAAGGCGCGGCGCGGCGAAGCGGTCGAAGTGACTGAGGAATCGTTCAACGCGCACCTCTATACCGCCGGACTTCCCGAGCCCGATCTGTTGATCCGCACATCCGGCGAGATGCGCATCAGCAATTTCCTGCTGTGGCAGATCGCGTATGCCGAGCTGTACGTGACCAATACGCTGTGGCCTGATTTCAAAAGAGCCGACCTGCTTCGCGCGGTGCTCGACTATCAGAAGCGGGACCGGCGCTTTGGCGGACTGAGTCAAAC
The DNA here is from genome assembly GCA_036502165.1 of Bryobacteraceae bacterium. Lineage (GTDB taxonomy): Bacteria > Acidobacteriota > Terriglobia > Bryobacterales > Bryobacteraceae > F-183. The sequence continues at coordinate 5,317 of DASXZC010000278.1, forward strand.
GAGTGATGACGAGACGGTGGACGATGCAGCGGTAATGGCCGGTGTGGCGCCGCTTGTCGATGCGGACGACTCTGTTGTCGCCGCCGCTTCGCCCGTATGAAGCGCGTCCTGACGGCGGCTCTGCTGGTTCCGACGATCACTGGCCTGGTCCTTTGGGCTCCTCGATGGATTTTCATTGCGGCGATTGCGATCATTGGCGTGTTCGCCTTTCGCGAGTTCTCGGCGATCGCGAGCGCTCATGGATTTTCCGTCAATCCCTGGATCGGATCGGCAGTCGGCTGCGCGATGCTCGCCATTCCTGACGACCACATCATCGTCCTGCTGATTCTGGCCATCGGATTCGGATCGATGATGGCGGCTGTGCGGTTCGGCGATTTGAAGATCGCCTTGCCGTCAGCGTCGGCGATGCTGCTCGGCGTCTGCTACATCTTTGGCGCGTGGTGGTGCGCGGTCAAGTTGCGCGACATCGATCACTGGCTGCTGTTCTTCGCATTGGCTTTGAATTGGATTGGCGATACGGCGGCGATGTATGGCGGCCGCAAATTCGGGCGGCATAAGATGTCGCCGGTGGTGAGTCCGGGGAAGACGTGGGAAGGCGCGGCGGCGTCGGTGATCGGCTCCGTGATTTTCGGATTTGCGCTGTTCCTCAATTTCGGGCCGCGATTGCCATGGTTCGTAATCCTGTTGTTGAGCCTGATCGGCAACGTCGCGGGACAACTGGGAGACTTGTCGGAATCCGCGATCAAGCGCGGCGCGGGGATGAAGGATAGCGGCAATTCCCTGCCCGGCCACGGCGGATGGCTCGACCGGATCGACTCGACGCTGTTCACGGTGCCAGCTGTATATGCGTGCTATCAGTTGCTTTCCCTTCCGGTAGCTTGAGCGCTGCCGAAGCGGTGGAACCGGAAGTCGTGGCGGTCGTCCTTGAACTCGATTAATTCTTTCGGCAGTTCATGCAGGGTCATCCAATTCCTGGCGGCGGGATCGGCTTGGGCGGCGAGGTATGCGGTCTCTTCGATCCAAAGTGATCGTCCACCGGCGGACGCCTGGTCGAGCAATTGCTGCAAGCGGTTGGGGTCGGGATGGTCGAGCCCTATCCAGGATGCCTGCTGATTGAAATAACTGATCGTCCACAAATCGGGATGGAAGGTTCGGAAGACGATGGGAGTTCCCGGGCTCCAATCCTGTACTCTCGCCAGGGCGAACCGCAGGGGAGCGTTCGCTTCCGGGCGCGATTGCGGATATGAGAGGAACGTGAAGTTCCACAGCGCGAGTACGGCCGCGAACGTCCACACGAGTCGCAGGCCGGGGTGCAATGCCGTCGCGAGTAGCAGCACGAGAGGCGCTAAGTAGAAGAGCCGGTAGAACGTGTTTTGTGGCATCCAGAAGAGTAGGAAGATCACGTAGACGCCGATCCAAGCCAACAGATATCGGCTGGGCGCGATGGCGCGAAGTTCTCTCTTGCGGATGGCTTGCCAGAGCGCAACGAAGAACGCGGCGATGGCTGCCGCGAGGACCGCGACCGAGACTTTCGACACTGCATCCCCGGCGAACTCCGCGAGCCGGCCTCCAAAGAACAGCCGCAGGGTGCCTCGCAGCGACACGATGACATCGTTCAACGGCCGGAATGAGAAGCTCGAGTCCGGTGAGTGCCACGTCACCCAGGCGAAGAATCCGTTCCCAGGAGCTCCTCCGGGCCCGGCGTGATACGCGATGACGTAAGCCAACGCGACTGGGACCACCGCGATGGCGAGAAAAAGCAGGGCGGTTTTTGTTTTGGGGAAAAGGCGAATCAGCGCGACCAGCAAGAACAGCACTGCTAATTCGTGGAACAGCATCGCACACGCGGTCAGCACTGCCGCGGCTGTGACGCGATTTGACTCGAGTAGGATTTCCGCGCATAGCAGCAGGAAGATCGCAGGCACGTAGGCGTTCGCGTCCGAAGCGAATCTCCACCAAGTCGCCGAGAATCCGAAGACGAGCGCCCAGGCAACGGCGATGTCAGCCGGGACGTTCCGCAGGCGCAGGCATTTGTCGAGCAGGAACACCGAGAGTCCAGCGAGGACGCAGTTCGCGCCTTGCATCAGGTACAAAGCGCGTGTGTGCATCCCCGCGATTTCGCTTAAGCGGTAGAGCCAGCCTCCGAACGACTCGTAGATGAGATGGCTCGGATAGAGCAGCGCCGACGACAGCGGATGCTTCTCGATATCAATAGCAAATGCGAGGCCATCCCAATAATAATTGCGCGTGGGAAAGAGGCAATAGAACAGGAAAGGCAGCGCGAGTATAAACGTGCGCCAACGCCAATTGAGGAGAGCCTTGCCCATGTCATTGGAACCCGACGGGCCCGCGTTTGCTACGCGGGTCCTTGATGCCGTTCGTAAACTTGGGTGTAAGTGCGGTTGAAAAATCCGTCCGTCATGCCGGCGATGTAGTCGCACACGATGCGATGGCGCGGCTCCTCGGCGGCCTTTTCTTCATAGTTCGGCGGCATCGATCCGGCATGGTCGACAAAGTAGCGGAACAGCCATGCCATACGATCCATGGACGCTTGCCGTTCGGCGACGACGGGCTCGGACCGGTACACATACTTGCGCAGGAACGCCTTCGATTGCGCCGCGGCGGCGGCGGTTTCCGGAGTGAATTGCGCAATCCGCGTGGGGTAGCGCCGCACATCCTCGACGGTCTCGACGCCTGCGTGACTGGCGGCGTCGATCGTGCCAATGAGGAGTCCGGTGGCCATCCAGTCAATCATGGCGCGCAGGCTTTCATACATTTGAATTTCTTCAGTCGCGCCGGGGAATTGGTTGGCGATCGTTTCCGAAATGATGCCGAATTGGGGAATCTCGTCGCAGAGGCGATCGAGCGGAAGCAATCCGGCCGCGTAGCCATCGTCGAGATCGGCGGTGTTGTAAGCAACTTCGTCGCAGAGGTCGATAATCTGCGCTTCGAGAGGAGGTCGGAATCCAGGGAGGAACTCGTCGAGTTCCGGGATCTCACCGGGGGCGAAATCGCGCGAATGCTTCGCGATTCCCTCGCGGACTTCGAACGTTAGATTCAGGCCGGGAAAACGGGCGTAGCGATGCTCGAACGATTCGACGATCCGCAGGGCGTGGGTGTTGTGATCGAAGTGGTCGCCATAGGGTTGCATCAGCAGGTCGAGCTGCGCCTCACCGGAATGTGCGAACGGCGGATGTCCGATGTCGTGGACGAGCGCGAGCGCTTCTGAAAATGCCTGATTCAGGCCCAACGCACCTGCCACGCTGCGGGCGATCTGCGTGACTTCGAGAGTGTGAGTCAGGCGATTGCGGAAGTGATCGGAGAGTCCTTTGGCGAAGACCTGCGTCTTGCCTTCGAGGCGACGGAATGCGGGCGAATGGAGGATCCGGTCGCGATCGCGTTCAAAGTCGTTGCGATAGGGATGCGCGGGTTCCGGGTAGCGTCTGCCGCGCGCCTGTTCGAGCGGAAAATAGAGACGGACAAGAGGCGGCGTCGGCGAGGCGGCAGCGGCCATTCGTTATTTCGGTTGCGATTGCTGTTGGATCATATCGCCAAGCGCGCCGATCGCCGCCTGACTGACACCGGAGTGCATCGAGGTGCGAAGCGGCTCGAGCAGCTTGCGGGCTTCATCCGGCTTCGTTTGCTCGATGAGCCGTGCGAGCGCGATCGTCGCTTCGTCTTTCGAAACGAACGTGGTCGGCTTGTTGATGATCGATTGAATCAGTTTGCTGCCCTCGTCGACTTTGCCATCCGCTTTGTAAAGCTCCGCGAGAGACAGTTTGGCGAGCGAAGCATAATCGTTCGAAGCATTGTCGACGACGTATTTGAATTGCTTCTCGGCTTCGGGCGTTTTTCCGTCATCACCGGCGATGACACCGAGATAGTAGTGCGCGATCATGCCTTCATCCGAGTTCGGGTATTTATCGGCCAGGCCGACGAACGCCTTATTCACCGCGGCCGATTTCTCGGCGGGAGTGCGGAACCAATAATTTGCGAACGGAGGCGGATTGCCTTGCGCGACCACCTGCGAGTTGTACACCTTGAAGGCGTCGTTCAACGCGTTCATACGCTCGGTGTGCTTGCCCTCGCGATAGATCCAGGTCCCGCCAGCAAGTACGATCACGAGGATCGCCGCCGCGGCGTACTTGATAATCTGCATGCGATGGCCGGAGACGTACTCGACGGTTTCCATGGTTCTTTCCCGGAAAGCGTCGTGCTTGACCATCTCCTTAACGTTTTTGTGAGTCAGTTTAGGTGATTTTGCCACTTCGGAACCTCTTGTCTGGCGCGCGGATGCAGGCGTTATCGTGCGGATGACGCGCCGGCAGGGCACACAGTCACCTCGCCTGCGGGCGGCTAGGCAGGAACGAACCTAGTGTAACATGACCGCCCGGGAGGTTCCGAAGTGGCGCGCGTATTAGCCTAGAAAGCCGAGCGGCGTGGATCCGAAGCTGGCGAGATTCGGAAAGACCTGCGCCAGGTTGCCGGAGCTGACTCCGAACCATTGGGCGAGAGTGGCGCCGTATTGGTCGACCGCCGTCGTCGGGATCAGCGTCCCGCGTGTGTTGGTGTCATTCGGACCGCCAAGCGCGAGCGACGGGAAGGATCCATACATCGTTCCTCCTTTGACGCCGCTGCCGATGACGAAATGATGATTGCCCCACGCGTGATCGGTGCCGGCGCTGCCGTTGGGCGTGAGCGTCCGTCCGAACTCCGAGGCAGTGAACGTCGTCACTTCCTGGTCGACGAGCAACTCCTGCGTCGCGGCATAGAACGCGGACACGGCCTGGCTCAACTGTTGGAGCAGAGTGACCTGCGTCTCGAGCTCTGCGCTGTGAGTATCGAAGCCGCCGAGCTGACAGAAGAAGATCTGGCGGCTCATGCCGAGGTGCGTTCGGAGTCCGATCAATTTTGCCGCCATCAGCAGTTGCGACGCGAGCGGATTGCCGGCAGGGAACGGAGTGTTGATGGTCTGCGTGGCAATTAGCGAAGCGAGCGTGTTGGCGTAATTCGATCCACGAGAAGTGATGCCGTTAGCGGCTTGCACGAGTTGCAGACCGTTGTCGAAAGTCAATAGCTGCTGGACCGCCGAATTGATGTTCGCGCTGTTGACTGTGGAATTGAGTTGTACGGGCCCTGAGGCGGGCACGGTGGCCGGCAGAGTCGCCTGCCCGGTGCAGAACAGGCCGCAGCCGGAGATTGAGGTGACCGCGGGAAATTGGGCGCCCGTGTTCAAGGACTGCAACTGATCCGCGAGGCGGCCGCCCCAACCGGTGCTGCCGAGTCCGGTGGGAATTGCCGTTTGCCATTGGCCGGTCTGGTCGGAGTGCGAGAACAAATTGCTGGGCAGCACGGCGCTCGGCGCATTGAACGAAGCGCGCGTCGTTGGCTTGACGAGCATGCCGACGTTCGCGAGAATCGCCGCGTGTCCGGAGTTGTAGAGGCTCTGGATCTCCGGCATGCTCGGATGCAATCCATACACATCGTTGCCAACGTGGATCGGCAGCAGCGAGGCACTGGGAATCGCCAGACCCTGGCGGCCGGTCTGATACACCGAGTAGTTCTGTTGCGCGGTGGTAATCGGGATCACTGTATTGTGTCCATTATTTCCTCCGGATAGAAAAATACAGACTAATGCCTGATATCCAGAGCCGCCCGCGGCCAGAGCATTCATTTCGCCGAACTTCGCCATCGTGCCTACCGCGCCGAGCGCGGTGATTGAGCTCAGGGTATTGCGCAGGAATTCCCGTCTTGTACGAATCATCATGATCTTTTGTCTCCTCAAATTCTTTATTAATGCCACACGTTGTAATAGTTCGACGTCAGAATGAGATAAACCGCGTCCTGCAACTGGTGGATCGTCGTAGTGCCCGCATCCGCTTGCACAGCCGTCGCGACGATCTGTTTGAGCGCCGCGGGCAGGATTCCGCCGGTCAGCGTGTTGTCTAGCGCGTTGACTAATGCCGGCGGATTGCTGACGAGCGGCATATAGGCAGTTAGGTCCACTGTGACGCCCGGTCCATAAGTTTGCACAGGGTTCGAATAGTTACTGAAGAACGACGACACTAAATTCGCGCGGTAAATCGAAGTGAACGTATTGTAAATCTGGAATTCTCCACCTTGGAGGCCCGTGTCCGGCACCACATAATTGGGAGAGTAGTAATTAAACACGCTGGCCGGGTTGAATACATCCTGTCCGACATTGGCCATATCGGATGAGAAATAATTCTGCGAATTCATCTGGCCATTCAGGGCTCGCACGAAACCGGTCAGGAACAGAACGGGCTCCTGCAGGTGGCCATCGGTCGGCTGATCGTTAAAGCCGTTGTCATTGGCGCGGGCCTCGGGATCGAGGAGGATGGCCGTGATCACCGCCTTCATGTCACCGCGCACGCCGCTGCCATTGTTGTTGAAAGCCGCGACGACACGCGCAACGTACGCCGGACTCGGGTTGCTCTTCACCATGTGCTGAATGAGCTGCTTCGAAATGAACGGGCCCACGTTTTGATGATTGAAGATGTTGTCCATGGCCCCATTCAGATCTGCGATCGGCGTCAGGCCCGCAGGCGACACAAAGCCGTTCAAGAGGTTCTTCGAACCGGCATCATGATAGGCGGCGACGGAAACCATCGGCACGCCCATATTGGTGTTGCCATCCACGTTGATGCCCCACTGAGGATTCCCTGAAGTCGGCGCGAACGTCCATCCAGTCAACACGCGAGCCAGCTCAGTGACATTCGACTGGTTGTAGGTCGGAACCAGATTGCCGCTCGAATCCGTTTGGAAAGTGCCGTCGGCATTGAGCATATTAGGTCCGATGGTGAACAACTGCATCACTTCGCGTGCGTAGTTCTCGTTGGCGACGGTACCCTGACTCGGATTGGCGGCCGCGTTGTTTCCCATGTCGAGGTAGTAACCCATGCACGGGCTCAACGTTACGTCACCTAGAATCTGCCGGTAGTTGACGAAGGCATCGTTCAGCAGCATGTTTTCGAACGGCGCGACGTTCTGATTCCAGATCTGCTTGGTGATGGAGATCACTGCGATTTGGCTGAGCGCGAAGGCGACGCGTTGGCGCAACTGATCCGGATTCGTTACAGCGTTGCCGAGGAAGAGATTCGGCAATCCGCCTTGCGATGAGGACAGAGCGGCCGTGTAGTTCGAGACCGGCGCCATCGCGAACTGCTGATTGATCCAGCCCTGGAATCCAAGAGCTTGCACGTTCGCGACATCAGAGGGAGAGGGTCCGAAAGCGGCCTGCTGCAGGAAGCGATGCGCGGCCGCGCTCGATACTTGAGGATTGGCGACGGCGGAGAGCGTCACCGTGGCCGTCGCGGATTGATTGCCGGATCCCTTGGCGGTGATCGTGACGCTGCTGAGCACGGGCATCGTCGCAGGGGCGGTGAACAGTCCACCTGCGCTGATCGTGCCCGCGGTGGCTGACCAGGTCACGGACGCTTGACCCGACGCCGTGAACTGCTGCGTTGCGCCTAAGACGACTGTCGCCGTAGAGGGAGAAATCGTAATCGGCGAGGGCGCGACGAGCGTCACAGTCGCAGTGCCGGATTGATTCCCGGATCCTGAGGCCTTGATCGTCACTGAGCTCGACGAGGGCATCGTTGCTGGCGCGGTGTAAAGTCCGGCGGAGTTGATGGAGCCCGCGGATGCAGTCCACGTGACGCTGGTCTGACCAGTCGCGGTGAACTGCTGGGTACTGCCGAGAGTCACGTTCGCAGTCGACGGCGTCACCATGATCGGCGCGGCTGGAGCGACGAGAGTCACCGTCGCAGTTCCTTTCTGATTGCTCGTTCCTGTCGCGGTGATCGTGACCGTGCTCGAGGACGGCATGGTCGCGGGAGCAGTGAAGAGTCCGGTGGTGCTGATCGACCCTGCGGACGCTGTCCACGTGACGCCTGTTTGACCGGTCGCGGTGAATTGCTGCGTTCCGCCCAAGGTGACGTTAGATGTCGCGGGGGTGACGGTGATGCCGGAGGAAGGCGCGACGAGCGTTACAGTGGCGGTGCCTTTCTGATTACTCGTTCCACTGGCGGTGATCGTAACCGTGCTCGATGAAGGCATGGTGGCGGGCGCGGTGTACAGTCCGGCGGAGGAGATGGCTCCCGCCGATGCGGTCCAAGTCACGCCGGTCTGACCGGTCGCGGTGAACTGCTGCGTGCTGCCGAGAGTGACGTTCGCAGAGGACGGGGAAACGGTGATCGGTCCACCTGATGGAGCGACGAACGCCACAGTGACGGTGTTCGACGTGGTGGATCCGGGATTGGTCACCGAGAACAGCACGTTGCCGGTCGTCATCTGGCCGCCGGTCGCAACTATCTGCGTCGGCGTTATGGAAGTCGTACCGATCTCATAAGGTCCAGCCAGAACGCGAGCTCCTGATTGGAAACCGGAGCCGGTGATGGTCACCGTGTACGTCGTGTAACCGCTGACCGGGATGCTGGCCGGTGAGATCGACGTCAACGTCGGACCGATCGGTTCGATCAGAATATAGGTGCTTCCAACGGTCTTGCCGTCGGAACCTGTAGCCACGAGGGTGACGGGATTTTGCGCGGGAATCGCCGCGGGAGCGGTGTACAATCCCGAGGCCGTTACCGCGCCTAGCTTAGGATTGTTCACCGCTCCCATCCCTAACAGCGACCAGGTCACCTGCGTCGTTGGGAGGCCGGTCACTGTGGCCGTGAATTGTTGGGTGAGTCCAACGCCGATGTATAGATTTTTGGGACTCAGTGCGATGGATTGCGCCGAAATCAGTGCGCTGGACGCGAGGGCGAAGAGCAATAGTTTGGAGTGGGTCATATTCCGTTTCCTGTTTGGTCGCCGGGACTGGGGTCCTGGAACTTCCCCAATCCTACGTGGGAAAGTGGATACCCGGAATTAGAATGTGACTCTCTAGGTACTTTTGTTTTATCTGGGGGCAAATGCCTTAGGCCGGCATAGAGGCGGCGTGATTATCCCGTATGCAATCGATATCATGTGATGGATTTCGGGGATTGCCTATTCATTTCGCGAAGCTCATACTGAAACTGCAAGCGGTGAAAGGAAAAGACAATGTCTGAAATCGCCGTTACGAAAATTGGCGCGAGCTTCCATGGGGCACTTCCGGCCTGCCAGCGTGTACGACAATTGCTCGCTCAGATTGAGACACGAGCCAACGCGTTGTCGCACCAGCGCGGCGGTCAGGCTGGACATGAACTGGAAGACTGGCTGCAGGCCGAGAACGAAACGGTCGGCCATTCGAGGGCGGTCCTCTATGAGGATCAGAAAAGTTATGAGGTGGTCTTCGAAGCTCCAGGATTTGAGCCAGGCGAGATCGAAGTGGCGGTCACGCCGCTTGAGGTAGGGCTGCACGCCTTGAGCGCTCATCGACTGCAGGACGGCCGGCTGTATGGAGAGAATTCTCTGAGCACGAGGCGTACCGAAGGATCCACTTTCCGTTACCGGTCGATAACGATACGGTAAAGGCATCACTCGATAACGGCCTCGTGCGTATACGCGTTGATAAGCGGGCCGTGTAGTTATTTCTGTACCTGCAGGTTATTTGTTACTTTAAACGATCCGGGGACGCCTTGGGCGGCAATACCGGCGACGGTTTTGTCACCTTCATTATCGACGACTCCCTCGAGTGTTACATTCCCATTCTTCACGATAATGTGGATCGGGGGGACTGCTCCCAATTGGTAGCGCTGCAGTTGTGGCCTTGAATAAATTGCGCGATAGGTCGCCATGCGAATCTGCTGATCATTCGGCGACAAGGGCAGTACTTCAATCTGATTGTCGACCGACGTGACACCTTCAATCCTTTTGACAGCGTGCTCGGCATCGCTCTTGAGAGTCGGGCGCACAACCTGTCCGAAGAGAGTCACTTTCGAACCATCCACGCGGTAGGCGAGGTTGTCGAAAACGTTGTAGTACGGCAACATCACCAGCTCGTGTCGTACTTCCTTAATAATCTTTTCTTGACTAGGCTGCGCTTGCAGTACCAACATCATCGGCGCGAGCGCAACCCATCCTGCGGCTAGTTGTTTTCCAAGCATAGTTTCTCCTGCTCGGGAGAGAGCAATTTTATCACCAAGATATATACCGATAATTGATTTACAATAACCCCATCGGTATACGCGTTGGAATGAAAATTCATTAACTTGTGGTCTAATGGGAATATGCGGCGAATGGCGCAGTTCGTCCTCACCTTGATCCTCGGCTTAGCCTTGCTGACTTGGGCTGCATCGAGCGTGGTCGAAACTACGGCGAGGGAATGGTTTGAGCGAGATGTAAGCTCGCGCGCGGAGCTGGCCTTGATCGGAGCGCGGCCTTCACTTGCAAATGCCTGGTATGCCGATCCGAAGGCTCTGCAGAAGCTGCTCGCCGATATTGGCAACGATGATCGCGTGATGGGCGTGGCTGTCTGCGACGCGAACCTGACGTTGCGCTCAAGTACCCCCGGATTTCCCGGCGAGTTCGGCTGTTGGGCGATCGGCAGCCGCGTGCGGATCGCCGGAGCCAAGAAGGGCGAAGCTGGCATCACGGAATGGAACACCGTCGCGACGCTCCCCAGCGGGAGAGCGTATGTGACGGTCATGCCGGTTTCAGCCACGGATGGAACGGAACTGGGCTTCGTCATCCTGGTTCACGATTTGAGTTATATCGACCGCCGTGAAGCACAGGCGCAGAAGTTCCTGCTGATCGCCTTCGCCGTGCTGGCGGTGATGGCGTTCGGCGTTCCGATGGTCGTTGCGAAGTGGGCGCGCTACGGTTGGATTTCCGAATTGCGATCGCTGATACGCGGCGGGCGGCCGACGAATCGCGAGTTCCAACCGATCATGAGTGACGTCCGCGAGCTCGTCGAGCAGATGGCCGCGGAACGCGACGATACTTCGACTGAGTGGAATGCCGACCGGCTCCGGCAGATTCTCAACCGCTATTTACGGGGCGAAAAAATCGCCATCGTCGCCAATCGCGAGCCTTACGTTCATCAGTTCACACCCGATGGCTCGATCGAAGTGCAGCATCCGGCAAGCGGACTGGTCACCGCGCTCGAGCCCGTGATGCGAGCGTGCTCGGGCGTGTGGGTCGCGCATGGCAGCGGCAGCGCGGACCGGCAGACGGCCGATAAGAACAACCATGTGCAGGTTCCGCCGGGCGAAGAATCGTACCTGCTGCGGCGTGTGTGGCTATCTGAAGAGGAAGAGCAAGGCTACTATTACGGCTTTGCGAATGAAGGGCTGTGGCCCTTGTGCCATGTGGCGCACAATCGTCCGATGTTCCGCGTCGACGACTGGGAACGATACAAGGATGTCAATCAGAAATTCGCCGACGCCGTGTGCCAGGAGATGGACTCCGACGATCCGATCATCCTCGTGCAGGACTATCATTTTGCGCTCGTGCCGGAGATGATCCGCAAGCAACTTCCCGCGGCGACGGTCATCATGTTCTGGCACATTCCGTGGCCGAATGCAGAGCAAATGGGCATTTGCCCGTGGCGCGACGAAATTCTCGCGGGGCTGCTGGGCAGCAGCATCGTGGGCTTCCACACGCAACTGCACTGCAACAATTTTCTGGACTCGGTCGATCGCTATCTCGAGGCCCGCATCGATCACGAGAACAATGCCGTGGTCAGGCAGGGGCATCGCGCGCTGGTGCGTCCGTATCCGATTTCGATCGAATGGCCGGTGCGCTGGGTCGAGACCGCCGAGTCCCCTGAGGAATGCCGCGCTATCGTCTGGCGCTCGCTTGGATTGAAGAAGGACGCACTGCTCGGCGTCGGTGTCGATCGGCTCGATTATACGAAGGGAATCGAAGAGCGGCTGCTCGCTGTCGAGAGGTTGCTCGAGTTGCATCCGGAATACCGCGGCAGGTTCAGCTTTGCGCAGTTAGCGGCGCCAAGCCGCACGAAGATCGACCGCTATCGGCAATTGAACGAAACCGTGGAAGCGCTAGCGGATCGCATCAACGCGCGTTTTGGTGAGGATGGATATCAGCCGATCATCCTGCTCCGCAGCCATCATGAGCCGCCGGAAGTATTTCGCTTTTATCGCGCCGCGGATCTCTGCTATGTCAGCAGCCTGCACGATGGCATGAATCTGGTCGCGAAGGAATTCGTCGCGGCGCGGACCGATCTGAAGGGCGTGTTGATCCTCAGCGAATTTACTGGCGCGGCTCGTGAATTGACCGAGGCGCTGATTGTGAATCCGTATGCATTGCAGTCCGCGGGAGAAGCTCTTGCGACTGCTCTCGCGATGCCGGTTCAGGAGCAGCGCGATCGCATGCGATCGATGCGTTCGCTGCTGAGCCATTACAACGTCTATCGCTGGGCCGGTAAAATGCTCGTCGACGCCGCGCGGCTGCGCGATCAGGAACGGGTCGCCTCGCGATTGACCACTCACTCCACCGCTGTCACTTCGACGCGGTGAG
>DASXZC010000279.1:0-5094 GCA_036502165.1 Bryobacteraceae bacterium
GTGGACGCATTCAACGTGTTCAACCACACGAACTTCTCGGGCGTCAACGGGACACTCAATTTCCAGGCATATCCGACTGCTAACGGTGTCGTTACTGGGCTTCCGGCGATCGCAACCAACGCCCTTGGGCGCAACGCCAATGGCTCGGCGAATTTCACCGGCTTCGGTACCTTGACCCAAGTCGGCCCCGGCGCGCTCGGCTATTCACGCATCCTTCAGACCGTGATTCGCATTCAGTTCTGATACAACTGGAGGATTCGCAACCACATTCAAACGAGGCTGAATAACGGATTCCGCGGGCAGGGCTTATCCCTTGCCTGCGGGTTTCTGTTTTTTACTGGTCTCTCGTTCGCTGAAGTTCCCACCGCTGTCTGCGCTCAATGCCATCCGAAGATCGCCGCCACGTACGCGCTCACCGGCATGGCCCGCTCGTTCCACAAAGCCGGCGACACCATCGTCGCACCGCCTCCTTATTATCACGAGCTCTCGAAAACCTGGTATGCCGTCGGCCAGAAGGACGGACATCCCACCGAGCGCCGTTGGCGCGTCGACTCCGAGGGCAGGGAAGTCGAAATGCGCGAGCTCTCGATCGACTACGTCATGGGCTCCGGCAATCACGCACGATCGTTCCTGCACCGAACCCCGCGCGGAGCTTTACTCGAACTCCCCCTCGCCTGGTATCCGGAAAATGGCGGCCTGTGGGCGATGAGCCCCGGCCACGACCGTGCCTACACGCTTCCTCCGCGCACGATTGCGTATGAATGCATGTTCTGCCACAACGGCTATCCGAAGATTCCGGAGGGCCACTCGGAACCTGGCGCCGAAGCCCTCTACGTAGATCCGCTGCCGCAAGGCATCGGCTGTGAGCGATGCCACGGCCCGGGTGCGAATCACGTCGCACAGGCACAATCGGGAAAGGCAACCATCGAGCAGATCCGCGCCGCGATCGTGAATCCGTCGCGTCTGAACCCCGACCGCCAGATGGAGGTGTGCATGCAGTGCCACCTCGAGACGACGGCCCGGCCTCTGCCGCATTCGCTAGTCAAATACGGCCGCGGCCCGTTCTCCTATCGCGCGGGCGAGCCCCTCGGCGAATTCGAAACGTTCTTCGACTATCCTCCCGGAACGAAATATTCAGACGACTTCGAGATCGCGCATTCAGCGTACCGTCTGCGGCGGTCGAAGTGCTTCCTTCGCAGCGCCGGACGCATGACGTGCACCACCTGTCACGATCCTCACGACGTGCCTCGCGGCGATAGCGCGGTCGTTCACTACAACTCCGCCTGTTCGAGCTGTCACGCAACTCTACCTGCGGCCCATACGAAGGACACCAACTGCATCTCGTGCCACATGCAGAACCGGCGGACGCAAGACGTCATACATGCCGTGATGACCGATCACTGGATCGTGCGTGTTCCGCAAAAGTCTGATCCTCTGGCGACTCTCAGCGAGCGCGATGAGTTCGACGACAATCAGTATCGCGGCGAAGTGGTGCAATCCTACCCGCGCGTCGAGGATCCGCTCATGACCGCCGTCGCGCAGGTGGCGCAACACAGCAACCTCACTCGCGGATTGGCTCGCCTCTCCGCCGTGATCGCCGCGCAACATCCCACGCAGTCCGGTCCTTATATAGAACTCGGCCAAGCCTGGATGGCCGCCGGCAGCACTGCGAAAGCGCTCGCCGCGTTCGACGAAGGCTTGCGCCGCAGCCCCAATTCCGTCTCGGCGCTGCTCAGCCTCGGCGACGCGTTGACGCAAGCGGGACAAGTGGGAAGAGCCATCAGTCTTCTTACGCGAGGCACCGAACTCGCGCCCGATGAACCTCTGCTCTGGTATCAACTGGGCTTGACGCAAACGAAAGCGCAGCACGAAGCAGCATCACTCGCGGCGTTGAGGAAAGCCGCGTCGCTCGACCCCGACGCCGCGGAGATCCACAACATCCTCGGTGGCAGCCTCGCCGCCGAAGGAGACATGAGGGGAGCCGAGTCCGAGTTCCAAACCGCGCTCTCGATCAATCCCGATTTGCCAGAAGCGCTCGCGAACCTCGGCCAACTCCTAGGCCTGCGAGGCAACCTGACCGAGGCAACGCGCTATCTCGGACGCTCAGTAGAGCTGCGTCCAAACGTCGCGGATGCACGGATCAATGATGCAGTCGCGCTCGCGGGAATCGGAAAGCTCGACGAGGCGCAAGTGCAAATCGATGCCGCGATCCGCCTCGATCCGAAACTCGCGAACGCGCACTACATCAGCGGCTCTATCCTCGAAAAGCGCAATCAGCCCGCGAAAGCTCTCTTGGAAATTGAAACTGCGCTGCGCCTGCGCCCTGACTACCGCGCAGCTCATCTCGCCGCCGCCCGCCTTCTCAAAGCCAAAGGCGACACCGCCGCCGCGGAAGCCCATTTACACGCGGCGCAAAAGTGACGATTTTCCACGTCGCCACGCGACGCATCCAACCAACGCAATCGACGTCGCGAACAGCACGCCCATCCCCGGCTCAGGCACCGCCAAAAGGCTAACCTCAAAAATCGAGCCCGTGCCGTTCTGCGTGTCACTGCCAGTCGTACTCAGATCCGCGATATAAAGCGCACTGGGCGTCGACAAGAATGAAACAGGATGATCGATGCCGTCCTGCGCATTCGGGATGAAATCGAAATACTGGCCTGTTGAAAGGTCCACGTAAACGACTCCGCCTAAATCATTGCCCGCGCCGTCGGTATGCTTGCCGTAGAATCCGACGAAGACTCCGTCGTTCAACCCCGCGGGGAATCCTGAAGGCGCAAACGCAAGTCCACCAGCTCCTTGCGTCGCCATTCCATCGAGCGGCAGGAACTTGACGTACGGCGGAGTCACTCCCGTTCCCGGCCCGATCATCTGCCCGGTATTCGGATCATAGTAGGTATTCGGAAATCCGAAATTCAATAATCCCGAGCCAGTCGGAATCACTGCCAGATAATCCGTACTCACCGGCACATTTGTATTATTAAAATCAATACCATTTTCGGCGAAATAGATTTCGCCAGTAGAATCGAATCCCAACGCGAATGCGTTCCGCAGCCCCGTCGCAACCTCTGTCGGAGCACTCGGCGTCACCGTCGACCCGCTCACCGAAAATGTCATGCTGTAAATGGAATCGGGATTGAGCGTAGCCGTCGCCAAACCCGTAATACCGACCGTATCAGTCGACGGAGTCTGATTATTCTGCGACCCCACGCTGAATATCAATTGATATTCACCGGGCTGGCCTGCGACGGCCTGCATCGCGATCGCGTGCGAATCATGATCCCACGCGCCCGGCGGATAATTGAACGTCATTTGCCCAATTTGCGTCAGCGATCCGCCGGCGCCCGCCTGCAGCAATACGATCTGGCTTCCAGTGTTGGTCCCGGTCGCGACCGCAACGATATTGCCGACGCCGGTCAGCCCGGTCGCTGGTCCGGCGCCTCCGTTGTAAACCACCGTGGGCGTGTTTGCAATGCCGTTAGTTTGGGTGATCCGGTCAATCTGCAACGAAGAGCCGAGCAGTCCGCCGTTGCTGGTCGCCGCCAGAATCGATCCGTCCGGCAGTTGATACAAACCGTACGGAAAGTTCAGTCCACTGGCGAATGTCGTGAGCTGCAGGTCAGCCGGGATCGCCGGATTCGTCGCGAGAATCGGGTCTGCGAGCGCGGCGCAGCAACACAAGAAAAACAATGGCACCGTTTTTCCCATGCCCAATTCTTAGGCACTTTCGGCCAGGAAGTCAATGGGATTTTTGCGGCGCGGCAACCGGTGTCGTGACCCACCACATCAGGCCGAACGGATCCATAAATCCACAACTGCGGCCGTACGGCTTGTCATCGAGCGGATGGCTCAGCGTCGCTCCCGCCGCGACCGCGCGCGCGGCGATGGCGTCGACATCATCCATATAAAGGAAGACTTGTATAGGCGATCCGCCGAAGGCTTCAACCGATCGCATATCGGGAAACCGGTCGGTCTCCTGCGCAAGCATAAAGTAGGAATCTCCGATCGTGAATTCGCAATGGCGGATGTTTCCGGCGTCGTCTCTCTGGCATTGGCGTTCGACGGCTCCGAAGACGGCTTTGACAAAGTCCAGCGCTCCGGAGGCATTGCGGTACATCATGTAGGGTGTTGCGGTGTGATATCCAGCAGGTAGCATGCTTTCATTCTGCACGCTGCCGGATCCGCGGTCTTGTAAAATCTTTACCCCGCGAGCGGGACGTGATTCAGATTCGGCCCGCGAGCCTGCAGATACGTGGTGGGGCTGAGGCCCGTGAACGCCTTGAAATCGTGTATAAAGTGCGACTGATCGAAATAGCCGCAATCAGCGGCGACCGCGCTCCAATTGATCGTCCGGCCAAGGTTGGCCAGTTTGAGCGCCGCCTGAAACCGGAAGATGCGGCACAGCAGCTTGGGTGTGAGTCCCGTCTCTTCACTGAACAATTGAATGAAACGCCGCGGGCTCAGCAATAGCTGGCTCGTGACCGTCTCGAGCGTCTCGATCTGCGGAATCGCCGCGAACCGGTCGAGCACGTAATCGATTGCGCGATGTCGCGATTCACCCACAGGCAACCGCACGGCTCGCGAGTAGAGAGCGTCTTCCACCACTCTCAACTTGGCCGCCGGACTGGAAGCATCGAGGATCCGATCCCGCAGTGACGACGAGGCCGAGTGTCCCCACAAATCATCGAGCGACAAGTGGCGATCGCGCAGTTCCGACAACGGCTCACGGAAAAATCGTGCCGCCCCTCCCGGAGCGAAATGGATCCCCGCCACCGTCTGCGGCGCAGAAGTATCGAGGACGAAGTAGCGGGACTGAGGTCCGCTAACGACGGAGCTCCGGAACGCCGCGACTCCGGACGAGTCGTTCTCATCCCGGAAGATGCGCGAAGGCTGATCGGTGAGATCAATGACGATTTCGAGCGTCCCTGTCGGCAGCAGCCGCTCCCGTGGACTACCGGGCGAGTAGCTTTCGTGATACCAAAGCACCTCGACATGCTTCGACAGCGGCGGCTTGGGATGGACGTGCAGGAACATATGTGGAGGCGCCCTACTCAGATTCTACTGCGCCAAGGCGTTATGCCGTGGTAACCTGAA
>DASXZC010000280.1:0-15190 GCA_036502165.1 Bryobacteraceae bacterium
ACCGCGCGGATCACCCGTTCGAGCAGGTGCCTCCGGCGATAAGTGGCGATCGTCACGGTGATGCGCGGATTACTCATCTGGGCATCGCCTCTTGCGTGTTCGTGTCGCCGCGCCACAAAACGGCGCCGTATAGCGCCAACTGGACGAAGTATGTGAGGAATACCACCAAGCACGCTTCTGTCAATCGATTGGGACCGCCGCCTCCGGCGGTGATCAGCCAGTAGGACCCGGCGATCGTCACGCCCAGGGACGCGACCTGACAATAGAAGAACGCCGACATCTGTCTGCGAGCCATCAGAGCGTATCCGAAAACCGAGGAGCAGTACCAGGGAATGGCGCACACGCTGAGCCACAGGAATGGCTTGGCGGCTCCCGCGAAGGCTGCCGAATAGGCGATCCGTAAGAGTGGACCTCCGCCCGCGAAGGCGATCACGATTCCGCCTCCGGCGAGCGTAAGCGCCAAGGCGATCAGTTTCCATAGCACCAGCCGAAAGGCGTGATACTCCCCGAGTAGATGATGCTGCGCCAGCCGGGCACACGCCGCCTGCGACACAGCGTCGATCAGCATGGCGCCCGCCTGGAAGACATAGATCAGTGCCGCGAAGATGCCGAGCGCAGCTACGCCCATCCGCTTCTCAACAAAATAACGAGGAAGATTCACCGTAAACGCCATGATTGCGACACCGGCCGCGAGCGGCAGACTCTTGCGAAACAGCTCCCCGATCCGGTTGCGCCGCGGATGTTTTCGCCGTCCGAGCACGATTGGCGTCAATCCAGATCCCCGTGGCAGATCATGCAGCAGTAGCGTGCCGACGCGCACTAATACCCCTGCCAGACACGCGCTTAATAAGTCGCCGTACGCCAGCATCACGCCCACGAACGCGACCGAGGCGAGCGTTGAGCGGATCACGACCGACTGGCCCATCCAACGCAAACGCTCCTCGCGCTGGAATAAGCCATAGAACAGGTCGCTCGCCGATTCCGCGGCTTTCTGTAATCCCACAGCAACAATGATGGACGCCGTCGCCCCACCCCGCCACCAGGCCGCGGCAGCGATCGTGATGACCGCAACCGCGATCATCTTCATCCGGAGATCTAGATAATCATTGAAATGAAAGTCTCGCCTGGCATCAGTTGCGAGTGCGGGACGGAGCGCCATGTCGGTCAGCGCCTGGATCGGCGCCACAATCGCGAAGCTCAAAGCGAGTTGACCGACCATCTCGGCCGACCCCAACTTAGCCGTGACCATCAAGAGGAGCCACTGGGAAAGGGCGGCCGTAACGCTCGCGGCGAGCGTCCAGGAGGCGCCAGAGGCAAGGCCCTCGAACGCGACTCGCCGGAAGCCCGCTGGGGCGCCGACGTGCAGCGCGCCGGTCGTCGCCGAAACAGAAGTCGAATTCATCCGAATGGAAGGTGTAGACACACCAATAGCCAGCCCCTTAGAAGTTGCGTATCAATTTGAAACAACGCGGATCAACCGATCGAGCCTCAGTTGACGGCCCTCGCGTCTGTTCGTTCGCCGCACAAAGGCGAACAACTAGGAAAAACTTATCATGATCCCGCAAAAAGTACCATTCCCCAGAAAAATGCGAGGCCATAGGTACTTTCTGACCGCGCAGGGAACTACGAGGTGCTATGGAAATTCGACCCGTCCACGCCGATAGCGTTGACAATTATCCTTGAAGGAATGAGGTTGTTCGAAGTGCGCGGGCTTCATTCGAGGCAGTTCTCGAATCTGGAAGAGGTCTTCCTTGCGCTCACCTAGCCCGCGGTTCGCCTCGCTGCTCGAGAAGGAATGGCGTGGACTACTCGCGTCACGCTCATGGTGGCTGCTTCTATTCGTCATCGGACCGCTTACGGGCCGCTCGTTCATTTCAGCCACGCGCACCTACGCGGAGGTCTCCGGATTGAACGGCACGGCTGCTGGCGTGGGCGAGGCGATCTCGCCGCTCATCGGAGTTTGGGCTCCGACATTTAGCGCCTGCGCACTGGCCGCCGCATTCCTGGTGCCGTTCGTCGCCATAAGAATCGCTGTGGACGACAGGCAGGGAGGTGCGCCGCCGTTCACCGCGATCACGGCGAAGGCCATCATCGCGCTCGCCGGCTGGTCGGTCGCGATGCTGATCCCACTCAGCGCGATTGTGGTGTGGAAATACTATGGAGGCACGCTGTACGCGCCAGAGCTGATCACGCCGACCGGTGGCCACATTCTCAACGCTGCACTGACGATCGCTCTCGCTTTCGCTGTGGCATCGATCGCCAAGCGTCGCGTGACTGCCGCGATCCTCACGCTGAGCGTCACCGTTGGCGCGTGGATTGTCAGCGTCGTCGCGCCTGCCCACGACGGATTTTGGAAACGCGTTGAGACGTACACTCCAGCGGCGATGGTGGCGGATTTTCAGCATGGACTGGTGAAGCTCGATACCGTGCTCATCTCGCTTGTGCTGATCCTCACCGGCCTCAGTTTCGCGGCGATCTGGCAGGTGATGGGGAAGTCAGTGAAGAGGCGAGTGGTTGAGTCCGTCGTCTTAGTCTGCATCGCGATGATCGCGGTTGGCGCGTGCCGTTTCGTCCGCTCGACCTGGGATACTTCGGAAAGCCGCGGCAATTCGTTCACGCGTGCCGATGAGCGGGCGCTGCGGCAGATCCACGATCCGCTGAAGATTGTCGTCCACATGGCGCCTGAGGATCCCCGCCGCGCCGATCTCGACCATAATGCGTTGTCGAAGTTGCGCCGGCTGCTGCCGAATCTGGATGTTCAATATGTCTTCACCGGACCCGGTTACGGCGAGGTCTGGTATTTCTATGGCAACCGCAAAGCGATGAGCCGCGTTACGACAGAGGAAGGCGTCCTAGAAACGTTGTATAGGCTGACGGGCGTCGCGCCTCCGCTCGCATCCGATGAGGACGGCGTGTTCCACGGATATCCCGTGGCTGTTCCACAAAAGGTCGCGGCTGCGATATTCTATTCTTTATGGCCTGGCTTGGTCCTCCTTGCCGGGATCATGGTTCGCAGAAAGTTAAAAACAATATGAGGACACCCTTAGTCGCTGGTTCCATTCGTCTGATCGCTGTTCCAATATCAGCTGCAGTAACGAAAGTTGATTGTTCGAAAGAGAAAGCCGGTTCGAGCCCATCGTCGGATCGAAGGCTGACAGTTCCGTTTACTTCACAGACTACGTAGTCACCCAGTAACCGGAGCTGTTCATGCAACTGTCAGGTGCCATTGACCTTGGCATCGGTCCTCAGGCCCGGGACCTGTCAAGGCGAAGCGCGGAGCGGCATGGGCCGATCCTCGCCTTAGCTTGGGCTCTTGCTGCGATTGCGGCGGTTCCGGCATTGTTGCGTTGGAGCGCGCCCACGCCGCTCGCGGCGCTCAGTAGCGGGTACATTCCTTTCCTTTTCGACTATTTAATTGCCGCGCTTGTCTGCTACGGTATTTACCGTTACGAGGCGACGCGCCTCGATGAGTCTCGCGCGGCGCTATTGGTGTTCACGGTTTTTCTGTTGACCACCATGGTGAATAATGTCCACCACTACAATATCGACCAAACGAGCAGCTATTTTGTTTCCATTACCAATGACGCCTGGCAGCGTGCGAATCACGACCTTGTCATTCAACTATCGCCGAAAGTATTGCCTCATTCGTACCGCTTCCTGCCGGATTCGATTGTCCGTTGGATGGAACTCGCGCGAATTGACTACGCGGCCGCGCGGGATTTTTACCGGCTGATTGTCGGATTGATTCTCTTTTATACGATTTACCGGTACGCGCGATTGTATTGCAGTTATTCGGGCGCGCTTTTGGCCATGCTGTTGATCGCGGTGACGTATCCAATAAGCTTCGAATATTACGCGGGCCAGCTGACCGATCCTCTTTCGCACCTGTCTTTCGTATTAGCCTTCATTTTCCTCGAGACCGGAGAATTCGCAGCGCTGCTCACCGTTCTGTTGATTGGATCCTTCACCAAAGAGACGGTCCTGGCGATGGCGGGATATTACATCCTGTTTCACTCGAAGGAGCGGGGATACCGGTGGAAGGCGCCAGTGCTGGGGCTTTCCTCGATCGCTGTGTTTCTGGGCGTCCGCATGTTTGTGTTGCATGGAGCTCCGAATTATCAGGAAATCAGCCAGACGAATATGATCGAGCAGTTGCGGCTGAACTTGTTCGATCCCTCATGGCGGGCTCCATTTGCGCTGACGGCGTGTGCGTTGTTGCCGGTACTCGCGCTGGCATGGAAGACGACACCGCTTGCATTGAAGCGGCAAGTGTTGTACCTGCTGCCCGTGTTATTCATCTCGAGCCTGTTCTTCAGCTGGCTCAAGGAATCGCGCAACTTCATGCCTATGGTGTTTGCATTGGCAGTAGTCGCCGGACGGTACGCGACGTCTCTCGCTTTGGACGTGGAAACGGCTGCACAAGCGGAAACGACGGTCGCTCGATCCCTTTAGTTCGCGTGTTAACATTCACGTTCACCGATCGAAAAAATTTAATTCTTCCATTTGTTTCATCAACCTGCCGCGTTTTGGCGCGCGGATTGTTGACTGGCGCTCCCTAATAATGGATCAGGGTTGAGAGTGGCTTTTCGGGGCGGCCCGGTTTTGGCGCGGGCTGCCCCATTTTTTGCCACTCCTCACACCCATGACGAAGAGAGGGGTGCAGTATGACGTCCTACACGAAACGATATTCTAAGCAGGGTTCTTCGCTACGCTCGCTAGCCGAATCGATCGAGCGTCTGACTGAGGCTGTGAAAGCGCTCACGTCGAGTGAGGAGCAAACGGATCCTCCAACTCCTCCGGCGGCGGCCGCGGGTAAGGTGATCGTCATGCCTATTCGGACGTCATCCCGGGCTTGCCAAGTCATTCAACTGGATTTGGATCCAATGCCGCGCGTACGGCCGTTTGGGACTCGCGAGGAAGTCCGCACCAAGCTCGCATCTGAGCGCGCCGGGGTTATTCCGCGGTCGCAGCGGGCGGCGTGATTTAAGTTTTCGCGTGTGCAAGCGCGCGGCATACGGCGCCACGCCGCCGTGTGTTTGATGGCGGCAATCGTGTTCCTGCTTTCAAGGAGCCGACCAACTTTCGACGAGGAATTATGAATACCAAAGATCTAACAGACTCTATCGTCCGCCCTCTGAACCTTCGGGCGGGCCGTGAATTTCCGCTTGGGATTGATCCGGATGACGTTCAAAAAATCGAACTCACGATCTCGGACGCTCAATTGGACGACTTGCTCCAGGGCGTCGGCGAACGGCTGCTCTGCCTCTGCCCCGCTGACGAACTGAAGGTTGGCGTTGGCTTTGAAATTCCGGGACGCAATGCGTACGCCGTTAAAGTGGGAGTCCACGTGACGCAGTTCCAATGGCCGGCGGCAAAGGATTATTTGTTGCTGATCGTTCCCGACAGCGAGCCGTCCGTTGTTCTGCCGCCGGAGTATGTACAAATGCTCGAGCCCGAGAAGCTGGGCGAATTCGAAGTCGTCGCCGGCCTCTAAATGTCCGCCAGTTCGAGACCGTAGAGAGCCAGGCCGCGGGCAACGGAAGTGAACTCGTTGCCCGCGCGAATGCGTTCGCGTCCGAAGCGGCTCTCGAAGATCCGCCGCACCGCAGGTACGAATGACGTGCCGCCCGTGAGGAACACCATGTCGATCTCGCGCCGGTCGACGCACGCCGCGGCGAGCACGCGGTCGACGGCTCGTTCGACTTCGCTCAGCTCCGGTTCGATCCAACGCTCGAAGTCCCCGCGGCGCACAGGCTCATGAATCTCGACCAGGCCGTCGTCATAATTCAGGATCGTCATCTCGTGCTGCGAAAGGTCGGCTTTGGCCTTCTGCACCGAGCGATGCAGATGATATCCGAGATCCCCGCGAATCAGATGCAGCAGGCCTTCGATGCCGGATGGTTCGAACGCCTGGCGCTTCACGGTCTCGAGCATGTCGAGAGTCTCTTTCGATTTCAAGAACGACAGATGATGCCAGCGCTCGAGCTTCAGGTACACCCAGTTCGGCACTGGCAGCGTCTTATCCATCCCTGAACGCATCATCGTTCCGGCGCCGAGAACTGGCGAGACGACGTTGCGGACGATCCTCGCGTCGAAAGCGTCACCGGCAAGGCCGACGCCATCATTCGCGAGGATGCTTTCCTTGCGATCCCGCCTCGTCGCACCTTCTCGCGGACCCGCCCGCAGCACCGAAAAATCGCTCGTGCCGCCGCCGAAATCGCCAATGAGGATTAGCTCCTCATGATCGAGCGTCGACTCGTAATAACACGCCGCACCCGCGGGCTCGAGCTCGAACACGACTTCCTCGAAGCCCGCCTTTGACAACGCCGAGGTCAGCCGTGAGACGGCGTACTCATTGTCCGCTTCGTTTTCGGCGCCGACAAAACGAACGGGCCGTCCGATGACAGCGCGACGGACGGGAACTTCGAATTGAACTTCCGCCGCATGACGAAGGTCGCGCAGCATCACGGAGATCAGCTCCTCGAGCGGCACCCTGCGTCCGAAGACTTCAGTCGCGGCCAGTGTACGGCTCGACAGAAAGGACTTGAGCGATTGCACGAGGCGCCCCTTCTGATCGGACTCCAGGTAATGTTCGATCGCCTCCGGGCCGGTCCAGGACTTCAGCACCGTCCGTCCGGCTTCCTTGAGTTGCTCGAGATAAAGGACGCTGCGGAACGACTCAGTCACGGCGCCGGCGAACGGAAACGAGGCGAGGCGCGTCTCTCCCTTTCGATCCGGGTTCGCGATCGCAATCGAACTATTCGTGGTCCCGAAGTCGAACCCGATTCCGTATGGAGACACCAACTCTAATCTAACTTCTTATGGAACCGCCTCGTGCTGGCGGTCAGAATAATCACGCCGAAAACCGCGAGCGCCAACATTTGCGGCCACAGGACGTCAATGCCCGCACCCTTCTGAAATACCCCTCGCACGATTTCCATGAAATACCGCACTGGGTTGAAAAACGTGAACCATCGCGCCCCAAGCGGCATATTTTGGATGGGGAACGTGAATCCACTCAGCAGGAAGAACGGCATGAAACACAGGAACGTCGACAACATCGCCTGCTGCTGTGTCCGCACGACCGTCGAGATAAACAGCCCGGCACCGAGCGAGGACATCAGGAACAGACAGGCGCCGAGAAAGAGCGTCACGAAGCTGCCTCGAAACGGCACGTGAAACAGCGTCAGCGCGAGGGCGACGACCACCACGATGTCGATCATGCCGACCAGCGCAAACGGCATGGTCTTGCCGAGGATCAGCTCCACGGGGCGCAGCGGAGTGACGATCAGCTGCTCCATCGTGCCGATTTCCTTTTCCCGCACGATGGCCATCGAAGTCAGCGAAAGCGTCACCAATACCATGATGTTGACGATGATGCCCGGCACGAAATAATTGCGGCTCAACAACTCGGCATTGAACCAGACGCGCGGCTCCGCGACGAGTTTAGGCACCGGCGCGGATACCGCATGACCCGCGGCCATCGTGCCGGCCACCATTTTCGATCGTTGTATCGCGGCCAACTGGTCGCTCGAGAAGCGGGCCACAATTTGCGATGCGTAGCCAGAGATGATCGACGCCGTGTTGGAGTTCTCCCCGTTGATGAGGATCTGCACCTGCGCCTGCCGCCCGCGCATGATGTCGCGTGCGAAACCCGGAAGAACTTCGACGATGACATCCGCTTTGCTGCGGTCGAATAAGCCCTGCGCCTCTTTGTCGGAATCCGGAGTGGCTACGACATCGAACCGGCGCGAGCCTTGGAACGATGCCAGCAGATCGCGGCTTTCGGGCGTATGATCGCGGTCGACCCATACGAGGCGCGCATGTTCGACGTCCATGTTGACCGTGTAGCCGAAGATCAGCATTTGAATGAGCGGCGGCATGAACAACGACGCTCGCATGCGGGGCTCACGCAGCGTCTGCCGGACTTCTTTGCGAAAAATCTCAAAGATTCGTTCCCACATCGGTTTCAGGGCTCCTAGGCGACCTTCTGTCTCATCTTGCGTGAAGCGAACACGAAGACCACTGCCGCGTAGATAATCAGCAGCAGAATCTCCACCCACAACGCCTGTACTCCGACGCCTTTCAGGAAAATTCCCTTCGTGATCGTCACGAAGTATCGTGCCGGAAAGACACGCGTCAACATCTGAATGACGAACGGCATATTGTCAATCGAATAGATGAATCCCGACAGCATGAAGGCGGGCAGGAACGACGTGAGCGTCCCGAGTTGATACGCGATCAATTGGCTGCGTACGCTCGCGGAAATGAAGACTCCCCACGACAGGGCTCCGAACAGGAAGATGCAGCTTGTAACAAATAAAAGCAGCACGCTCCCTTTCATTGGCACATCGAAAACGGTGACGGCGATGACCAGGCAAGCGATCATGTCGAACAGCCCGACAACGAAGTACGCGGACAGTTTTCCGAAGACGAGTTCCATCGGGCGCACCGGCGTCGACAGCAATTGTTCCATCGTGCCCTGTTCCCATTCGCGCGCAATGGTGAGCGACGTCAGCAGCGCGGAGATGATCATAATGATGACCGCGATCAATCCCGGAACGATGAAGTTCCTCGACTGCAGATCCTCGTTGTACATCACACGGATCCGCGCGTCGACGGGAGGCTTGACGGGCGGCGCGCCCATCTTGTCCTGCGCTTTCGTCCGAAGCTCCGCGGCGTATGTGCGGACCAGTGCGTCCGCATAGCCGAGCGCGATCGACGCCGTATTCGAGTCGCTTCCGTCGAGCAAGATCTGCACCTTCGTTTCGCGTCCAGAAAGCATATCCTGACTGAACCGCTCGGGGATGACGATGCCGACAAGCGCTGTCGCCTGGTCGATGCTGTGATCGATCACTCTGTCGCTTTGCGTGTAGCCGATGATTTTGAAATAACGCGATCCGGAGAACTCTCGAATCAAGTCGCGGCTTTGCAGAGTGCCGTCGTGGTCGTACACGATCGCGGGAATCTGATCGACGTCGAGCGACAGCGCATAGCCGAACAGCAACAGCATCACAAACGGCAGCAGCAGTGCGAGCGTGAGGCTGCCGACATCGCGCGTGATGTGGAGCAGTTCCTTGCGCATGACGGCGTACGTGCGGCGATAGCTCATTTGGACACGGCTCCTTCCCGCTCTTTCCTCAGGCGATCTTCCTCTTCGATCACGCCGACGAAGACGTCTTCCATCGAGGGATGGATGCGGCGGAGTCCGTTCGCGTCGAGCCCGGCGCGGCTGAGCGCGGACCGGATGACCGTTTCACCGTCGATATCGCTGGTGGCTGTGACGTGCAAACCGCTGCCGAACACGGCGACTTCCGACAGTCCTTTGACGCCGGTCAAAGTGTCCATAGCTCCCAACAGATCGGCGGGCTCGACTTCGAACAAATGATGCGAATCGAGCGAATGCTTCAATTCCTCAGGCGTTCCGAGCGCGACCACACGGCCCTGATACATCAAAGCCAGGCGATGACAATACTCGGCCTCGTCCATGTAATGCGTACTGACGAAGATCGTTTGTCCGGCTGCCGAAAGCTGATAGATGAGTTCCCAAAAACTACGCCGCGCAATCGGATCCACGCCGGAGGTTGGCTCATCGAGGAACAGCACCGGAGGTTCGTGGAGGATCGCGCAGCCGAGCGCCAGACGCTGCTTCCATCCGCCGGCGAGCAGCCGCGTCATCTGATCGACTTTCTCAGTCAGTCCCGCCATCCGCAATACGTATTCCTTGCGTTCGGCGCGCCGGGCTTTGGCCACGCCATAGATGCCGCTGAAAAAATCGATGTTCTCGCCGACAGTCAAATCGTCATATAAAGAGAACTTTTGCGACATGTAGCCGATGTGGCGCTTGATGTCCTCACTCTGCGTACGCACGTCGAATCCGGCGACGCTCGCCTCGCCTTCGGTCGGATCGAGGAGTCCGCAAAGGATTCGGATGGTCGTGCTCTTGCCCGCGCCGTTGGGGCCGAGAAATCCGAAGATCTCGCCTTGCGGAACACTGAGGGTGACCTTGTTCACTGCCACGAAATCGCCGAAGCGTTTGGTCAGCGCGCGGATCTCGACGGCGAGCTTTCCCTTTGCGAGATCAGGCATGTGCGTTGTGCCTTTCCTCGCGGCGCATCATCGCGATGAAGACGTCCTCGAGCGATGGCGAGATCGGTTGGATGGTTGCGCCTTCAAATGGCGCGATCAGCGATTCGGGCGAGATCGACGGTTCCGCAAACACGTGCAGGACGCCTCCTGAGGCTTCGGCGCTCAGCACTCCGGCGACGCGGCTCAACGCTTCACGGGTGCCACGCTGGTCGCGTGCGCGGACCTCGTAGCAACGCTCCGGCAGCATCTGCTTGACGGCTCGCGGAGTGTCCATCGCGATCAAACGTCCCTGGCTCATGAGGCCGACGCGATTGCACCGCTCGGCTTCATCGAGGTAGGCGGTCGAAACCAGAACCGTGAGCCCGTCCTTCACTAAACGGTACAGAATCGCCCAGAAATCGCGCCTCGAGACAGGATCGACTCCGTTCGTGGGTTCGTCGAGGAACAGAATCTGCGGCCGATGCAACAAGGTGCACATGAGCGCGAGCTTCTGCTTCATGCCGCCGGAAAGTTTGCCTGCGGGACGCTTGCGGAACGGCTCCATGCGCGTCATTTGCAGATACTCGAGCATGAGCCGATCGCGTTCGTGGCCTTGGATCCCGAACAGATCCGAGTAGAAGATCATGTTCTCGTCGACAGTCAGATCCTGGTATAGACCGAAGCGTTGCGCCATGTATCCGATCTGATCCTTGACCCAATCCGGATCGTCTTTGCTCTTGCGGCCGGCGATCAGAATCTCGCCTTCGGTGGGATCCATCATGCCGGCGAGCATCCGCATCGTCGTCGTCTTGCCCGCGCCATCGGGTCCAACCAGGCCGACGATTTCGCCCTTCTGGACTTCGAAATTCACGTGATCGACAGCCGTCAGCTTGTCGAACCGCCGCGTCAGTTGGATGGCTTGGATCATTTGCCGCTATTCAGGGCGATCACCGTATCGACCGGCATGTTGTTCTTGAGCTCGAGCTTGTCGTTGTCAGCGTCGACCTTGACGCGATAGACGAGCTTCTGGCGCTCGTCCTTGGTCTGGATCTGCTTCGGAGTGAACTCGGCTTCGGATGCGATGAAGCTCACACGGCCCACGTACGATTTGCCGCTGTCCGTCGTGATCGATGCCTTCTGGCCGAGCGCGATTCGATCGAGATCCTTCTCGCCGATGTAGCCGCGGACCCAGGGATGTGCGAGGTCGCCCACGCTGACGACGGTCGCACCTGCGGCGACGACTTCGCCCAGTTCGGCTGCTTTCACGAGCACCACGCCATCCATCGGCGCGACGAGGGTGCGGTCATCCAGTTGCGATTCCGAGATGCCGACCTGCGCTGTAGCGCGGCGGATGTCCTCTTCCTTCGCCTGCAAATCCTCTTGCCGGCGCTTGACCTCGAGACGATTCGCCTCGCTCATCTTCAGAGCAGCCTGCGCACGCTGCAGTTGCGCGCGGGCATCCTCGATATCCTCTTTGCGTGGACCTTCTTCGACCAGCGCGTAATGTTCCTGCGCCTGCTTGTGGATCATTTGCGCGCTCTGATAGCGGGTCCGGTATTGGTCGTATTGAGCGCGCGAGATGTCTTCGTTGGCGAACAATTTTTGTCCACGTTCCCAATCGAGCTTCGCCTGTTCGAGTTGAGCGGCGGCATCCGCTGTGGCTGCGGAGGCCTGCTGGATCTCCTGCGGACGCGAGCCTGCAAGCAGCAGATCGAGCCTCGCCTGAGCGGCGCGGATGTCGGCTTGCTTGAGTTGGATGTCGCTTTCGACGGTCGCTTGCTGAAGTGCGATCGACGTCTTCGATTGGGTCAAATTGCTCTTAGCGACACCGAGATTGGCGACGTCGCCTTGCTTGGTTTGTTCGGCCTGAATGGCGTCGATCCGGGCGATTACCTGGCCTTTCTTGACCATGTCGCCTTCGCGGACGTTCAGTTCGACCATGCGTCCGGCGACTTTGAACGACAGGTCGGCTTGCGTCAATTCCATGTTGCCGGAGAATTGGATGCGCTGTGCGTTGGCGGCCTCGACGCGAGCGTTCCACCAGTAATAACCGCCTCCGAAGACGACGGCCGCGATGAGGAGAATGGGTAGAATTCGTTTCATGTTCTTGTTTTAAAAATTCCCTTCGTTAGTGCTGACCGAGTGTCGTTTCGATTTTTCCAAGGGCTGCGAACCAGTCGATGCGCGCGAGATTGTGAGCGTATAAAGCCGCGATCTGATTGTCCCGGGCGCGCTGCAACCGCGTCTGCGCATCGGTGACTTCGATGCTGCTTGCGACTCCGTTCTCGAAGCGCCGGCGGGCTTGAGCGAGTTCTTGTTCCGACAGCGCCAAGCCTTCTTTCGCGACTGAGATCTCTGTCTCAGCCGACTGCAGAGCGTCTGCGGCCAACCGAACGTCGAGCGAGACCTGCTCGCGCAGATCCTTCAAGCGGATTTGTTCCTGCTTCCATTGCGACTGCGCGTCCTCGCGTTGCGAGGCCCGGCGTCCGCTATCCCAGATGGGTATTCTCACTGAGAGTCCAACGGTGCGGGTGACTCTGGCGTTGTCGACGCTGGTGCCGATCGGACCGATGTCGCCTTCGGCTCCGACCGAGGGCAGGCTTTCCATTTTTGCGGCGCTGTAGTTGAGGCGCGCGGCGTCGACGCGCTTCGATTGCGCTTTCAGATCTTCGCGCGCGGCGTTGGCGGTAGTGAGCGCGGCGTCGATCGCCGTTGCATCCACGGCAATATACGACATGCGATCCGTCAGCGTGACTGTCTTTGCCAGGTCGAGCCCGATCACGCGGCTCAATTGCAGATACGCCTGATTGCGATCGAGCTCGGCGACGACGAGCCGCTGGCGATCGTTCGCCTGCTGCACTTGCGCGCGCACGACGTCGATGCCGGTACCTGTGCCTGCGTCCTTCTGGTTCCTCGCCACTTTCAAAAGGGCATCCGAAAGTTCGACATTGGACTTCGCAGTAGTGACGTTATCATCCGCCCGGACCGCGGTCAGATACGTCCGCGCGACCTGTTGCGTCACCTGGTCGCGAGTGGAATCGCGGTCCGCCTTCGAAGCTTCGAGCGATGTCTTCGACGCCTGATAGCGGCGCAGCGTCGAGAAATCGAAGACGTTCATCGTGGCAGTGACGCGGGCGTCAAAGACGGTGAAGGGTCCGACGAACGTCGGAATCGTGAAGGGAAGTCCCGCGGGGAATGTGAAGCCGAACGACGCGAGATTCTCCGTCTGGTTCCGCAACGCGAAGGATCCGTCGAGGTTCGGGAGCAAGGCCGCGCGTGCGGCGGTGACCCTCGCGTTCGACTGGCGCGTGATCTCGACGGCGAGTTGCATGCGCGTGTTCCCATCCGGCGCGAGCGCGAGATCGACGGCTTGACGCAGGCTCAACTCGAGCCCCGGCGGCGCGTCCGCGGCGGAGCTGAGAAGCGGGAACAGAAACAGAAGAGGCACGTGCCTTTGGAGTCGCATTTTATTGGTTCACCCGAGTGTTGGGAAGGTCCGATGCAGGCGCCCGCATTCCGGCGGCGCCAAAGCGTACCAGGCGCGCGGTGAGTGCTTCGACATCGGCGAGATTCGGTTTGCCGTCAATGAATTTGGCCATGATCGGTCCCCACGCCATGGTCTGGGTCATCGCGCCGACCACGAAGAACATCCGCCATTGCAATTCCTCACGCGGCGAGGCGGGTAGGGCTTCAGCCAAGGCGTCCACAAAGCGGTTGAGGAGAGGACCGAAATTCTCTTCGATCAGGCGCGTGTGGAGTTCGCGAGGGACAGAGAGCAAACGTGCCATCAGGGGCCGCACGACCGAATGCTCCTTGGACGAAAGTTCAAAGGGCGGCCGCACGAAGGCGTCGAGGATCGCTTCCGGCGACGGCTTGCCGGGGATCGCGTCGAGCATCTCGAGACGCCGCTGATTGATGGGACGCACGCGGCGTTCGATCACCGCGCTGAAGAGTGCTTCCTTCGAGTGGAAGTGGTAATTGACGGCGGCGAGATTGACCTGCGCGGCGGCGGTGATGGAGCGCAGGGAAGCTCCGTCAAAGCCGTCCTGACTGAAGACGCGTTCGGCGGCGTCGAGGATCCGGGTCTTCGTATCGACCGGCGCGAGTGTTGCATTCATACGTTCGTTTTAATTATACGTTTGATTCAATCGAGTGTCAATATCCAAGATCGATGATGGGCGAAATCGGTGACGTTGCCGACATCGAGAAAACGCCGGTCACCATCGAAGACGAAAAAGTTTCTCTTTTATTTTAATTCGCTTAGCGGAAATTCTCGAGCGGCTCTGAACGGGCTGCCCGGTAGGATTTGGCCAAGCGCAGACCACTGTGCGCCTTCGAAGCCCGGTGGTTTGGAAAGGAGAAATTTCATGGAGCCTATCATCATTTTCCCGCCTCCCCCGCAGTTCTAAGCGGATCCGGACGGTGAGTTGAGTTGTTCCTCAAGAGCAGGTGGCGGCCCGGGCCGTCACCTGTTTTCAATTCCAGGAGTGAGTTGTCATGTACGGTCCACCAGTACCACCACCCAAAAAGCCGAATGGGCCTTGCGAGACACGGCCCTGCGAGACACGGCCCGCGGAAACGTGCGGCGGAAAGACGAAGATCAAAATGAAAATTGAATGCATCAGTACCTGCGTCGGCTACGGCGATATCCTCGCGCATACGTTACCGCGAAACAAACCACACTTCGACCGGATGCTCATCATCACGGCTCCGGAGGACAAACAGACGCGCAAGGTCTGCGACTACTATCGGGTGCCGTATCATGCAACCGATTCGTTCAAGACCCGCTGGGGACAGTTCGCCAAGGGGACCTGCATCAACGAAGGCCTTGCGAAACTGCAGAAGGACGCGTGGATCTGCCATCTCGATTCCGACATCGTCCTGCCGCCGAATACGCGCGAGGCGCTCGAACGTGCGAATCTGTCGACTGGCGGACTCTATGGGGTCGACCGCGTCGAGTGCAAGAACTATATCGACTGGCAGCGATTTCTCGACGATCCCGAGCCGGTGATCGCGGGCAACGAGTTCCTGATCCACACGACGCACAGTCCATTCAGTTGGGGAACCCGTGTGAAGTTCGACGCACACGGCGGCTATATTCCGATCGGCTTTTTTCAGTTAT
>DASXZC010000281.1:0-15662 GCA_036502165.1 Bryobacteraceae bacterium
CATGTGAACGTCTCGCTGAACGATCCGCAACTGAAGGCGGCGTTTGTGAAGCTCGACGAGATCGACCGGCTCCGGCAGGGCGCGAATTTCTCGTTGCAGGATCTGCACGGGAAATCGTGGACGCTCAAGGATCTTCCCGGCAAGGTCGTGTTGGTGAATTTCTGGGCCACATGGTGTCCGCCGTGCCGCAAGGAAATGCCGGATCTCGACGCGTTGTATCGCCGTTTCAAAAAGAAAGGTCTCGTGATCCTCTCGATCTCATCCGAGGAGGAGGCCACCGTGCGCAAGTTTCTGGCGGACAAGAACTACACGTATCCGATCCTGCTCGATCCTGGCGAAAAGGCCAACAAGGAATTTGTGATTGAAGGCATTCCGAAGTCGTTCCTCTATGACAGGGAAGGCAAGCTAGTGGCGCAAGCGATCGACATGCGGACGCAGAAGCAGTTCCTTGAAATGTTGAAGACGGCAGGGGTCGAGTAGGATTTATTCGAGTGGTGGATCGAGGTCCACTTTGGCGTAGATCTCGCGGAGCGGAATCGTGCAGCCGGCTGACTCGATGGTGAGTTCGGCGTCAAGCGACGTCAGCAATTCATAGAGCCACTGGCGTTCATTCTGCCGGCGAAACCGCTCGACGAGAACGTGGTTCTGAGTGACGAGAATGTATTCGCGGACAGAGGGGATCGTCTGATACAAAAAGAACTTTTCGCCGCGATCGAACCCTTTTGTTGAGGGCGATAACACTTCTATCAATACAACCGGATTGAGAAGTGTGTCGAGCTGCTCATCCTCAAATCTGGGTTGGCCGCAGGAAATCAAGATATCAGGGTAGGTGTATCGGTGGACGTTCGGAATCTCCACCCGCACCGAACTCAGCAGCGCTTCGCAGGGCGTATTCGCAAGCCGCGTGCGCAGCGCGACATACATATTTCCCTGAATCCTGCCGTGACTGATCGTCGAGGCTTCGATCGGAAACATCTCACCGTCGTGGAACTCGCTGCGCCGCTCTGAGCGGCGATCAAGATCGAGGTACTCTTCGACGGTTAAAATCGGATTCGGAAGAGACGCCACAAACCCATCATATCCGCAAAATCAAGGCCGTTCTGGATGCAACAGGATCGGCTGTCCTACCTCGATCCGGCCGATCCGAGTGACCGTTCCATAGATTCCCGCATTATTGTGATTGGCACGAACAACCGCCTTCAGAACTTGCGGAGCCGGACGCGCCGAGTCGGGACACAAATTCACCACCGAGCAGCGAACGTCTCGCAGCGTGACCGCGATCGCCGGTGCGCCGTCGCCCTCGCCGAATGAGAGGACGCCTCCTAACCAATCATCTTCCTGGAAGGGAACCGGCCGCAGCAGACTGACTACTACATTCGGACGGAATCGCCGCACGTCGGGGCACAGCCCGCTGAGCCGTCCGATTTCCCGAACTGTATCGGAGGCGATCACCGAGAGGCTCGCATCATCGAAGATGCCATGCTTGAGCTGCATCATCTCGACTGCCGCGCCGTACCTGCGTTCGACTTCCAATGCCAAGTCCGCGCCGAAGATTGGCATCGGTTCGCCCTCGGGCGTTCGAACATGCGTGGGAAGCTGCGGAGTGAACAAAAGCAGTTCGGGCAGCTTGCTCGCTGTCAGCCACGGGAACGTGCTGCGGTCGCCAATCCGCCGGAATGCGAAGCGCCTATCGCCTTCGACGCCGTGCCAACCAAGGCTTGCGCTCTCGAGGCTCTCGCCACCCATGGACTTCACGGGATACCGAAAAATCGCCTCCACATGTCCGATTTCGATTGGCATTCTCACTCCGGGCTCTCAAATTCGCTCGAGAGCCCGGACCATAAACGGAAGGAGTTTAGTAGCGGTAGTGATCCGGCTTGTACGGACCCTCGACCGCGACGCCGAGATACGACGCCTGCTTGTTGCTGAGCGTCGTCAGCTTCACACCGATTTTCTCGAGATGCAGCCGTGCGACTTCTTCGTCCAGCTTCTTCGGCAGTGTGTAGACGCCGACCTTGTAGACGTCCTTGTTCTTCCACAAGTCGATCTGCGCGAGCGTCTGGTTTGCGAAGCTGTTCGACATCACGAAGCTCGGATGGCCGGTCGCGCAGCCGAGGTTCACGAGGCGACCTTCGGCCAGCATGAAGATCGCATTTCCGTTTGGAAAAATGTACTGATCGACCTGCGGCTTGATGTTGATTCGCGTCACGCCTTTCGCAGTGTTCAGGCGATCGATCTGGATCTCGTTGTCGAAGTGTCCAATGTTGCAGACGATCGCCTGATCCTTCATGTGGGACATGTGTTCGAGCGTGATGATGTCGACGTTGCCGGTGCAGGTGACATAAATGTCGCCGCGGCCAAGCGTGTCTTCGACCGTCGTCACTTCGAAGCCTTCCATCGCCGCCTGCAGCGCATTGATCGGATCGACTTCCGTCACAATCACGCGCGCTCCCATGCCGCGCAACGAATGCGCCGAGCCCTTGCCGACATCGCCATAACCGCAGATGACCGCGACTTTGCCCGCGACCATCACGTCCGTCGCGCGCTTGATGCCATCGGCCAGCGACTCGCGGCAGCCGTACAGGTTGTCGAACTTCGACTTCGTCACTGAATCGTTGACATTGATTGCGGGAACCAGCAGCTTGCCCTGCTCCTGCATCTTGTACAGGCGATGCACGCCGGTGGTCGTCTCTTCCGACACTCCGCGCCAATCTTTCACCAACTGATGCCAGTGTTGGGGATTTTCAGCATTCACGCGCTTGAGCAAGTCTTTGATGACCTTCTCTTCGTGGCTTTCGGACGGCGAGTTGACCCAGTCATCGCCGTTCTCGAGCTCATAACCCTTGTGGATCAGCAGCGTCACATCGCCGCCGTCGTCGACCACCAGTTCAGGACCCTTGCCGCCGGGATGCGTGACGGCTTTGAACGTGCAATCCCAATATTCCTCGAGCGACTCGCCCTTCCAGGCGAACACCGGCACGCCAGCCGCTGCAATCGCCGCCGCCGCGTGATCCTGGGTCGAAAAGATGTTGCAGCTCGCCCAGCGGACCGTCGCGCCGAGATCGACCAGCGTCTCGATCAGCACTGCCGTTTGAATTGTCATGTGCAGCGAGCCGGTAACTCGCACTCCGGCGAGCGGCTTTTCGGTGGAATATTTCTTGCGGATCGACATCAAGCCGGGCATCTCGTGCTCGGCGATTCCGATTTCCTTGCGGCCCCATTCGGCGAGGCCCATGTCGGCGACTTTGTAGTCGGTGGCAGTGGTGGTTGGGTTCAGAGTTGCAGTGCTCAAACTAGTTCCTTTCTAATCTTCTATCGACGAATCGCGATATGTTGATATAATAACTGAGAACACTTCATGGCGTCAATACTCAAATGGCTGCGGCTACTGTCCGATCCGGCGCGCGTCCGTATCTTATTGCTTTTAGAGAAGGAAGAACTTTCAGTCGCGGAACTGCAGGCGATCCTCTCGATGGCTCAGAGCAGCTTGTCGACTCACTTAGCTCAGCTTAAGCAGGCCGGATTGGTGGAGGATCGCCGCAACGGTAAGAACATTCTCTACCATCTGAAGGAACAACGCGGAGGCGAGCGGGCGGTCGTCGATCATCTGCGGCAGGTCTTTCGAAATGCGATGGATGAGATTCCCGAGGCGGCTTCCGATCAGGATTCGATGCGCCTCGCTTTGAAGAAACGCGAAGACAAAATGCGCGCCTATTTCGACGGGCTTGCCGGGCGTTTCGGACGTGAGTATCTTCCCGGCCGAAGTTGGCAAGGGTTGGCCGAGACGTTGCTCAAACTGCTGCCGCCCATGGTGATCGCCGATCTGGGCGCCGGGGAAGGGACGTTCTCGCAACTGCTCGCCCAACGCGCGAAGCAAGTGATCGCGGTCGACAATTCGGAAAAGATGGTTGAGTTCGGTCGAGACCTAGCGGCGCGTCACGGGGTCACCAATCTCGACTATCGAGTCGGCGATCTCGAGTCGCCACCGATCGACGCCGAATCCGTCGATCTCGCGTTCTTCAGCCAATCGCTGCATCACGCTCCGCATCCGCAGAAGGCGGTCGATGCGGCACGCCGAATTCTAAAACCTGGCGGGCGCATCGTGATCCTCGACCTGGTCCGTCACAACTTTGAAGAGGCTCGCGAGTTGTACGCCGACCGGTGGTTGGGCTTCGCTGAAGTCGAGATCGACGAGTATCTTCGCAAAGCGGGATTCCGCAACATCGAGATCTCGATTGTCCACAAAGAGGAGCAGGCGCCGTTCCTCGAGACCCTACTCGGGCTTGGTGAAAAATAGCTTGCGCCAGATCACGATGTGTCCGAACAGCGCTGCCTGCACGAGCACGCCCGGCAGCCAGATGTAAGGCGGATCCGCGACCCATGTATTGAGCTTGTCAGGACCAAACGCGGCGAACATCGGCAGCGAGGCGCCAGCGATTCCTACGATGATGATGAGCAGCACCGATCCCATCGCATTCCACGCGATCAAGAGCCACCGCGGAGCCTTGCCCTTCGACGCCAGCCACGCGACGATGAGCGCAGTGATTCCCGTGAGGATGTCGAAGTTGTCGCCGGTGAACGTCATCTGTTCCGGCATGATTCCGCTGACAGCTGCCTGATGCATGACCAGTTCGAGCGGCAGTCGGAAGCATTGGAAACCGATGAGCCACGCGAACGAAAAACCGATTGCCATCCGGCCGCCGATTTCCGACAGTGCCGCGTACAAAGTGCATGCGATTACCACCAGCATCAGCGGCAGCATCAATGGTGGACGTCCCGCCAGTAGCAGTTGTCCGACCAGCAAAGAAGCGGTCAATTGCCCAGCCATCAGCAGTACGATCGCCGCGATGGCAACATACGATCGCGATGTCCGCCAGATCATCCACGAGATACCGGCGGCCACGATCACCGCGAGAGCCGCCATTGCGAACGGAAGCATCTTTCTATTGTGGACTCCTCGCCGCCTGTGATAATGGATTCCTCATGCCTGCTTCGTTATTTGTATTCGGGGATTTGTGCGTCGACATCGTTGCGATTCCGCAAACCGAGCCGTGCCGCGGAGGGGACACGACGCTCAATCGGCTCGACCTGACGTGCGCGGGCGCGGCTTACAACTGCTCAGTAGCGGCAGCGCGGGCAGGCGCGCAAGTCGAGGTGATTGGAGTCGCAGGCGACGACGAATTCGGACGAATGCTGCTTGCGGGCCTGCGCTCGAACGGGGCCGGCACGTCTCTTGTCCAGTCGCGCGCGAACACGCGGACGGGCACGATCCTCGCTATCGCGTCGCTTGACGGGGAGCGAACGTTTTATTCCTACCGCGGTGTGAACGCCGAGCCGTACGGCCCGCTGCCCGAACAGTTGCTGAAATTCGGCGACGGCGTTTACCTCTGTGGCTACAGCTTGCAGGAAGCAGGGTCGCGAGAGACCGCCGTCGCACTCAGAGCGCTTGCCGCGTCGTCCGGAGCGATTTGTCTGCTCGACCCATCCTACTTGTCAGCATCGACGCTCGCGGGTTCGGACTTCCTGCGCGGCCTCGACTGGATCACTCCTAATCTTCACGAAGCGGAATTGCTCACGGGCTCGACCGACCCCGGGCGTGCGGCCGAATCCTTGCGCGCGATGGGCGTAAAGAACGTCGCGATCACGCTCGGAGGCGAGGGATGCCTCGTCTCGACACCCACCGGCCACGCAGTTGTTCCCTCCGGACGTTCGCTTGTGTTGTGCAACACCACGGGCGCGGGCGATGCATTCTGCGGCGGATTTCTCGCCTCGTTAATCGCCGGGTGCGATCCGTTTGAAGCTGCCAGGCGCGGGAATCAAGCGGCCGCGGCAGCTCTTGCGCACAATGAGAAGTGTTGAATGAAACATCTTGTCATCCGGCCTGAGATTGCCGATGCCCTCGCCGCGGGCCACGCTGTGGTGGCGCTCGAATCGACAGTGATTTCGCACGGCCTGCCCCATCCCCACAACCTCGAAACCGCCGCTGCTATGGAAGCCGCCGTGCGTGGCGCCGGTGCGATTCCTGCGACGATCGGATTGATTGACGGCGAGATCGTGGCCGGATTGACTGCGTCCGAAGTCGAGCGGCTGGCCACTGCATCGGGCGTCACGAAAGTGAGCCGCCGCGACTTCGGTCCCGTGATCGCCGCGCGCGGATTGGGCGCAACGACTGTCGCGGCGACGATGATGGTCGCCTCCGCCTGCGGAATTCGATTCTTCGCGACCGGCGGAATCGGCGGAGTCCATCGCGGCGCGCAGTCGACGTTCGACATCTCGGCGGATCTCGTCGAGTTCTCTTTGTCGCGGGTCGCTGTTGTATGTGCCGGCCCGAAGGCGGTGCTCGACATCGGACTGACTCTCGAAGTCCTCGAGACGGCGGGCGTGCCGGTCATTGGATTCGGATCGTCGCAACTTCCCGCCTTCTACTCGACTGACAGCGGATTCACGCTCGAACATTGGGCTTCAGATGCCACAGGACTCGCGCGAATCGCACGCGCTCATTGGGATTGCGTCGACCACGGCGGAGGACTGCTGATCGCCAATCCTCCTCCTGCGGAATCGGCGATCCCGCGCCCGCAGGTTGAGGAGTGGATCGCCACGGCGCTCGTCGAGGCCGATCGCGAGAAGATCCGCGGAAAGGCACTCACGCCGTTCCTGTTGAGCCATCTCGCACACGTCAGCGGAGGACGTACGCTCGGGGTGAACAAGTTGCTGCTTGTGAACAATGCCAAGCTCGCGGCGGAAGTCGCAGTAGCGTACCGAAGCTAACCTGCCCTGCGATCCAACATCCGAAGAATTTCATCCGGCAACACCGGCGTGCCTCCGGGCCGCGAGGCGACGAATGCTCCGGCATGATTCGCCACTTTCACGACATGATCGAAAGGATGCCCGGCTAGAATCGCAATCGCCGCCGCGGCCGTCGCTGCGTCGCCGGCGCCTACGCTGTCCGCGCCGGGCATCATTGGATAGAATGCAGGCTTATCTTCAAATCGTCCGTTCGTTGTATAGATCGCCGTCCCCGCCGCGCCTCGCGTCAGGATTACGACTTCAATTGGGAATCGCTCGAAGAGGGAAAGGATCCGATCGCCAGGCGTTGATCCGCGGAGGGTCAACATCGAAGTCAGCACGCCGAGTTCTTCCTCGTTCACCTTCACGGCCGTCGCCAGCGCGCACCCGCGGCGAACCACTGAGTAGTCGTAGAACGACTGCCGCAAGTTGACGTCGAATAGCCTCAGCGCCTTTTTCGCCCTCACAAGGAAAGCTTCGATTGTCCTGCGAGATTGGGGCGACCGTTGCGCGAGCGTGCCGTAGCAGACCAACTCGCACCGGTCGGCGAGCGCGTCAAATTCGGGAGTCGATTCGAGGAAATCCCACGCGACTCCGCTGATGATTTCATATGATGCATGGCCCGTCGCATCGACCTTCACTTGCACCGTGCCGGTCGGATGCTCGGGATCCAGTTCTACGAAATCGGCGGTCATTCCAGCAGATTGTAGAAACGTCCGCAACGCTGCGCCATGTTCATCGGCGCCGGCGCGACTCGCGATCGTCGCCGATTTTCCGATCACTTGCGCCAGCCGGTGCGCGTGCACAGCGAAGTTCAGAGGAGCTCCGCCCACCACCTCTTTACCGTTTTCGAAAACATCGAATAGCGCTTCGCCCAAGCCGACAATCGTAGGCATCCTAGACTGCCAGCAGACGTTCGGCTTCCCGGACCAAGTCATCGGTCTGCGGAAGGATCTCCGCTTCGAGTTGCGGATGATAGGCTACCCAGGTATCCTGCGCGGCCACGCGTCCGACCGGAGCGTCGAGCGACCAGAACAGTTCGTCGGCGATGCGCGCGGCGATCTCCGCTCCGTAGCCCCAACTGATCGTGTCTTCGTGAGCGATCAGCACGCGACCGGTTTTTTCGACCGACGTCGAGATGGTTTCCCAATCGTAAGGCGCGAGCGAGCGCAGATCGATCACCTCGATCGTAACTTCGCCTGCGCGCTTCTGCTCGATCTGCACGGCGGCCTGCAGCGATTTTTGAACCAGTGCTCCGTACGTGATGACCGTCAGATTCTGGCCGGGCTTCACGATTTTCGCCTTGCCGAAGGGGATCAAATAATCCGGCCCCGGATGCGGAGCGCGATTGTACATCTCGCGGTACAAACGCTTGTGCTCGAGGAACAGCACCGGATCGTCGCAGCGGATCGCCGTGCGCAACAATCCGCAAGCGTCCTGCGAATTTGACGGGAACACCACGCGCAGACCGGGAATGTGCGTGAAGATCGACTCGCCGCATTGGCTGTGATAGATCGCGCCGCCATTCAAATATCCGCCGATTGGCACACGCAGCACGGCGGGACACGAGAATCCATTGTGCGAGCGCCAACGTATGGTCGCCATCTCATCGCGGATCTGCATCATCGCCGGCCAGATGTAATCGAAGAATTGAATCTCCGCGACGGGCTTCAATCCACGCACCGCCATTCCGAGCGCGCGTCCAACGATCGCGGCCTCGGCCAGTGGAGAATCGAAACAGCGCCGCGTACCGTAGGCGGTCTGCAATCCTTGCGTCGCTTTGAAGACGCCGCCCTTGCCCTTCACCTTCCCGAGATTTTCATCCTTGCCGCAATCCGCGACGTCCTCGCCGAAGACCACCACGCGCTCGTCGCGCCCCATCTCTTCGTTCAACGTAATATTGATGGAATCAACCATCGTGCGCGGCTCGCCCGAGGGTCGAGGCGGCGTATCAAAGTCCTTCGACGTGGGGTCGACGCGTTCGGAATACAAGTATCGCTTCACCGTGCCGCGTGATGGAACAGGCGCTCGAAGCGCGCGTGCGGTTGCGTCTTCGACCGTGCCGGCAACCTCGCGCAGGATCCTGTCGTACTCGGCGGGCTCGAGCAGTCCGTGCGACATCAGCCATTTCGGAAAGCGGGCCAGCGGATCGCGCTCGGCTTCGGCCTTGCGCTCGTCGACGGCTTTGTACATTTCCTCGTCGTCTGAAAGCGAGTGAGAATACGGCCGCGTACAATGCGCGTGCACGATCGCGGGCAGGCGCTGATGACGGACGTACTGTTCCGCTTCCTGCATCGCTCGGAAGCTCGCTTCGAAGTCAGTGCCGTCGATTTCGATCCGCAGCAACCCTGGGAATCCCGACAGCAATTTCGAAATGCTGCCGCCGGCGGTCTGCTTTTCGACGGGAACCGAGATCGCGTAGCCGTTGTCTTCAACCAGCACCAGCACAGGCAGCCGGTCGAGGCAAATGACGTTCATCATTTCCCAGAATTCGCCCTCGCTGGTCGCTCCGTCGCCGGTTGTGACGAGCGTGATTTCATCGGATGTTGGATCGATGTATCGCCCGCCCGCGGCGCATCCCATCGACTGCACGAACTGGGTACCGGTCGGCGATGAGCCGGTGACGATGTGTAAGGAGGGCGAGCTCCAGTGCGATGGCATTTGCCGGCCGCCGGATGCGGGATCGTCCGGAGCTCCGACGGATCCAAGCAGCATGTCGGCGGCGGTGACGCCTAGCGCCAACGCCAGTCCGCGGTCGCGGTAATACGGGTAAAACCAGTCATGCCCGGGGCGCAGTGCCATTCCCGCCGCCACCTGGATGGCCTCATGCCCGGCGCCACTGACCTGAAAATAGATGCGGTTCTGGCGTTTCAGCACGATTTCGCGGTCGTCGAGCTTGCGAGACAGGAGCATCAAACGCAAGGCATCACGATATTGCTGGGGAGTCGGCGGCGTGGCTGTTGGAAGTCCACTGGAGTCAGCGGAGTGCGCGTCAGCATCCTGAGCGGTTGCGGAGGACGTATGGTTAGGATTGAAGCCGGTTGGCATATTGCGGAGTCACACTCCAGCTCAATTCTACAATTTTGCAGCCTTGCATGGAATGGGCCGCCGTCTCCCACTTGGATGGGGTGAACTGGATCGGCAGACCGCCATATCTATAGTCTAATTCTCACGGCCTAAACACCCGCTTCAGTCCATGGCGGGATTAATGGAGCACAAATAGCGCAATCCAGAGTTAAATTGCCAAAAAAATAAGGATCCTAG
The DNA here is from genome assembly GCA_036502165.1 of Bryobacteraceae bacterium. Lineage (GTDB taxonomy): Bacteria > Acidobacteriota > Terriglobia > Bryobacterales > Bryobacteraceae > F-183. Next base: position 10,051 of record DASXZC010000281.1, read on the forward strand.
AATCGCAATTAGCTCACCGCAACCCCTGCTTTTTTAAATAAGCAATTAATGCCGCGGGGTCGTCCGATATGATCGCGTCCACTCCCGTGCGAATCAAACGCTCCCAATCGGCGGGCGTATCGGACGTCCACGGTACCACTTGAATCCCCTTCGCGTGGGCCGCGACGACCTTCTCGAGCGTGACCAGATGTTGTTCCGGAGAGACGATTTCCGCATTCGCCGCTTCGTGGGACAGGGTGACGAAATCCTTCGGACCCGACTCGTACAACGCCGATAACCGGATTTCAGGTGCGATCTTCCGGGCCGCGACCAGCGTGCGGAAATCGAACGACTGGATCATGACCCGCTTCTCGAGTTTGTGCCGCCTGACTGAGTCGATCAACATACGCGAAAATTCCGCCGGCGCCGGCGAATATTCCGGATGATCAGGGAAGCTCTTGGTCTCGACGTTGAATTCGAAGGTGCCCTTAGGCGCGAGATCCAGAACCTCGTCGAAGGTGGGAATTCTGGTTCCGGGGACGGTCTGCTGTTCCGGGAATCGCGGATTTTGAATCGATCCGCAATCCCATTCCTTCACCTGCTTGACCGTAAGCGTGTGTATGACAGCGGACGCGACCGGACCCTTGCACACCGGCGGGTGCAAAATCGGATCATGTGACACCACCAGGACGTTGTCCTTGGTCACGGCGAGATCCATTTCGAGCACATCCACACCGATCGAAATCGCGTATTCAAAGGCCGGAATTGTATTTTCCGGCCGCTTGGCGCGGGCTCCCCGATGACCGTGCACCTGGATCTGTTTGTGTTCCTGGCCACTGCCGGACATTGGGATCAATAGTAGCACCAGCAGAATCGAATGTCGCATGTTCACCATGGTATAGCACCGCTGTTTCGATCGGGTCACCAACACCCGCGAATCGTGTATCACCACTCGCCTGGGCGCTGTCCTGGGAGCGCATTCCTGCAGATTTTTGAGGGTTAGGGGAAAGTAGTACTCTATACCAATATCGTAGGACTATCTCTTGACAAGTCATGGTACACTACCATGGTCGGGCAAAACTCACAATAGGACTATAGTCACAATGAAACATACACTTCTCATCCTCGCTGTTGCCGCAGCCAGTACTGTCGCCAACGCGGGTGTAATACAAAGCACGGGTGTGGGTACCTACACCTTCACTGGTCCAGGTGCCACCAGCGGTACGGCCGTGGACGTCACTTCAAACCCTGGTTGGCTCGATACCAGCGGCGGAGCAAACGCTCCGGCGTTCGGTACTCTCGGCGCTGACTGGATCGGCGTCGCCGCAAACGGCCAAGGCGTCGACGGTCTCTACACCTACACCTATACCTTCACCTCTGCTGGTAGCACTCCGTTCGAATTCACCGGCAATTGGGCTGTGGATAACTGCGGTCAAATTCTGATCGACGGTGTTGCGGCCACGGGAACGGGAACGTCGATCGGTTCGGTTGGCAGCTGCGTTACGCAAACCTCCAACTACCAGTCGCTGACCGCTTTTGACGCGGTCGGTAGCTTAGTCGCGGGCACGACTCACACTGTCCAATTCCAGATCGCCAACGTCGGTGCAAACCCGACGGGCTTCCTGGTTGACACCAGCGCTCCGGAGCCGTCCTCGGTTCTCTCAGTGCTGACTGGCCTGGGTCTGGTCGGCGCAGGTCTTCGTCGTCGTCGCGTTAGCAAGCAATAAAGTCCAGCCTTCTGCCGTATTGAAGCCCGACACGGATTCGGAGGTCGGTTGAGCCTGAAATGACGCGAATTTTGTAGCGTCGGCAGACTTTATCGTACAAAAGTAATGGCGCCGGTTGCCCCTGGAGACGGGGAGGCAACCGGCGCCGTTTCCTTTTGGGCTCCCCCATCCTTATGTACGGCTCCCCTGATAGACTTACTTGAGATCATGAAGCCGACATCTTTTCTTGCTGCTCTCGCCCTGCTTGTGCCCGTGTCCGCGCAAACGGCTAAACCGTTCGAATATTGGCCGGGTGCCCAATATGACAGCTCGATCCCCACGCCGAAACAGGTGCTCGGCTATGAATTCGGCGACCGGATTACCTGGTCCGCGAACCTCGTGCGGTACTTCGAAACGCTCGCGGCCGCAGCGCCGGCGCGGATGAAGGTCTGGGAGTTCGCGAAGTCCTGGGAAGGCCGGAGGTTGGTGTACGCGGCCATCGGATCCGAGGCGAACATTGCACGGCTTCCGGAAATTCAGGGGGCGATGAAGAAGCTCGCCGATCCTCGAAAGACGAGCGCCGCCGAAGCGAAGCGATTGATTGAGTCGATGCCGACGATCGTGTGGCTCGCCTACGGCGTTCATGGAAATGAGATCTCGTCGCCCGATGCCGCCATGGTCACGGCATATCATCTCTTGGCGGCGCGCAATGATTCGATGGTCGCGTCGATTCTGGCGAATACAGTGGTGATCCTCGTGCCGACCCAGAATCCCGATGGGCGCGACCGCTTTATACATAGTTATGAAATGAGCGAGGGGCTCGAACCCGATTCGAATCCTATTGCCGCCGAGCATACCGAGGATTGGCCCGGCGGACGCACCAATCATTACTTCTTTGATATGAATCGCGACTGGCTCGCGTTCACCCAGCCCGAGATCAAAGGACAGATGCGGATTCTTCTCGAGTGGCTACCGCAAGTCTTCGTCGACCTCCACGAGATGGGCACTGACAATACGTACTACTTCACTCCCGAGGCCGACCCGTTCAATCCACATTTGACGCGCGAACAGAGAACGTCACTGACTTGGTTTGGAAAAAATAACGCGAAATATTTCGACAAATTCGGCTTCAGCTACTTTACGCGTGAAGTGTACGACGCCTTTTATCCCGGTTATGGCGCAAGCTGGCCAGCATATTTCGGCAGCCTCGCCGTGACTTACGAGAATGGTTCGACGCGCGGATTGATCGTGAAGAAGTCCGACGAGTCGGTCATTGAATACAGGACTACTGTGCGGCGGCACTTCACGACTTCGCTTGCGACGTGCGAGACCGCCGCGATGCATCGCCAGGAACTGCTCGACAATTTCTGGAAGTATCATGTGACGGCGGTCGACGAAGGTTCGAAGGAAGCCATTCGTGAATACATTCTGCCGCGCCGCGGGAACGTTTCAAACGTCGATCGGCTGGCGCAGTTGCTGAGCGAGCAAGGCGTCGAAGTGAGCCGCGCGAAGACGGCGTTCGGAGGATATCCGGCGGGTTCGTATGTGATCCCTCTGGCGCAGCCTGCCAAACGGTTGATCCGCACGTTCCTCGATCCGGTCGTCTCGATGGATGACAAGTTCGTCAAAGCCGAAGAGGAACGCCGCAAACATCGTCGGGGCAGCGAGATTTACGACGTCACGGCGTGGAGCGTACCGCTGCAGTTCAACGTCGAGTGCATCGCCAACGGATCGCCTTCACAGGGATCCTTTGAATTGGTGACTGCGGAGGATTGGCCGAAAGGATCGGTGACCGGCTCAGGATCGGTGGCGTTCCTGGTGCCTTGGGGAACGAATGCGGCCGGTCGATTCCTGACCGCGGCGCTGCGTGCGGGCTTGCGTGTTTATTCCTCTGACAAGGCGTTCACGCTCGAAGGCGGCCGCCGGTTTCCGGCTGGTTCGCTCATTCTGAAGGCGGCTGACAATCCGGCTGATCTCGGGGCAAAGGTCGCTGAACTGGCGAAGTCGAGCGGCGCGGAGGCGGTGGGATCCGACACCAGTTGGGTGGACGATGGGCCGAACTTTGGCAGCCGCTACGTCACTTGGATTAGGAAAATCCATATCGCGATGGCCTGGGATCGCCCGACGTCAGCGGGCTCGGCGGGCGCCACGCGATTCGTACTCGAGCGGCAATTCGGATATCCGGTAACGGTGATCCGCACGCAGCAATTGGCGACGGCGGACTTGACTGAATTCCAGGTCATTATTCTTCCCGACACCGGCGGCGGAGGATACGCGAGCATCCTTGGCGCTAACGGAGCGCGGCGGCTCAAGGATTGGGTGGAACAGGGCGGAACGCTGATCGGCATCGGCGGCGGAGCACTGCAGTTTATGGCGGATCCGAAGAATAGTTTGCTGTCGATTCACCAGGAGAATGCTGTGCCCGCTGCTCCCGCCGCAGCGCCGGGAGGCGAAAAGCCGGCCGGCGGCGGAACTGGTACACCCGCTCCGGATTCCGCACGCGTGCCGGGCAAGCTGCTGACTAAGGAAGAGGACTTGGCGAAGGCGATTCAACCCGACGGCGAGTTGCCTGGCTCCGCCCACGGCATCCTGGCGCGTGTGAAAGTCGATCAGGATTTGTGGCTGACCGTGGGCGTTCCGGAAACAGTGAACGCTCTCGTCATGGGGCGCTCAATCTTCACGCCGCTCAAAATGGACAAGGGCTTTAACGCCGCATCCTTCGCCGGGCCCGACCAGGTCTTGGCGAGCGGTTACATCTGGGACGAGTACCGGAAGCAACTCGCGTTCAAGCCGTTCGCCGTCGTTGAGAAAGATGGCCGCGGCAATCTGATCGGATTCACTGAGGATGTGAACTACCGCGCGTACCTGGACGGCCTGAACCTGCTGTTCCTTAACGCCGTATTCCGCGGCCCTGGCCATTGAGCTACCGGTAGTTGACTGGGAGCGCCGGAAACGTGGTCGCGCCGAAACGGACGCCCAGGATCGCGAACGTTCCGCTCGCCGCGGTGAACGTAACGCGTCCGCGAGTTCCTGCGATTCCAGAGAGTCCTTCGAGCTGATGTAAGGCGAACGCCGACTTATTCAGCGCGGCGAGGCTCAACGTGCCCGAGCCGATTTGCGAGCCATCCTCTTTGTAGGCGGTCGCGCCGACGACGATCGAGGACGTTCCCGGATTGGCGATCGCGACGGCGGTGGTTTGTGCGGTGTCGTCATAGATCAGGTCCGCATTCTGGCCGGCTTCCGAATTCAGCGGGAGCGCCGTTTCCTGATCCGGCTGATTTGCGATCGACTGTCGCAGGACCGCATATCCGAAGACTCCTGACGGCAGCGTCAGATCGAGCCACGCCATCGTCAGATCGCCCGAATTCGGGAGCTCAACGATCGCTGTCGAATTGGCCGCGATAGTTACCTGTTGGGATCCGGCGGCACCCGAGAGTCTGGGAATCGTGAGCTTCGTTCCGTCGACTCCATAGAGGACGAGCGGCGAGGACGCGCTCGATGCGTTGAGGTTTGTCAGGTAGAGTCCGGTATACCAGCCTCCGCCATAGGCGACGTGAGGCAGAGCGTAGCGAGTTCCAGGAGTCGTTGTCGTTGTCGCGCCCGTCGTCAGCGTCGTGATGGTGTTGATCGAGGCCGTATAGCCTTGGCTCGTTTTCGTAAGCGTCACGAGCGAGCGGTCGGGATGAGTGGCGCCTGTGTACACCATGTCGTTCGCGTTTCTGGTGTCTCGCGTTCCGCGGGTATTATAAGGTGCCGCAGAGAGGACCGTATCCGTCACGGAGTCGTCGAAAAATAACTGAGTGACGAATTGACCCGTTAAAGTCGAGCCGGAATGAGTCCGGACGCGGACGTGTATATGGACGGCTCGTCCTGAATACCAACCCGGATAAATGGTCGTGAAATTAACGCTGCCATTGCTGTCGGTGA
>DASXZC010000282.1:0-55652 GCA_036502165.1 Bryobacteraceae bacterium
CGACGCATGTAGCCGATCTGCTCGAGCCAAGGAATGCCGAGGCGGACATCGCGGCGACGCTGCTCTACGGCGTGACGGCGCATCCTTATCGGTGGCTCTACGATTTGATGGACGGCCACGCTCCGCTGCGGCGTGAGGCGATCGATGTCGCGTTGCGGTCGCGCACGAAGCGCGATGAACTGTTGAACGGCTTCCGCGGTGGACCGTTCGTCTTCGATTTCGTCATGGATATCGGCGCGTATCGGGATCTGCATCGCCATCGCCGCTGCCATCAGACGCGGCAGGAATTTACGACTGCGCTTGGATATGAGACTCCAGCGGCGATCGTGGAGGCGGGGCTCGAGCCGATGTATCGCGAGGTGCAGGACGCGGCTGCGGAGGTGTTCGGCAAGCTGCCCGATCCGGCGCGGCAGTACATTCTGCCGTTCTCGACGCGTGGACGCTTCCTGTTCAAGATGGACTTCGCTGAAGTCGAATACATCAGCCGCTTGCGTAGCGGTGTGAAGGGACACTTCAGTTACCGGCGCATTGCTTGGGAAATGAAGCGGCGCATGGATGAACTGCATCCTGAGCTGGGGCGGCTGATTCATGCGACTCCGCCGGAAGTGGAGGATCCGCTCAAGCGATGACGGTGCTGGCCACCATCCGCAATCCATTTCTGACACACGCCGTGCCGGATCCGTGGGCGCGCCTCGAAGGCGACGTTCCGCACATCCATCAGCCGGTGTTCGAGTTGTGCCACGACCTGGTGGAGGAAGTCTCGCACGGCTCCGGCAGCACGTGCCTGCTGCTGTACGGCGAGGGGGGCAGCGGCAAGACGCACATCCTGTCGAGGCTGCGGGCGCATCTCGAACAACACTCTGAAGGAGTGCTGGTTTCGGTGCGACTGGGGACGGTCGCTCCGCTGATCTGGAGGCATCTGCGCTGCGCTTTCGCGAACGAGTTACTAAGGGAAACCTCTGCCGCAGGCGTGACGCGGCTCGACGGGCTGCTCGAGAAGATCGGCTCGATCGAGGAGGTGAAACAGAAGCTCGGCCTTTCTTATGGACTTTCGAGCGTTCTCACGAATTTTCGGGAAAATCGATTTCGCAGCGCGTGCGCGGCGTGGCTGCGCGGTGATGACCTGGCCGATTCGGTGATCGAAAAATTGGAACTCGCGGGCGAGGAGACCGGGGATATTTCGCCCGAGGAACGAGCCAATCAGACGGTGCTGCAACTGTGCAGGATGTTCTCTCCTTCACCAGTTGTTTTCTGTTTCGATCAGGTAGAAGCCTTAGAAACGGTACCGGGGGACCTGAGCGGTCTACTCGCGTTCGGAAAAGCGGTCGCGGACCTGCATGCGGAGCTGACCAATGTGGTGGTCATTTCGTCGATGCAGGCGAGCTTCGCGGCGCGGCTCGAGGAGAAGCTCGACCGGTACATTTTCGACCGCCTTTCGCTGCATCGCGCGGAGCTGCATCCGCTGAGTTGGAGGCAGGGTCACGAGGTGCTGCGGAAGCGGCTCGACAGCCAGCCGGAGATCGCGCGACTGCGGTCGCTCGAAAGCGCGAAACAGGCCGTTAACCAGCCTGATGAGGCACTTTGGCCGTTGCGGGAAGCGGCCATGAAGCAGCTCTTCGGCCAGTCGGATCAGTGCGTCGCGCGGCGGCTCATTTACTCGGCCGCGGAGCACTTCGAAGCTGCTCGCGGATCGAAGCAGATGGACGCTCGCACGACAGAGGAATTCCTCGCGGATGAGTTCGCCGGGCGGCGTGAATGTGCGCTTGCGAATCCGCCGGCCGATGCCGAGGAATTGCTGCTGACGGGGCTGCCGGTCCTGTTCGATTTCCTGGATGACCAGGCCCCTGAAGCAGAGGCCGAGGGCGCTCATCCGACGGGGTTCGATGCGGTGTATGAAGTGGTCAATCAGGCGCAGGCGCGGGCGTTTGCGGCGAGGCTCGAGAAGATCGAGCAGGACTGGAATCCCGATATCGATCCGCCGCTGGTTCTGATCCGCGATGCGCGGCTCACTGTCGGCTCTAATTTGCAGAAAGCACGGGAGATTCTCGATCGGTTGCGCGGCCGGGGAGCGCTACTGGTGCAGCCTTCGGCGGAAGCGCTGGGGGCGCTCGAAGCGTTGCGCAGCTTACACGGCAACGCCCAGAGTGGTAATCTTGTCCATCGAGGAAATACGGTCGCGACGGGGGCGCTTGCGGAGTGGTTTTCCGCGCATCCGCCGGCGGTGCTCGAGGACTTTATCGAGGAGTTGAAACCCAAGGCAGCAAAAGATCATTTTGTCAGTGATCTACTGGATTTTCTGGCGATGCATTCTATCGTCAAACTAGAAGAGGCGGCCCAGGCGATCCGTGTGCCGCAACAGCAACTGGCAGACTATGCGCGTCATCATCCCGTTCAACTTGGATACCTGGCCGGACCACCGGCGGTCCTCTTTCGTGCGATTCCTGGGGGCGCTGGGGATCCGTGCGAAGCGGACTGATCCGGTTGTTCTGAATGCAGGGGAAATTCGCAACGAAATATTCGCGGCGAGCCAGGGCGTTTGGGGAACGCGATCGTCGAGCCGTCTGCTGACGCGGATCTTTCACGAATCCATTTCCGATCTGTTTCGCCCCGGTCCGCGCAACTGGCAGCGTACGTTGAGCGCGGCGGATATTGCGACTGTCGGGACGCTCGAGCGGCATATGTATGAGTCGTTCGTCGCTCCGAGGCTGACGAGATATCAGGGCGCGTTGAAGGAATCGACGGCGGAGGTGCTGCAGTTCTGGTCGGCGGTGAAGGAGTGGTCGGGGTGGTTCCGCGGGATCGTCCACGCGGGGCTCGAGAGTGGGCAGATCCGCTATGACGAGGCGACGGCGAGTTGGCGCGATGCGAATGGGCTGGTCGATCCGGACCGGCATTTGACGTACACGTTCGAGGATCCGGAGTGGACGGCTCCGGTGATGATTCAGGGGCGCGCGGACACGATCCTTCGGAAGCCTGCGGCGTCGCCGGGCAGCGATGGCGAAGAATGGTGTGCGATCGAATACCGGGCGGGGACGGGCGCGGCTGAGGCGGACCTGGCGCAGGCGGTGATGTACGGGCTCATGTTGGGCGGCGGCTCGGAACAGGGCGCGGGGATTACGCTCGTGCAACTGCAGCCGATGCTCAAAGAGATCGCGTATACGCGTGAAGAATTGAAGACCGGTATCGACTTGCTGAAGCCGATCGTGGCGCGGTTGGCTGGCGTGCTGCCGGGTGCGGGCGAGCAGACGGTGTCCTCATCGGAACCGGAGCGCGAAGAAGAGAAACATGTGGAGAGCGTCGCCGAGCCGGCTGCGCCTGAGTCGGCGAACTCGCTCGATCTGGCGAAGCTCGCGGCGAGTCCGGCGGGTGGGTTTGATGAAGCGGGCGAGCGGATTGTGAACGTGTGCAGGGAGATTGGGACGGATGTCGTGCTGACGTCTCCTCCGCAACAAGGGGCGGCGTTCGTACGGTATCAGTTGAATCCGGCGAAGGGTGTGGCGGCGAAGAAGATCACGGCGCTGGCGCTCGATTTGCAAGTGCGGATGGGACTCGAATCGTCGCCGTTGATTCGCGTGGATCGCGGGAAGCTGGTGGTCGATGTCGCGCGGAAGGATCGGCGTGCGGTGTGGTTTTCAGGGGTCCGCGCGCAGTTGCCGAGGACGGATGTTTCGTCGCGCGTTCCGCTTGGAATCGACTTGTTGGGATCGTTGAAGTTCGCGGATCTGGCGAATCCGGTGAGCGCGCATATGCTGGTTGTGGGGACGTCCGGCAGTGGGAAGACGGAATGGCTGCGGACGGCGATCGCGGGGCTGATCCTGCAAAATACGCCGCAATCCTTGCGATTTGCGCTGATTGATCCGAAGGGCGGAGCGTTCAGCGATTGGCAGACCTCGCCGTTCCTGTGGCGGAGCGAGGCGCTGGTTTCGCGCACTGGTGCACTGACGCCGGCCGGGCTGTTCGACGCGTTGATCGCCGAGATGGACTCGCGCTATAAAGTGTTCGAAGAAGAAGGCGTCGATGATCTGACGCGGGCGAATGCGAAGATCCGCGAGCAGATGCCGCGCATCGTGTGCGTCTGCGATGAATACGCGGACCTGGTCGCGCACAAGATGGAACGCCGGCAAGTGGAATCGCGGATCGCGCGGCTGGGAGCGAGGGCGCGCGCGGTGGGCATCCATATGATCCTCGCGACGCAGCGTCCGACGCGCGACATCATTGAGGGGACTCTGAAAGGGAACCTGGCGGCGAAGGTTGCGTTGCGGGTGACGAGCGCGATCGAGTCGCGCCTGGTGCTCGGCGTGGGTGGTGCGGAGTGCCTACTCGGCGAGGGCGATTTGCTGTATCAGGACACGGGGTCGCCGGTGCGGTTGCAGGGTCCGCTGATGACGGTGGGGGAGCGGAGTGAGTTGTTCAGTGCCGAGCCTGCGGTTGAGGCTTGATTCGGTATACTCACAGCCATGCGGATTCAATCGGCGGCTGTGATTGGGACGGGGATGATGGGTCCGGGGATCGCGACTACGCTGGCGACTGGCGGGGTTCCGGTTACCATTCTGAGCCGTTCGGCTGAGTCGGCGGCGGAGGCTCAGACACGGGCTATCGCGTTTGCGCGGCTGTTGGTTGAGCATGGGCTGGCGAGTGCAGGATTCGCGCAGATTAGCAATTCGAGCGACCTCGACGCGGTCGTTCCTACTGTCGATCTCGTTATCGAATCTGCGCCGGAGAACATGGATTTTAAGCAGTCCTTGTTTGCGCATCTCGATTCGATTGCGAAGGCGGATGCGGTTCTCGCGTCGAATACTTCCGGACTCTCTATCACTGCTATCGCTTCTAAGTGCGAACGTCCTGAGCGCGTGGTGACGACGCATTTCTGGAATCCTCCGCATCTGATGCCGTTGGTTGAGATCGTGCGCGGGGGGCGCACTTCCGATGAAACCGTGAATGAGGTGAAGGAACTGCTGCTGCATTGCGGCAAGACTCCGGTGGTCGTGAAGAAAGATACGCCGGGGCAGTTGGGGAACCGAATACAGTCGGCCATGATGCGGGAGTGTGTACACATTCTCGAAGAGGGGATCGCGGATGTCGAGGACATCGACCTCGCGATCCGCAACGGCTTCGGCTTGCGGCTGCCTGAATATGGCGCGTTCGAGCATGCGGACGCGGTGGGGCTCGATATGGGGATGGCGATCGCGGATTACATTACGCGGGACCTGTCGAATCGTGTGGGGGCTTCCGATTCGATGAAAGACCGCGTGGCGCGTGGGGAGCTTGGCGTCAAGAGCGGCATGGGATTTTACGATTGGTCGAAGAAGGATTGGAACGAAGTCCGCGCGAGGCGGGATGGATTCGTTTTGGAAGTGGTCAAACGGCGGCGCAGTGGCGCTTGATCAGACCCAGATGCGTGAGACGATCACGTTGGTTATGAAGGCGCACACGTATGCCAGCAGGCCCATGTAGACGAACTGGCCTACGGGCCATGCCCACGTTCCGGTCTCGCGCTTGACGACGGCGAGCGTCGACATACATTGCAAAGCGAACGCGAAGAATACGAGCAGCGCGCAGGCTCCGCCTGGGGAGAGATCGGCGCGGATGGCTTTGCGGAGTCCGGCGGCGGATTCGCCTTCGCCTTCGACTCCGTAGATGGTGCCGAGGGTTCCCACGATCACTTCGCGCGCGGCGAGAGAGGCGATCAGGCCGATGCCTACTTTCCAATTGAAGCCGAGCGGTTTGATGACGGGTTCGATCGCGTGGCCTACCGATCCGGCGATGCTGTGCTCGATGGGGGCTCCTTTGCCGTTGTGCTGCGCGGGCAGGAAGAGGAACAGCCACAGTACGATTTGGACCAATAAAATCAGGGTTCCGGCGCGTTTCAGGAAAACCATCGTCCGATCGTAGAGGCGCAACGCGAGCGATCGCACGGTCGGCCAGCGGTACGACGGCATCTCGAGCATGAAGGTCGAACGGCCGGATTTGAGGATGGTCGACTTCAAGACGCGCGCGGTCAGAATCGCGGCGATGAAGCCGAGAACATACAGGCCGAGCATGGCCGCGGCTTGCGTGCCGAGGAGTCCGCCGATTAGTTTTTGCTCGGGGATGAAGGCGGCGATGATCAGCGTGTAGACGGGAATTCGCGCGGAGCACGTCATGAACGGCGCGATCATGATGGTCGCGATGCGGTCGCGTTTATTCTCGATGGTGCGCGTCGCCATGATGGCGGGCACGGCGCAGGAATAGGCGGACAACAGCGGGATGAAGGCCTTGCCTTGCAGGCCGAACCTCGACATGGTGCGGTCGGCGATGAGGGCGGCGCGGGCGAGATATCCGGAATCCTCGAGCAGGCCGATGAAGAGGAACAACATCAGAATCTGCGGCAGGAACACGAGCACGCTGCCGACGCCTTTCCAGATTCCATCGATCAATAACGACCGGATCCAGTTGTCGGGCAGGAATACGGCGAGCTTGTTGCCGCCGCCTTCGAGGACGTCTTTCAAGGCATCGCCGAGTGGGTTCCCGATGTAGAAAATCGACTGGAACACGGCGATGACGACGGCGAGGAAAATCAGCGGGCCGGCGATGGGATGAAGGAAGATCGAATCGAGGCGGCGAGTCCAGTGGGGGGGCGCGGGAGCGTGGTAGTCCGCCTTTTTGCCGACGTTGGTGGCCCATTTGTGGCACTGCGGAATGTCGTTGAGCACGGGCAGTTCGACGCGCTTGAACGCCGGCTCGGAAACTGCGCCGAGGGTGGTACCGTTGAGGAACTGCCAGACTTTGTCGAGGCCTTCGCCTTTCGCGGCGCTGATGAGGGCGACGGGGGCGCCGAGTTCACTGCCGAGGGATCCGGCATCGATTTCGCCGCCGCGGTTGCGGAGGTCGTCGGCCATGTTGAGAATGACGAGGGTCGGCAATCCTAAGCTCAAAACGGGAGCGGCGAGCAGCAGGTGGCGCGCGAGGTTGGTGCAATCGAGAATCAGGAGGACGGCGTCGGGCTTGGGAATTCCCTTCATTTCGCCGGCGAGAACGTCGCGCGTGACGCGTTCATCTTCGGAGCGGGCGGTGAGGCTGTAGACTCCGGGCAGGTCGACGAGGTAGGCTTCGCGGCCGTTCTGCAGGGCGAGTTTCCCGAGATGATGCTCGACGGTGACTCCAGGGAAGTTGGCGACCTTTTGGCGCAATCCGGTGAGGCGATTGAAAAGAGTCGTCTTGCCGGAATTGGGGGGGCCGACGAGGGCAACGACGTGGGAGCGGGCGATGCCGTTCGCCGCTGCGGTCGCGGGTGGGGGCGCGATCAATACATTCGAGTTGGCCGGGCAGTTGCCGCAATCACTCATGGAAGCGAGACCTGAACCATTATAGGACCTTTTAGATCCGAGATGTGAGTTTAGTTGGTTTGGGGCGGAGGGATCGGGGGGCGTTGGACGTAAAATTTCACGCGGAGGCGCAAAAACGCCAAGTTATGTCTAGGCGCACAGGCGGACGTGGCTGGCGGTTTCGCGGCGTAATGCGACTTCGGAGCCGTCCACGCGGAAGACGCGGGGGTCGCCTCCGGGGGCGGAATGTCCTCCGGCAACTACCGTGCCGGGGACGAAGCCGAGCTCCATGAGACGGGTCGAGAGTTCCTCGGGAAGGTCGATTCCTTCGAGCACTCCTTCTTCGCCGTGTGTGAGATCGGCGAGGGTGCGGCGTTTCGAGATGAGAGCCTTCTTGCTACCCAGTTGCATCTTGGTTTCAGTATGGAGCCGTTTCCGAAGACCTGTCAAGCGCTGCCCGCCTGAGCTAAGATCGATGGTGGTACCAAGAAGGAGCCCTTTCTCAATGTCCCGCATCCCGTTCATGCTCGCCGTTAGTCTCGCCGCTGCTGCCGGTCTCGCGCTGATTGCGCAGAATCGGCCGACGCCGCCGACTCGCGATCCTCATACGCCTGGTTATGTGAAGGCCAAGGAACTACCCGATGGCGCGAACGCGCCGGAGAAGGCGGATGGGAATTTCATCCTCGGGCCGACGCACAATCCCGCGCCGGAGATGACGGTGAAGGAAGGCGTTCCGCAAGGCGCGGTGTACGATTTCACGATGGAGTCGACGGACAGCAAGATCTATCCGGGCATTGGGCGGGAGCCGCACACTTTTGGCACGGCGGATCCGAATGATCCGGCGAAGTTGATTGTGACGACGAGCCATCCGGCGCCGTATACGCGGAAGGTCGCGGTGTATGTTCCGAAGCAATACGTCGCGGGCACGGCGGCTCCGTTCATTATGGGAACCGATGGGCCGGACCGGAGGCTGTTCGTGGCGCTCGACAATCTGATCGCGGAGCACAAGGTTCCGGCGATGATTGCGATTTCGATGGGCAACGGCAGCGGCGATGCGCAGGGCAGCGAGCGGGGGCTCGAATACGACACGATGTCGGGGCTGTATGCGGAGTTCATCGAGAAGGAAGTGCTGCCGCTGGTCGAGAGGAAATTCAACGTCAAATTGACCAAGGATCCGGATGGGCGGGCGACGATGGGGGGCAGTTCCGGTGGATCGTGCGCGCTGATTATGGCCTGGTATCATCCGGAGCTGTATCATCGGGTGCTGACGTATTCGGGGACGTATGTGAATCAGCAGTGGCCGTCGAATGCGGAGAATCCGCACGGGGCGTGGGGATTTCATGAGACGCTCATTCCGAACAGTCCGAAGAAGCCGATCCGCTTGTGGATGGAGGTGGGCGATCGGGATCTGTACGGTCCGAATATCATGAAGGACAATATGCACGACTGGGTCGTGGCGAATGAGAATATGGCCAAAGTTCTGGCGGCGAAGGGGTATCACTATCAGTTCGTGTTCGCGAAGAACGCGGGGCATACGGACCGGGCGGTGAAGGAGCAGACGCTGCCGGAGGCGCTCGAGTATGTGTGGCAGGGGTACAAGGCGAAGAAGTAGCGGTCGGTTGCGGGCGGGAATGAAATCGGTTAGATTGAATAGGAACGGTGAGGTGCGAGAGCGGTTGAATCGGGCGGTCTCGAAAACCGTTGAACCTTAACGGGTTCCGTGGGTTCGAATCCCACCCTCACCGCCACGATTCCTTCCGACCCTTCCTTTCGATCGCATGGTTTCGAGCTCCCAAGCTGCGCGCATGGGTTTCCTCCTGCTTTGCGCGGGAGCCACGTTCGCACAACAAGGGAAAGCGGCCAAAGAGCCGATTGCCATCTTGGAATTGGGTGCCGCTCCGAGCGTCGGTTTCACACAGCATAGCTTCAGCATGAGTCCGACTATGGCGGTCGAGGTCACTCCGATCGAGAATTGGCTGGAGCTCGAATTGGGGACGACGCCGACCTTCGAACATCGATCCACAGAATGGGACACTGACCTGCTGTTCAAGAAGCCCTGGACGCTGAGCAAGACCGTCGAAGTCATGTTTGGCGTGGGTCCGGTATGGATTCATTCCCGCGAAAACGGCGCTACCGCGAACTTCGCGGGAGGCGAAGCGGCATTGGATTTTATGTTCTGGCCGTCCGCGAAACGACGATTCGGGTGGTACCTCGAGCCTGCTTATCAATACAATTTCGGAGGCGGGCGCGATCAATCATTCAGTGTCAGCGTTGGACTTCTGATCCCGGTTCGGCGATAAACCCAACACTGCTACATACTTAATTTTCAGCATTGATTCCTCCGGGGAATTGATGTTTGTTGGAATTGCGCCAGGCCCTATCATTCTTACAGGCCGTTTGTTTACGGCCTTTCCATGCATGCCATTGCTGCTTTGAATTTGCCCCGCAGGCGGGGAATGCGGCCGAATACCAGCACTGTGTTGCCGCACAGGTTGCTTGATCAGTGGCCGCCACCGGAGCTCTTGGACCTTCTGCGTGAACGGTGCCTCGCCTTTGAGGACGTCAAGTGCCGCCATAGCCGCCTCGCGAATTCCTCAACGGCGGCGCTGTGTCTACCGGACCGGTTGGCCAACGGGCCGGTCGAGGCGTTCCTTGATGCGCATGAGTTCTGTCATTTGCATGGGGAGTCCGATGGCAGTATTCATTTGACGCTTCCGAAGGAATTGGGGGAGGCGGCGATTGCGCTCGAGTGGGCGGAACAACATCTGCTGGCGCGGGCTGGATTGCTGCCGGGGAATGTTTTGTTGGTGTACCCTCCGCGGGATGCGGATGAACTCGAAATTGTTTTGCAGCTCGTGAAGAGTTCGTCGGAATTCGCGAGGGGATCCGAAACATGAGCTACCTCGCGGGGATTTGCCATTTCGATTCCGCCGCCGCCGTTGGGATGTGCGAGGAGGATTGCGAGAATACAGCGGTCAGTCCCGCGGGGCTCGTCTGCTCGCTCGATGGGCGGCTGGACAATTGTTCGGGGCGGACTTCCATTGTGAATCGGGGGGCGCGGTGCGCGCTCGAGGCGTACGAGTTGCGGGGACTCGATGGGCTGCGGGAGCTCTATGGCGAATGGAGCCTCGCGATCCGGGATGCGGATGGGCGCAAGGTTGTTCTCGCGACCGATTACGTGGGGACGCGTCCGCTGTATTATTGCCGGCAGGGGCGGGTGCTGCGGTGGTCCTCGTCGCTCGATCGTCTGGCGCAATTGACAGGCGCGGGGTCCGAGCTCGATCCCCAGTATGCTGCGGAGTTTCTGGCGTTCGGATCGTCGCTCGAGCGCACTCCTTATCCGGAGATCCGCGCGGTGCGGCCGGGAGTGGCGCTCGAGTTCTCGGCGTCTACGATGCGGCAGACGGAGTTGTGGGCTCCGCCGGTGGGGCGGACGATCACGTACAAAGATCCGCGGGAGTACGCGGAACATTTGTATTCGCTGTTCGAGGAGGCCGTGAGCTTGCGGGTGCAGACTTCGCAGCCGGTGTTTGCGGAGTTCAGCGGCGGGCTCGATTCGTCATCGGTGGCGGCGATGGCGGCGAGGCTTGTGAGGGAGTCGAAGACGCCGTGTCCGAAGATCGTTACCGTGAGTTATCGGCAGGCGGGTTCGACGGACGAAGCCTTTATTGATTCCGGGATTGATTCCCGGATTGATTCCCAATTTGGAGGCGGGCGCGGGTGCGAATCGCTCGATGTGGATTTAGACGAGCGGTCGGCGGCGTGCGCGGGAGAGTTGGGTTTTGGAGCTCCTCGGATGTGGCAGCCCCGATTTGCCGGTGTGGCTCGGCATCTCGGGGTTTCGGGGAGTGAAGTGCTGCTGACCGGGCAGCTCGGGGATTTGACGATGTCCAATTTCGTGGACGATTCCGAGCAGGTGGGGGATCGGTTCATGCGCTGGGACTTGGGCGGCGCGTGGAGGGAGGCGATGCAGTGGAGCCGCAGTTTGCGGCGGCCGGTGTTTGGGATCCTGGCGCAGGGGTTGCGATTGGCGGTGGCGGGTGGGCAGCGTCCGAATGAGTCTCGTCCGGAGGTTTGGCGGGAGTGCGAGCCGTCGCGGCGGAAGCGATTTCTGGCTTTGCGGAGCGTCATTGAATCGCGTTCGCTGCAGTGTCCGGAGGCGTTGCAGGATTTTGAGGTGAGTCATCCGTTCGCGCATCGGCCGCTGGTCGAATACGTTCTGCGCATTCCTTCGGAGGTGACGTGCAGGCCGGGAGAGCCGCGGCGGCTGATGCGGCAAAGTTTCGCGAGCCTGTTGCCGCCGGCGATATTGAATCGGCGATCGAAGGCGGCGTTCACCGGATTGATCCACGCGGGGTTGCGGCCGATCATGCGCGCGATTGTGGATGGCGGTGTGCGGAACATGCGGCTGGCGGAAATGAATTTCGTGGATCCGGTGAGTGTTGGGGAACGGATCGAGTTGCTGCATCACGGGCTCGAATGCGGTGAGGATCAACTGCGGCGGATCCTGTTGCTGGAGCAGTGGGTGCGGGATCGGGAGGCGGGGTCCGCGCGGAGATCGCGTAAGGTTTCCAAAGATCTCGCGAAGGTTTCTTTTTGACCCTTACAGTTTCGTCCGTGGGAATCGGACTTCGATCCGGGTGCCTTGGCCGGGGGCGCTTGTGACGTTGAATACGGCGCCGATTTCTTTGGCGCGCTCGCTCATGCCAACCATGCCATAGTGGTTTTCTTTGGCGAAACCCTCTTCGGTGTCGAAGCCTTGGCCATCGTCTTCGACGGTTAGTGTTGGGCCTCCGCCATTCCGGCGTGAAACCGTAACCGCGATGTGGCGCGCATGCCCGTGGCCGACGGCGTTGCGGACGGCTTCGCGAGCGATCATGTAGAGCGTGCCTTTGATTTCAGGCGAGAGATCACGCACGCCGTCTTCGACAACGACCTTGACCGACGCACCGGAATTCTCGGCGAGGCCGCGGCAGGCCGATTCGAGCGCCTTGAAAATTTCGCCATGTTCGAGGGCTTCCAGGCGTAAAAACTGGATCGCATTGCGGGCTTCGAGGAGCGATGCCTCTGCCTCGACGATCGCCGCGTCGAGGTTTTTCTGACTCGGTTCCGGCGCGGCGATCATCTGGCGGGAGACGACCTCGAGTTTGTACGTGATGCCGGCGAAGCCCTGGAGGAGTGTGTCGTGGAGTTCGCGGGCGACGCGCATACGCTCGCGCATCACGAGCTGAAAACGGCCGCGTAGCTGGCGCATCCGCACTTGGTAGGCGCCGGCGACGAGCGCGAGTAACCCGATCATGATGGCGATCATGAACCACCAGGTCTGGTAGAAGTACGGCAGCACTTCAAGCGCCTGGCAGGTTTCAGGGCCGTCCCACTCCTGGCCCGGCAGGGCGGCGGTTACACAGAAGTGATAGTGACCCGGGCCCATGTTCGCGTACGCGGTCTGGCGGCGTGTGCCGGCGTCGAGCCAGTTCTGCTGAAATCCCTCCATTTTGTAGCGGAAACGTATGGCTTCGGGTTGGCCCATTTCGGGGAGCGTATATTCGAAGCCCACTTCGTGGCCCTGAAATTTGGCTTCGCCGGAAGCGGGCAACGCGAGTGCATGGCCGTCGACGCTGACGGTTTCAATCGCCGGAGGGACTAGCGGTTTCACGTCGGCTGGGGAGTGTTTGGGATCGACAATGACGACCCCTTCGTCGGTCGCAATCCAAATCTCTCCGGATCGCGAGAGTGCCATCTTGGGTCCGCCAGTGCGGCCTTGGTCGCCGAGGTGGAGGCCGCCGCCGATGATCTCGACCGTGGGGTCCTGGTCCGGCTTTGCAAACGTCAGCCGCACAAGAACGTTCGAAGTCGCGATCCAGACAATTCCCCGGGCATCTTCGACTACACCCAGCACGGGTTCATCGCGCCAGAGGTTGCGCCGGTAGAAGCTCCAATGCCGGCCGTGCAACCGGTGCAGACCGTCGGCGGTAGCGACCCAGAGGGATCCGTCGCGGGACGACATACAAAGAGCGTTGACCGCCGTGCCGGGCTTCGAATCCGGAATGCTGATTGTCGTCGAGAGACCGCCAGATAAACGCGTCAGGCCGCCGCGATAATGGCCGAGCCACAACGAGCCGTCGGCTGCGGGGACCATTTGATACAGATCCTTGTCGCGCGTTACGGAGGCGTCGAGCGCGACGGGAACAACTTGACCATCCGCCGCGCGGAACAATTCGCTGAGGTCGTTGAGGATCCACACGGCGCCGCCGCTCTCCGCAAGGCTGAGAACACGAGGCAACACGTGTCCTTGATTGTCTTTGACCGGCGTGAAGTGTCCGTTCTCACCGCGCATCAGGCCGCCGGTGGTGGCGACCCATTCGCGGTGCGACGAGTCCTCGAGCAGGGATTCGATCGTCGGACGCGGAAAGCCGGACTTTTGGTCGTAGACCGTGGTCGATTGGCCGAGAATGCGATCGACTCCGGCACCGGCCGTGCCGACCCACATCGCGCCGTCGGAAGAAGGTGCGACTGTCGTGACGACATCGCCTGAGAGACCTTCGAACACCGTGCGGCGCGGTAGCGGAAAGTCACGAAATCGATCGAGTCCGCCGGATGTGGCGGTCCAAAGATCGCCCTCCCGATCCATGAAAAGAGCCGCAATCAGATCTCCCGTCAATCCCTGGCGGCGGCCGAAGGTGTCGATGGTGGTTCCGCGGAGGCGCGCGAGTCCACGGCCGACGGAGGCGAACCAGGTGACCCCTTTCGAGTCCGTGAGCATCGTGCGAGGCAGGGCTGGCGCAGTTTCACGAGTGATTGGCGCTAAATGTTCGCCGTCGAACGCGAGCAGCGCGCCGGATGTGCTGTCGGAGAGAATGAGCCTGTGGTCGGGCAGCTCGGAAATGGTCGCGGGCTTGACGGCGCCCGTTCCAAAGCAATGAATTCCGGTTACATTGACCTGGCAGGGGCCGGTCGCGCCGCCTAGCCAGAGGCGGTGGCGGGAGTCCTCGAACAGGTTGGCGGTGATCTGGGGGGGAAGTCCTTGGGCCTTGCTGTAGAACTGCACCTGGTCGCCGGAAATCCGAATCAGCGTGCTTTTTTGAGAGGCCCAAACCACTCCGCGGCTGTCCTCGAGAAGATCGGTGACGGCTCCTGCGGGGATCTGGCGCGGGAGGACGGGCTGCGGCGCCGAGCGGCTGTTTGAAATCCGAAGGATTCCGGATGCTGTCCCGATCCACAGGCTGCCATCGCGGGCCGACATCAGCGATCGAACGCTCATGTTGACGGGCTCGTGATCCCCGGGCGAAGTATAGGGCTGGAAGCGAACGCCGTCGTAGCGGTATAAGCCCGCGTTTGTTCCGAGCCATAAATATCCGTCGTTGGTTTGATCGATCGAGGAAATCGTTCCCGAAATAAATCCGCTGGAGTATAGCCAGCTCGAATGGGAGAACTGGGAGAGCTCGAGCGAGGGATCGAGGGCGAGCAGGTTGCAGGATGCCGCCGCCAACAGGACGTAAATCGACCGCAACTTTTGCGCGGATCCCATTTTCCCTATGACTATATCAGGATTTACCGGAATCGCCCGGGCGATCGGCGCATTTGCAGTATGGTTGCCTGCCTGTTCCGCAGCACTGCCGGATACCTAAAAGGCGGGGCTCGAGATAGTCAATTCTAACGATGTATGGAAAATGGAACTTCGTTAGTATCAAAGACACAGTAAGAGTGGCTAGCGCGGAAGTAAAAAGGAGATACTAACGTGTGGAAATGTGGAAATACGCGTGTGCTATCGCCGGAAGTTGTTCGTACGGCTCATGCTGAGGGAGTCGTGTTGCTCGACCGCCGGAGCGGGCGCCTGTTCGCGGCGAACCGGATCGGGGCGGAGATCCTGAATGGAGTCGAGGCGCACTGCGGCAGCGACGCGATCGCGGCCGGGTTGTGTGAAAAATACGGCGTGCCGCTCGATCGGGCGAAGGCGGACACATCCGCATTTCTCAACGCGTTGGCGGCGCGCGGGCTGGCCGGCGATGCGTGACAGACAGATCGAGTGGCTGTGCGTGTGGGAGTTGATCCGGTTCGAAGTACGCGGGGCGCTGTTCGGATATCGTGCAATTGCTGGGGATTTGGGCTGTGTGCGGGATGTTCGAGCGGCTGGCGTTGAGGCGCGGGTCGAGCGAGCCTTTGCGAACGTTGTCGCGTTTTATCCGCGAACGGTTCTATGCCTGCAATCCTCGGTGGCGACAGCGCGCGTATTGCGACGGCTGGGGGTCGCCGCGGAGGTGATCATCGGATTTCGTCCCTCGCCATTCCTTGGGCATGCGTGGGTCGAAGTTGGTGGGCGAGTTGTCAACGACAGCTCCGGGATTCCGAGGATGATGCTGGTCCTCGATCGGCTTTCCTAATGGGATGGTTCCTTTTCAAATGGAAAGGGGCGTCCTCACCAATCCAAATCCAACAATAGTTTAGGAGATTACGAAAATGTACGAAAGACCCACGCTGTTTGAGATCGGCGACGCTATGACTGAGATTCAAGGTCTGGCTTCGATAGGCGATGACTTGGACGGCCACTTCATCTCAGGCGTTTTTGAATTCGGCGCGGACTCGGCCGATATTTCGGACTAGTTCACAAACGGATAATGCCGCGGCGCATGGCAGTGGTTACGGCCTCTGTCCGGTCCGCGGCATTCAATTTTTGCATGATGTGTTTGACGTGGACGTTGACGGTGGTCTCGGAGATGAGAAGCTCGAATGCGACTTCCTTGTTCTTCCGGCCGACGGCGACCAGCTTCAGAACTTCGATTTCGCGGGCGCTGAGATCGGAGCGGGGGAAAGCTTCGGCGAGGCAGCGGCCGACTTCGGGGGCGATAAACTGGCGTCCGCCGTGGACGGCGCGGATGGCCTGAATCAATTCGCGGCGGGCGGTGTCTTTGAATAGATATCCTCGGGCGCCGGCTTCCATGGCGCGGTAAATATCCTCGTCGCCTGAGGAGCCCGTCAGAATGATGACTTGCACGTCGTGGGACTTGGCGGCGATTTTCCGGGTCACCTCGATGCCGCTCATGTCGGGGAGGATCAGGTCGACCACCATGACATCGGGCTTTCGTTCGTCGAACATGCGGAGCACTTCGGCTCCGGTGGCGGCGCTGCCGGAGACGATCATGTCATCCTCGAGGGAAATCATCGACGCCAGACCGTCGCGGACGACCGGATGATCGTCGACGAGCAGGACTTTGATCGGCTCACTCGTAGTCACCTGAAATCCTCCAGCGTACCCAAGTATATGTGAAGTGGAACTGCGCGGCGACGGTTCGCGATTAGAGGTTTTGGCGGGAGTGGCAGAAAATACGGAGGGGATTGGCGATCCGCGCCATTGCGGCGGCTTGATCATAGGCCGGTCAGGTGGGCCAAGCGATGTTCCTGCGAAAGTCAGCGTGCGCGAGAAGTTCTGGTGGCGGACTGTATCCCGGGACGGTCACGAGCGCGACTTGAAGTCCGGCTCGCCGGGCGTGTTTCATCGCTGGGATGCAATCGGTGTCATTTGTAGCTAGAGCGATCACATCAATGGCTCTGGTCGCCGAGATCGACGCCATATCCAACCCGATTCTCATATCTACACCCTTCTGCTCGAATTTAGCTTCGAAGTCCGAATCCGTGAGGGGCACGGTCGGAGTGAAGGGAATTTTTGCCTTCCTCAGAACGAAACCGCGGAACTTCAGAACGCCCACGCGTACTGCGAAGAGATCCTTTCGAGACAGCTCATGAAGCCACGCGTCCGATCCGGCGAATGTCTTCTTGGTGCCTGATACGGGAAGTGTGGCGTCTCCGTTATAGGGAGCGCAATCGTAATACAAGATGCGGTGAATTACTTCGTCGGCTGTGGCGCAAGCGTGGCCGAGCTTCTCGATATAGTCGGGAATGAACGTCTTCTTCGCTTTTCTCGCGTAGGAGCGAAGATGACCACCATCCATAAGGACTGCAACCTTTTGCTTCATGCAAATGATGAAGGCCCAAGAAGTTTCCTCCCTGGGCCTGTATAGTGCCCGCCTACGGGCGTATCGGATAAACTTCAGCGGCCCAAAGTGCCGCTGCTACCAGTGTACTATAAAGCCGGTTCCGTGGGAAGCCACAACGCTTATCGCGGCGCAGGTAAAGCAAAGCTATAGAGGACGTTCGCGGAGGAGATCGCGATGTATTGGCGGCCTGCCACTGAGTAGCTGATCGCCGACGCGGGGATTTCGGCGCCGGTTTGGAAGTGCCATAACGCCTTGCCGGTCTTTGCGTCAATCGCGATCAGATTTCCTTCGTGAGAGCCGGAAAAGACGATGCCTCCTCCGGTCGCGAGGGAGCCGGCGGAGAGGGAGGCTTCGGTTAGTTCGAACTTCCATTTCACTTGGCCGGTCAGGGGATCGAGGGCCATGATTCCGCGGGAATCTTCCGGATCGGGATCGGCGGCGCCGGGCTCGCCGGCCCAGTATTGCTTGCCGGATTCGTACTTCATCGGCGTGCGGCGATAGTTGTTGCCGGAGTCGTTGTACGTCAGATAGAGCCATCCGGTGTGAGGGCTGTAGGATGGGGCTTGGAAGTTCGCTCCGCCGATTACCGATGGGTAGACGAGGGCGCCTTCGAGGGTCGAGTCGGAGTTGGGCTCGACGTTGGGGCGGCCGTTCGAATCCCACGACTTGACCCAGGTCGTGCGGACGAATGGCTTGGCGCTCAGGAATTTGCCGTCCTGGCGGTCGAGGACGTAAAAGATGCCGTTGCGATTCGCCTGGATCAGGAGCTTCCGCACGCGGCCTTGATAGGGGAGATCGACGAGCACGGGCGCCTCGGTGGCATCCCAGTCGTGGGTGTCGTTGGGGGTGAACTGGTAGTGCCAGCGGCGGAGGCCGGTGTCGGCGTCGAGGGCGACGATCGAGCAGGTGAAGAGATTGTCGCCTTTGCGGACCTGGCCGTCGAGATCCGGGCCGGGATTGCCGATGGGCCAGTACAGCAGGTTCAATTCGGGATCGTAGGTTCCGGTGAGCCAACTGGCTCCGGCGCCTTGTTTCCAGCTATCGCCTTCCCACGTCTCGTGGCCGAATTCGCCGGGGCCGGGGATCGTGTTGAACCGCCAGAGACGCTTGCCGGTCGCGGGATCGTAGGCGTCGATGAAGGCGCGGATGCCGAATTCGCCTCCGGCTACGCCGGTGACGATTTTGTCCTTTAGTGCGAGCGGGGCGGCGGTGATGCCGTAGCCTTGCATCGTGTCGGCGACTTGCACTTCCCATAACTGGGTGCCTGTGCGGGCGTCGATGGCGAGGAGGGCTCCGTCAGCCGTTCCGTAGAAGAGACGGGTGCCGAGCATGGCGACTCCGCGATTGACGTGGTTGCCGGCGTAGGGATTGACGACCTTTTCTTTCCGTTGGTATTTCCAGATCTGGCGGCCGCTGCGGGCGTCGATGGCGAAGACTTGGCCGGGGGGTCCGGTCGTGTACATGACGCCGTCGACGACGAGCGGGACGGCTTCGACAATGCTGTCGCCGGGTAGTTGGAAGGCCCATTGCGCTTGCAAGGTGTGGACGTTCGTGGTGTTGATCTGGCTCAGGGAAGAGAATCGGCGGGCGCCGTAGTCGCCCCAGTAGGTGAGCCAGTTCTGCGGCTCACTCGGCGCGTTGCGGAGGCGTTCGTAGGAGAGTCCGCCGCCGGGGGCTCGGCCGGCGCCGATGACGGCGGGGGCGGCGGATCCGTCGAGGGATTTCAGAAAGGCGACGAGGTTGGTTACTTCATCGGACGTCAGGCGCTTGCCATAGTCGTCCGGCATGAGCGAGCGCTGCTCGACGCGGAGGCTCTTCAGATCGGATTTCTGGAAGAGGTGGAGGGTGCCATTTGCGTCGGTCATCTGCACAGAGAAGGGATCCTCGTTGACGCGCACGCCACGTACGATTTGGCCGGTCGAGGTCTCGGCGACGAGCGTATTCGAATTGCGATACATGGTTCCACGGCGCTTGCCGCGCTTGATGGGAACTGAGCGGTTGGGGTCGAGGATCGCGGTGCGTAGGGAGTCGGCGCTCGAGGCTGCGGCGGCTGATAGATCGGGGCCGACGGCGATACCTTGGCCGTAGACTTGATGGCAACGGGTGCAGTCGCCTTTGCCGGTGAAGACGCGAGCGCCTGCCGAGGGATCGCCGGGTACGACTTCGTGCTTTGCGCTGCCGGGGGTTGTTGAAAGGCTCTTGATGTAGGTCACGAGCTGCCAACCTTCATCCGATGACAATTGCGAAAACGCGGGCATAATCGTGCCGCTCACACCGGCGCGGATCGTTTCCAGAATCTCGCCCTCGGAGTTGCCGTGCTTGAGGATGCCTGCGAGTGAAGGAGCCCGTTCGCTGCCGCGGCCCTCGCTGCCATGGCAGTTGATGCACGTCTGCGAGTAGAGCTTCGCGCCGGCTGCGGCGGCTTCGGAGTTTCCGGCGAACGGATTTTTGTCGTTTTGAGGAATGTGTTGGGCGAGCAGGGCGGGGGCGAGAACGATCGACAGGGAAACGGCGATTCTCATCGTAGCTTGCAGTCTAGCTGGAACTAGCGGCCTTGCGCCAGTTTTCCTAAGATCACGGGGTGGCGGGCTCCGGTGGCGGATGGGAGATTGCCGGGGAGGCCGAGCTTCGACTGATACGCGAGCACGGCGAAGGCGACGGCTTCCTTGCTATCCGGATCGATGCCGGATTTCCTCGTGGTCGTCACCGACATCTCGGGGAGGAGCGCGGCGAGGCGGCGCATCAGCAGGCGATTGTGGCATCCACCACCGGCGGCGATGACGTCGTGGAATGTTCCTTTGAGCCTTTGTATGCCGAGCGCGATCGATTGCGCCGTGAACTCGGTCGCGGTGGCGACGAGATCGACGAGGCTGATTCCGGTGGCGAGCAGGCCGGTGACGAACTCGGCGCCGTACTGCTCGCGGCCTGTGGTTTTCGGGGGCGTCAGTTTGAAGTAGCGGTCGCCGAGCATGCCCTCGAGCAGGCCTTCATGGATGACGCCGTTGGCGGCGATCGATCCGCCGCGATCGTAGGTCTGCGCGCCGAAGGTGAGTTTTCGCACGAGCGCGTCGATCACCATGTTGCCCGGGCCGGTGTCGAAGGCGACAATGTCGCCGGGCTTGGCCTTGGCGGGAATGGCCGTGAGGTTGGCGATTCCTCCGATATTGAGCGCGATGCGGCCGCGCTCGTTATGGCGGAACAGAACGTAGTCGGCGTAGGGGACGAGGGGGGCTCCTTTGCCGCCGGCGGCGATGTCGCGTTCGCGGAAATTGGTGATCGTGTCGATGCCGGTGCGCTCGGCGATGACGGATCCGTCGCCGATTTGCAGGGTGTTCGAGAATCGGCGGCCGAGGTATTCGCAGGGCTGGCCTTCGTGATAGATGGTCTGGCCGTGGCATCCGATGAGGTTGACGGATTCGGGCGCGATGCGGCGGCGTTTGCACGTCGTGAAGAAGGCTTCCGCGTAGAGTTCGCCGAGCAGCGCGTGCAGGCGCGAGATTGTCGCGGTGTGCGTCATCGTGTTCGAAACGCCGAGCAGGGCTTCGCGAACGGGCTTCGGATAGGCGATTGCGGCGGCGCCGACGACTTCAATTTTCTTCGTGTATCCGCGGCCTTCGATGTCGACGATGGCGACGTCGATGCCGTCGAGCGAGGTGCCGCTCATGATCCCCGCGACTCTCATTTGCCGCCCTTCAATTCGGTTTGCAATTCGTGGAGCAACTGCAGAGCGTCGATGGGACGCATGGAGTCGACATCCAACTTGCGTATGCGATCGGCGAGTTCGTATCCGACGGGCTCGAACAATTGAATCTGCATACGCGGCGAGGACGTTTTTTTGCGTGAGGGCGTGAGTTCTTCGGTCACCGTGTGTTCAGTTTTCTCGTGCAGCGCGAGGATCTCGCGGGCCCGTTCGATCACACCGATCGGGAGGGCGGCGAGGCGCGCGACTTCAATGCCGTAACTGCGATCGGCGCGGCCGGGCTCGACCTTGCGCAGGAAGATGATGTTGTCGCCGGCTTCCTTCACGGAGACGTGGAGGTTGCGGACGTTCTCTAACTGCTCGGCTAACTCAGTGAGCTCGTGATAATGGGTCGCGAAGAGGGTCTTCGCGCGCACGTGCTGATGGATGTGTTCGACCACGGCCCAGGCGAGCGCGAGGCCGTCGTAGGTGGCGGTGCCGCGTCCGATTTCGTCGAGGACGATCAGGCTGCGCTCGGTTGCGGTGTTCAAAATGACGGCTGTTTCGGTCATTTCGACCATGAAGGTCGAGCGTCCGCGGGCGAGATTGTCGGCGGCGCCGATGCGTGTGAAGACGCGGTCGACGATCGGGAGGAGGGCTTGATCCGCGGGGACGAAGGATCCCATTTGCGCCAGAATCGACGTGAGCGCTGCCTGGCGAAGGTACGTCGATTTGCCGCCCATGTTGGGTCCGGTGATGATCGAGATGACGTCGGTGGTTCCGAAGTAGAGATCGTTGGGAATGAAGCGTCCGGAGTCGCGGGCGGCGAGACGTTCGATTACGGGATGGCGGGCCGCGGCGACGCGAAGCTCGTTATCTTTCGAAAATCGGGGACGGGTGTAGCGATTTTCGGAGGCGACTTGTGCGAGTGCGGCGGTGACGTCGAGCTCCGCTATCGCGGCGGCGGTCGAGCGGATGCGTGTTCCATGTGCGGCGGCGAATGATCGGATTTCGTTGAACAATTCACGCTCGATCGTGAGCATGCGCTCTTCTGCTTCGAGGATTTTGGTCTCGAGAACCTTCAATTCGGGCGTTGTGAATCGCTCGGCGTTGACGAGGGTCTGCTTGCGTTCGTAGTCAGCCGGTGCGTTCGAGAGATTCGCTTTCGAAATTTCAATGTAGTAGCCGAAGACGTTGTTGAAGCGGACCTTCAAAGATCCGATGCCGGTGCGGGCGCGCTCGCGCTGTTCGATCTGCGCGATGTAGCCTTTCGAGTTGTGGCTGATGTCGCGGAGGTCGTCGAGCTCCGGGTGCCATCCGCCGCGGATCGTGCCGCCGTCGATGATGTTGATGGGCGGATCGTCGGCGAGTCCTTCGAGGATTTTCGTCCGCACTTCGGGGATGTCGTCGAGCCGCCTTGCGATTTGTTGGAGGCGGGCGGCTGTCGAGCGCGTGAGCTTTTCGCGGACGAGCGGGATGATTTCGAGTGACTTGCCGAGTGCCAGTAATTCGCGAGGAGTGGACGAGCCGAGGGTGATCTTGGCGAGGAGGCGCTCGAGGTCGAGAATCGACGCGAGCTGCTTGCGGAGTTCGGCGCGGAGGATCGTTCCTTTGCAGATTTCTTCGACCGCGTCGAGCCTTGATTCGATTTCATCGAGCTCGATCGCGGGCCGTAGCAGGCGCTTGCGCAGGAGGCGTCCGCCCATGCCGGTCACCGTTTGATCGAGCACGTGCAGCAGCGTCGATTCCTTGCTCTCGCCGGCGAACAGTGGCTCGACCAATTCGAGATTGCGCACGGTCACTGCGTCGAGCACGAGCGAGTCGGCGCGATCGAAGTACGATGGCCGTTCGAGATGATCGAGCGCGGCGCGCTGGGTGTCGCGCAGGTAGTGCAGCACGGCTCCCGCGGAGCCGACGGCGAGGGGTTTTGAGGCGAGTCCGCAACCGTCTAGGGAGAGGAGTTTGAAGTGATCGAGCAGGGTGCGTTCGGCGTAGTCGAATCCGAAAATCCAGGCCTCGTTCTCGGTCTGCAGACAAGGGACGCTGAAGCGGCCGGTGCCGGGGACGAGCAGTTCCCGCGCATTCAAATTCTCAATGGCGGCGGGCACTTCAGAGAGCTCGAGTTCGGTGGCGCGGAACTCGCCGGTCGAGATATCGACGTAGGCGAGGCCGGCGCGGGATCCGTCAACTGCGACGCTTGCGAGGTAGCTGTTCTCATGCGATCGCAAGAGGCCGGGCTCGGTGACGGTGCCGGGCGTAACGATCCGCGTGATCTCGCGGCGGACGAGTTTCTTGCCGGGGCCGGCCTCCTCCATTTGCTCGCACATGGCGACGCGGTAACCCTTTTGGATGAGCCTTGCGATGTAGCCTTCGGCGGCGTGATACGGGACGCCGCACATGGGAATGGCCTGATCCTTTTCCTTGTTGCGCGAGGTGAGAGTGATCTCGAGCTCGCGCGCGGCGGTCACGGCGTCTTCGTAAAACAGCTCGAAAAAGTCACCCAAACGAAACATAAGCAGTGCGTTTGGTACTTGCTGTTTGGCTGTATGGTACTGCCGCATGAGCGGCGTCGAGGGCTCTTGCGACATCCGGAGGTTTTATTATCCCAGAGATCTTGAATTAACACTTGCCGCATTGGCCGTTCAATACGACAATAGTGAAGTTTGAGGGTACACCTATGGCTTGTGACATCGAAATTCTGAAGCACGTTCCGCTGTTTTCCTTGCTCGACGACGAAGAGGCGGCGGTGCTCGCCGGGCAGGTGGATTTGAAGCAATTCGCTCCGCGGCAGCGCATTTATAAGATGGGCGATGCCGGTGGACGCGCGTACGTTTTGCTATCGGGATCGGTGCGCGTGACGACTGTCGATGAGGATCATCAGGAGCTGATCATCGACGAACCGCTGCACGGGGAGTTCTTCGGATTCGCGTCGATGCTCGATCAGACGCCGCATCGAACGAATGCGACTTCGCTCGAGGATACGCAGTGCATCGAGGTCGATCGCGAGGATATCGCAGTGCTGTTGCGGCGCAAGCCGATGGCGGGGATGGATTTGCTGACCGTGCTCGGCAAGCAGTTCCACGCGTCGCAGGAACTGGTGCGGCAGCGTGCGAGCCGCAATGCCAATGAAGTGATCGAGGATGAGACGACGTTCGGCGAGCATATCGCGGACAAGGTCGCGAAGTTTGGCGGTTCGTGGAACTTCATCATCATATTCGGGGTCATCCTGACGGTTTACACGGTGGTCAATATTTTCATGGGTCCGAAGGCGTGGGATCCGTATCCGTTCATCCTCTTAAACCTGTTCCTGTCGATGCTGGCCGCGATTCAGGCACCGGTGATCATGATGAGTCAGAATCGCCAGGATTCAAAGGATCGGTTGCGTAGTGAGCTCGACTTCGATGTGAATCGGCGGGCGGAATCGGAGATCCAGGGGTTGTCGCGGAAGATGCATTTGTTGAACGACAAGATGGATGATTTGGAGGAGTTGCTGCGGTTGCAGTCGACGGGTGGGAAGGGTTAGTCCGGAGGCGCGAGGGGCAGCATCGATCCGTGGCGGACGTGGAAGACGGCCACGAACTCATCCTTGATCGTGAATAGTACGCGATACGTCCCGCGGTTTCCTGAACCGCATAACAAATGCCGGATGGGCTTGCCGAACGATTCCGCTTCAGGCGCGAATGGGCATCGTTCCGGGTGCCGTGCAAGCGATTGAATGTGGAGCCGCATCTGCTTCAGCCATCGTCTGGCGGCAGAGGGGGAATCGCGACGAATATAAGCGGCAGCGCGCTTCAAGTCGTTTTCGGCTTCAATGGTGCTGACGACGCGGTACACGCTTGGATTCCTCGATATCCAGTTCCTTTTCGATCTCGTCAAAGACTTCTTCGATGGGTCGGAACTGTCCTTTATCGACCTGGTCGAGACCCCGTTGAATTGCCGCGATCGTATCCAGTTGCTCGGCTACGTACTGGTAGCTCTTGGGATCGAGCAGGACCATCTCCGCTTTCCCCTTTACCGTCAACACTAGCGGACGCCTCGTCTTCCGAAGCTTCTTCATCATGCCGTTCGTATTCCGCTTGAACGCGGTCAGGGATTGGATATCTTCAGCAACGTTGATCATGCCAGCAGAACCTCAGCACCATTCTCGCACCTTTTTTGGTGCGTTAGATGAGATGGCCCATCTTCTCTTTCTTCGTTCGGAGATAGTCTTCGGTTGACTCTCGCGGAGGGGCGATGATTGGGACCCGTTCTACTACACGGACGCCCGTGCTTTCGAGGGCCTCGATCTTCTTCGGATTGTTTGACATGAGCCGTACTTCGCGGATTCCGAAGAAGCGGAAGATCTGGCCGGCTAGTTCGTAGTCGCGGAGATCTGCTTCGAATCCCAGGGATTCGTTGGCTTCGACGGTGTCGGCGCCGCCGTCTTGCAACTCGTAGGCGCGTAGCTTGTTCAAGAGTCCTATGCCGCGGCCTTCTTTGGGTTCATAAATGATCAGGCCGCGGCCGGCGGCGGCGACGCTGCTGATCGCGAGCTCGAGTTGCGTGCGGCAGTCGCAGCGGAGGCTGTGGAAGACGTCGCCGGTCAGGCATTGCGAATGGATCCGCGCGAGGACGGGACGATCATCGGCGAGGTCGCCCATGGCGATGGCGACGAATTCTTCGGTGCCCGCGTCGGAGCGGCCCTCGAATCCGTAGATTCGAAAGTGCCCGAACTCGGTAGGAAAATCCGCCTCGGCGACTTTTTCAAGCCGCGCGTTCGTGTTGCCTTGCATGGGAGGATGGGTGGAGAAGTGAACCTTACACTCTCATTATAATGAAGGCCACAACATGCAGGCGGATTTGATCCAGTACGCGCCGCATCTGGTGATCCTGTTCGTCAAGATCGCTGTGTCGGCGAGCCTCGCCAGCATCTTGCTACGCTTCCCGCGGTTCCAGCGGATGCTCATGCGGGAGGAACGTACACTGCTGCAGCGGGTGCAAATGGCGCTGGTCGGGGCGTTCATTTTCGGATCCGGCGTGGCCATACGAATCCTCACGCGGCCGAATTATCAGGCGGTCGATTTGGGACTCGAGGGCGCCATGGCGTTCGGAATGATGGGCGGCTACGTGACTGGCCTTACGTCCGGCGTCCTGATTTCGCTGCCCGCGATGATCGATGGCGAATTCCTTACGATGCCGGTTCTCGCGGCGGCGGGATTGCTGGGCGGGTTGCTGCGCGACGTCGCGCCGTCGAGTGAATCGATCTGGCAGATTACGCCGTTTTTCGATTATCCGCTGTACACGATGATCCGGCGGAGGCAGAATTTCAAGCAGCCGGCGTTCAGTCTGCTTTGCGTCGTGACGATCGTCGCGGCCGAGGCCATGCGTACTGGTGTGGCGCATCTGTGGTCTCAGCGCGCGCCGTTCGCTCTGTATCATGTCTGGAACGATACGGGTTGGGTGTGGACGGATCTGATCGGCATCCATCTGGCGACGCTGTTCGCGACCATGGTGCCGCTCAAAATCTGGAACAACAACCGCAATGAGCGGAAGCTCGAGACGCAGCAGTTGTCGCTGAATGCGGCGAAACTCGATGCGTTGACGAGGCAGATCAATCCCCACTTCCTGTTCAATACGCTCAATTCGGTGGCGTCGCTGATCCGCTCGAATCCGGAGGAGGCGCGGAAGGTCGTTTACAAGCTCTCGCACATTCTGCGGCGGCTGTTGCGGCAAACGGGCAACTTGACGCCGCTGCGGGACGAGATGTCGTTCATCGAGGATTATTTGGCCATTGAAATGGTCCGGTTTGGCGACAAACTGCGCTATGAAAAGGCGACGGATCCGGAAACGCTCGACTATCCGGTGCCGTCCATGTTGTTGCAGCCGATTGTAGAGAACAGCATACGCCATGGGCTGTCGAGCAAGGTTGGCGGCGGCGTTATTCGCGTCACGTCGCGTCTTGAAAAGGAGGGCCGCCTGCTGGTGACGGTCGAGGACGACGGGGTTGGCATTCCGGAGGCGAAGCTCGCGACACTGTTCGAGCTGGGCATCGGGGTCAGCAACGTTAACGAGCGGCTGAAAGTGATTTACGGCGACGACTACAAAATGTGGGTCGATTCCAAACCCGGTGAAGGAACGCGGACCGGCATCGAACTGCCGGTGCATCAGGCCGCGTTGGTGGCGGTGTCATGAGTGCTCCGCTGCCGCCTGTCCTCAATCACGACGAGCATGAGGCGCTGTGCCGGCGGTGCGGAGTTTCCTGTCATATGGCGATCGAGGCGGGGCCGGAGAAGTACGTCATCGAGGAGATCCACTGCCGTTTTTTGGGGCAGACAGGAGACGGGAAGTACGCGTGCACGGTCTACGAGAAGCGGTTCGAAGTCGCGCCGTGGTGCCATACGGCGGTCGATGCGTTGACCACGGGGAACCTGGCTTCCGATTGCCCATACACGCGGCACATTCCCGGATACAAGGGGAAGGTCTGGGCTCCGGCGGCGGTGCGCGTGAAGCTGATGCCGGTGGTGCGCAAGAAGTTGATCGACGACGGGCTGCCGCTTTCCGCCAATCCGGATTCGGCGTTAAAGGCGCTGACGAGCGGCGGGGAACGTTGGAGCTACACGGAAGAATCGGACCGGTTCGTGTTTCATCGCGAATCCTGAACGCCGCCTGATAGGATGGCGGTATGACTCCTCCGACCAACCGGTGGTTCGCCGCCGCCCTGTTGCTGGCCGGCATCGCCGCCGGATCGCTGATTACTGCTCGTTTGACGCATCCTTCTTCGACATCCGCCGCGGGCAATGGACGCGTGTATGAACTGCGCACGTACCATACGTTTCCGGGCCGGCTTCCGGCGCTCGAGAAGCGTTTTCGCGACCACACCATGGAGATTTTCGAACGCCATGGGATGAAGAACGTCGGCTACTGGATTCCGCAGGATGGCCCGGCGCACGAGAACACGCTGATCTACATCATTTCGCATGAGAGCCGCGAAGGCGCGGCGAAAGCATGGGCTGCGTTCCGCGCGGATCCTGAATGGAAGAAAGTCGCCGCCGCGTCTGAAGCCGATGGCAAGATCGTCGAGAAGGTGGACGACGTCTACATGGACGCGACCGATTTCTCGCCGTTGAAATAGCGTAAGATTGGAATAATTCGAGATAACGCGCCGGTTGGCATTGAAGACGCTGGCGCGCTTTTCCCTCCTTTTTTGAGACGCGCCCATGAAAGATACGATACAACGCTCGAGACCCCCCATTAAGAAGGCCGTTCCTCCGGATCAGACGAATGCGGAGAACTTTTATTACGTCAAACAGATGCAGAGCAAAACGCCGATGACGATCGTCATGCGGGACGGCGAAGTGCTCAGTGGCGTCATTGAATGGTATGACCGTTTGTGCTTGAAAGTGAACCGCGAAGGTGCGCCGAACCTTTTGCTGTACAAGAATCACATCAAGTACATGCATAAAGCGTAGATTAATTTAATCATTGACGAGTGCGGGCCCGTTCGCGCAGTTCGAGGCGGGCCTGGCGGCGTTCGAGCGCCTGGTCAAAGCGCCGCCGTTCGTCCGCGGTTTCGGGCATCGCTTGCGCGAGTGTGACGCGCTCACCCGATGGGTCGAGGGCGACGAAGGTGAGGTACGCCGTCGAGGTGTGCTTTTTCTCGCCGGTCGAGAGATTTTCGACCATGACGCGCACTCCGACTTCCATAGATGTGCGAAAGACGCGGTTTACCTGGGAATAGCAGGTAATGAGGTCGCCGATCCGCACCGGAACGAGGAAGTTCATGTGATCGATCGACGCCGTTACGACCGGACAGCGGGCGTGGCGGTGGGCGGAGATCGACGCCGAGAGATCCACGAGCGACATGACTCTGCCTCCGAACAGGGTGCCCAGAGGATTGGCGTCGTTGGGCATCGCGAGTGCGGAGTACTCGGCCTTCGAATCGCTGACCGGGCGGCCGTTTTCCTCGCTCACGGAGTGATTCCTTGCGGACATTTTCCTTTCAGATAGCTCTCGAGGAATGCGCGCGCGAGGATGCGATAGGCGGCGGGGACATCGGGCTCGAAGGATCCGTCGACCCAACGCGTCAGGCCGAAGGCGGCGGGGGCGTGCTCGATTTCCGTGATCCAGATGAGGTCGATGTGTCCGAGCGAGTCGGAGCCGGAGATCGAGAAGCGGATCGCGTCGGGCGTGCTCTCGGATGGTGGGAAGTGGGAGCAGCGGCCGCGAGCGTATCCGAAGTTGCACACTCCGGCCTGGTCGCGGGGATCGATGGGCAGAGGGGTGCGCGAACATCCGCCGCGGTAGGGTTCGCCGAGCGGAACCCGGCGGGGACCCGGCCACGGATCGTCGCTTTCATTCCACGGGTCGGCCGGAATAAAAAAAGGACATGCCACTCGAGGGAATGCTAGCACACGCGTCCGCACCTGCTACACTTTTCGATGAATGGACCGACTGGAAGCCTTACAGGCAATGCTGGCGCAAGATCCGAAGAACATGCTCGCCCTTTATGGAGTGGCGATGGAGCACAAGAATCGCGGCGATTTGGCGAGCGCGGCGAAGTGCTTTGAGGACGTCATCCGAGTGAATCCGTCGTACGCGGCGGCGTACTTTCATGGCGGGCAGACGTACGAGCAATTGGGGCAGATCGAGCAGGCGCGCGAGACTTACGAAAAAGGGATCGCGGTTACTTCGCGCACGGGCGATGCTCATACGCGGGCGGAGTTGCAGGGCGCGCTCGAGATGCTGCCGATTTAGGCCCTCTTCATTTCTTCCCTTGACAGTCTAGGGAACCGCATGTCATACTTCCCCCAGATCGTCATAGGGAGCGATCCGGAGACATGCCCAAATCCTCACCGCCGCCGAATTTATTGCAAGGTACGCTTGACCTGCTGATCCTGCACGCGTTGCAGCGGGGGGCGCTGCATGGATATTCGATCGCGCAGACGATCCATTTGTTGTCGGATGAAGTCCTGAAGGTGGAGGAAGGATCGCTCTATCCGGCGTTGTATCGTCTGGAACTCGACGGGGCGATCTCGGCTGAGTGGGGACTTTCGGAGAACAATCGGCGGGCGAAATATTACTCGATCACGCGCAAGGGGCGGCGGATCCTCGAGGAACATCACGAAAACTGGACGCGGCTTTCGGGGGCCGTGTCGCGGGTGCTGGCGTCGGAGTGAACAACATGCGCCATTTCCTGTTGAAGTTCTTCCGACGCCGCAATCTTGAAGCCGACATCGAAGCTGAGCTGGCTTTCCATCGCGAAATGAGCGGGGCGCCTGGGAACGTTCCGTTCGGCAATGCCACTCTCATCAAGGAACAGGCGTTCGACCTATGGAAGTTCACGACGTTTGAAAATCTGTGGCGCGATGTTGTTTACGGGGTGCGCGGACTGCGCAAGCATCCTTCGCTGGTGCTGACGGCGCTGCTTTCGCTCACGCTTGGGATTGGAATGAACACGGCGCTGTTCTCGCTGGGAGTTGAATTCCTGTTGAGCGAGCCGTCGGTCACCGATGGCCAATCGCTCGTGCACATACGCTACGACGGGAACAGCCACGCGGATCCGCACAGGTTCGCGACGACGCGCGATTCGAACGTATTTGCGGGAATCGCCGGCGAGAACGAAGAAACGCTGGTCAATTGGAATAACGGACAGGAGACGCGGCCAGTCTACGCGGCGATCACGACGCAGAATTTCTTCACGCTGCTCGGCGTTCCTGTCGCCATCGGACGCGGTTATGCGGAGACGGATTCGAAGCAGGTCGCCGTCCTCAATCACCGGTTTTGGATGAAACATTTCGGCGGCGACCCGGGCGTGGTTGGACGCGCCATTACGCTCGACGGAAGGCCGTATACGGTTGTCGGGGTGCTGCCGGAGAAGCTGCGCACGTTGATTGGATTCGGATTTTCGCCGGACATTTTCCTTCCGAGCTTCCTCGACAATGCGTACCTCGATATGTACGCGCGGCTCAAACCCGGCATGAACCTTGCGCAGGCGAAGGCGGCGGGGCAGGCGATTGCGAATCGGATTGCGGAATCCGCGACGGTCAATAACAAGGTTGGACATCTGGAGGCGGAAGTCGACGCCATCGCCGGTTTCGAGCGGCTCGGCGGCCAGATGATGGTCCAGATGGAAGCGTTCTTCGCGCTGCTGCTGGCGCTTGCGGGACTTGTGCTACTGATCGCGTGCGCTAACGTCGCGAGTCTGTTGCTGGCGCGGGCTTCGACGCGGACGCGGGAACTCGCGGTGCGGTTGTCGCTCGGCGCGAGCCGCGCACGACTCATGCAGCAATTGTTGATCGAGAGCCTGATGCTTTCGGTCGCGGGGGCGCTTGGCGGATTGGCCGTTGCGCAATTGGCAAACGTCGCACTCGCGCGTACCACGCTGCCGACGCCGTTCCCAATTCATCTGACTGCGGAAACGGACTGGCGCGTCGCGTTGTATGCGGCGCTGCTCTCGATCGTGGCTGCGCTCGCTTGCGGACTGCTGCCGGCGTGGCAAGCGGTCCGCGAGTCGTTCGCGCACGATTCGCGCAGTACTGGCAAGATGTTCCTGCGGCGCGCGATCGTCGTCGGACAGGTCGCGGTGTCGGTGGTGGTGCTGTCGACCGGATTCCTGTTCGTGCGCAACCTGCTGCGGTCGTCCGCATTGAGTCCGGGCTTCGAGGTTCATCATACGGTGTTGGCGCAGGTCAACCTGCCGCCGGGTAGTTATAAAGATCCGAAACGAATCGCCGCCTACGCCGAACGCGCGGTGACTGATCTGGCCGCGCTGCCTGGAGTTGAAGCAGCAGCCGCCGCGCGCAGCGTTCCTTTTATTGAATCGAGCATGGAGATCGCGGACCTGCGGTTCATGGGCGTAAAGAATCCCGTGCGGGCATTGTTCCACGTGAATGCCGTTACAGCCGGATTTTTTAAAGCGCTGTCGATTCCGCTCGTTGCGGGCCGCACGTTCGAGGCGTCCGACACCAAGACGGCGGAGCGGGCGGTTATCGTGAATACGTTCTTCGCGCGGCATTACCTGCAGCGGCAGCCGCCGGCCGCGGTGGGGCAGACGTTCCTTCGCGGATCGGGGCCCACTGTCTACCGGATCGTGGGAGTCGCCGCTGATACCAAGAACATGACGATCGGAGAGGATCCCTCGGCGCAGTTCTATGAATATCTGCCGAGCATCGACGATGCGCGCGGCAAGATTGATTTTGTGGTGAAATCCGCAGTACCACCGGTGTCGCAGTTGAAAGCGGTGAACGATCGTCTGCGCCAAGTCGAGCCTGATGCGGGAATCGACACGCAGACTTTGTTCTCGAGCATCGGCTTCGCGTTCCTGCCGAGCCAGATCGGAGCGGCCGTACTCGGAAGCATGGGACTGCTCGGCTTGCTGCTCGCGATGATCGGGCTGTACGGCACGATGGTGTATTCGGTGGCGCGGCGGACCCAGGAGATCGGTGTGCGGATGGCGATCGGGGCTCCGCGGGGGTCGATCCAAAAATTGATCCTCGCGGATGCCGGGCGGATCGTTGCGATTGGATCGGCGATTGGAATCGTAGTCGCGCTGGTTGCGACGCGGCCGCTCGCGGCGTTCCTGATTGAAGGCTTGCCGCCGAACGATCCGGTGACGTTCATCGCGGTGATCGGAGTGTTCGCGGCGACGGCTGCGCTTGCGTCATGGGGTCCGGCGCGGCGGGCGACGGCGATCGATCCGATGTCGTGTTTGCGGCACGACTAGCTGAATTCGAACGTGATTGTGTGATCGAACGGAGTTGAACCCGTGAGGTAGACGCTGGTTCCGTCGAGCTTCGGCAAGGCGCCGCGCAGTTGGACGTAGCGATGTTCCGCATGGCCGGGGCCGAAGCGGATGGATGAGTCGCCGGCGCGCATTGTGGCCCAATCCTTCTCGAGGAGCCACACGTCGTGGAGCGCTGTGCATCCTTCGAGCCGGCCCTCCGGCGCGAAACTGATTTCGACAGAGAGCGGCACTTCGTCCGTTCCCGAAGCGGCGATGCGGAGTTCGAAGCCCTTGGGAGTTTCCTTGAGGAAGGCCGATTGGCGCAGGTGGCCGACCTCGGACTGGCGGCGGATCTTTTTGCTGGCTTCGAAATCCTCGTGCGCGATGATCGGCGCTGTGGGATGTTCGAGCGGTTGATAGTACGGCCCTTCGAGATTCTGTTCGAAGTACCATCCGCCGTCGCGCTCGACGGCGAGCGTGGGGACGAATTGGCCTTTTCCGAAAAATGCGGTCGCGAAGCGAACGGCGTTCACGACGACCGCGCCACGGCGCAGTGAGAAGAAGCGATCGCTGCCGCCGAGCACAAGCGTTGCACTCGTCGGTCCACGCCGGACGCGGGCGATGCCGAGCGCGGGGAATGTGCGCCGATAGTCTTCCGGCAGCGGCTTCGGCTCGACCGCGGCGGTCACCAGTTCCCCATACTCGAGCATCTCCGGAACGGAAACTCCGTTTGACGCATACTGCCGCCCGAGCGATTCGAAGACGCCGTTGTTGTCATGTACGGCCAGATATCGGATCGGCAGCCAATAGCGGTCGGCGGTTCCGCGCACGTTGCGATCCTGGCGGTGCGAGACGTCGGTCGCCACTTCCCCGCCCGGATGCAGTAAATACAGCAACGAATTCAGATTGCGCCGCACCGGATCGAGCAATTCCGGACGGCCCAGCTTCGCCGCCATCACTGTGAAAGCCCGATCGCTGACCCCGCTATAGACAGTCGTCGAGCGTTCGCTGAACTGGCCGTCGGGGCCGATGTCGATGCCTTCGGCGAGCCATTGATCGATGCGCTTGATCAGCCGCGGATCGGGATAGAGGACGTTGAGTTGCGCCATCGCGGCCGAGACGACCCAGCGATGATTCGGCGTGTGGATGCCGCCTTTGATCAGCGCATCGCCCGCGCGTTCGAGCACAGGATGCAGGGCGTCCTCGATCTCCTTCGCCTTGTATTTTCGGGCGATGAAGGCGGCCGTGCAAAGGCCGTGCATGAGGAATCCGGTGTCGGGCGGCGAGTTGAAGTTGGTCGACAGCAGGTTGATGTTGCCGTCCTTGGTCATCACGCGTTCGAGATATTGCGTCGCCAGCGTGAGCCGCTCGACCATCAGCGGATTGCCGCGGTACTTCGATTGCGGCCACACGTAAGCGGCGGAGAATTGCTCGATCAGGCCGGCGATGGAGCCGGGCATGTAGAGGCCAGTGGAGTCGACGAGTCCACCGCGATGGCGCGCGCCGGTGTCGAGGTTTTGTGCGTCGATCAGATGTGCGACGTTCGCGTCGAAGCGCTCGGCGAGAGTCGACGACGAGGCTTTCGTTTGTCCGGCGGCTGCGGCGGCGAACGCGGTTCCGGCGATCCATTCTCTACGGCTGAACATTTTATTTTGGTCCTGCTCCCAGGGTGCGGTCGAAGAACGAAGTCATCATTTCATTCAAGTGTCCGCGGTAAGGTCCGCTGACGCCGTGCGACTTCATTGGGTAAATCATGAGCTCGAATGGGCGGTCCGCTTTCTGCAGCGCGGCGGTTGCCTGCAGCATGTTTTGGAACAGGACGTTGTCATCCTCGAAGTTGTCGACGAGCAGCAGTTGGCCTTTCAAATTGCCGGCCTTCAGTGAGAGATTCGTACCCGCGTAGCCATCGGGGTTTTGCTGCGGCAGGCCCATGTAACGCTCCGTATAAATTGTGTCGTAGTTGCGGAAGTTCGTCACGGGAGCGCCGGAGATTCCTGCTTTGAAGACGTCGCCGGCGTTGAGCATGGCGTTCAGGGTCATGAATCCGCCGTAGCTCCAGCCTTGAATTCCGACGCGATCGGGATCGACGAAGCCCATCGAGAGCAGATGCTTCACGCCTTCGCGCTGGTCTTCGAGTTCGCGCTGGCCCATCTTGTGATAGATCGCGGCTTCGAACGCATGGCCGCGGCCGATGGAGCCGCGATTGTCGACCTGCCAGATGACGTAACCCTTCTGCGCCATCATCTGTTCCCAGCTCACTCCCGACCATGTGTTGCGCACGGTCTGCACGCCGGGGCCGCCATAGACGCTGACGATCGCCGGATATTTTTTCGACATATCAAGGCCTTTTGGCTTGATCAGGCGCGCGTAGAGGGTTGTTCCGTCGGAGGTTTTGAAGTTCAGAATCTCAGTGGGAAGGAGTTCGTATTCATCCATCTGGTGGTGGTCGGCTTCGTGGTAAACAGTCCAGATGGAGCCGTCGATTTTGTTCAAGGTCGTGCGCGGGGGATGGGTGAGATTCGAGTAGGAATCGAAGTATTCATTGCACACGGGACTCATGGAGATCCGATGGACGCCTGCGTCGGAAGTCAGCTTCTGCTTGCCGGTGCCGTCGAAGTGGACCTTATATAGATGACTCTCGGTGGGGCTCACTTCCGAAGAGACGTAATAGATTGTCGAGGTCGCCTGATCGATGCCGGCGATGCTCGAGACTTCCCATTTGCCTTTGGTGATCTGCGACGACTCGCGGCCATCCGCGGAGTACAGATACAGGTGGCGGAAGCCGTCCCGCTCGCTGCCCCAGATGAACTGGCTGCCGCCGTTCACCCAGTGAAACATGTCGTTGTGATTGATCCAGTACGGGTCGGTCTCGCGCAGAACGTCGATCGCGAGGCCGGTCTTCGCATCGGCCTTCAACAGATCGAGACGGTTCTGCACGCGTGCGAGGCGGACGACGTAGAGCGACTTTGAATCCGGAGCCCAATAGGTGCGCGCGAGCAGCCAGTGATCGCGCGTATCGCCCAAGTCCATCCAATGCGTCTCGCCGCCGATCGCGGGGATTACACCGATGCGGACATCTGAATTTGGATCGCCGGCCTGCGGATAGCGTTCAGGCTCCGAGACGGCTTTGGTCTTCAACAGATCGGCTTGCGGATAGAGCGGAACTCGCGAGGTGTCGAATTGCATGTAGGCGATCGATTTTCCATCGGGCGACCACCAATAGGCGCTGCCGAGGTCGAGTTCTTCGGGGTACACCCAGTCGAGTTCGCCATTCAACAAAGTCGGATTGCCGTTCTGCGTGAGACGCAATTCCTGACGCGTCGGGATGTCGGTGACATAGAGGTCGTGGCCCTTGCGATAGGCGACGCGGGTCGCGTCGGGGGAAAGCTTGGGATCCTGCTTGGGCGTGGGTCCGGAGGTCAGTTGCGTGAACTTGCCGTCGGCGGTCGTGACCCAGAACAGATTGCCGTGGACGTCGATGAGGAGCGCGTCGCCTGAGGGCGACCACTGCAAGCCGCCGCCGCTGACGCGACGATTGGTCCAATCGAAGCGCGCGGACTCGGGCTCGGGCTTGGGAGCGTTGTCGTCGAGGATCCGCGAGCTGATGAGATCGTGCGAGGCCTTCGATGCGACGTTGTAGATTTTGATCTCGTCGCCATCATGGAACGCGAAGGTTTTTCCATCGGGAGCCCAGGTTCCTTCGCCCGCTCCACCGCCACGGCCGCCGCGTCCGCCTGGGGCTTTCAAGGCTTCGAGTGTGACTGGCTTCTTGGTTTGAGCCTGTATGCATGCGGGTCCGAGCGCGGAGAGCGCGATGAGGGCAACGATGTGAGGACGAATTCCCATGGCTTCGTCATTGTATCGAAGCTGGCTCGCCTGTCACTTAAGCTTTTCGGCGACCATGCGGATGACGTGGCTCGTGTGGCCGGGAGCCCATTCCGCCTCCGCGTTGACGTCGTCGTAGCGGATGATGCGGAAGGTGCTCGTGAAGTCGGCGAGGAGTTCGTTCGGGTGGAACATGTACTTCTCGGTTCCCGCGAATCCTTCGATCACCAGCAATCCGCCGGGTTTCAGGGCGCTTTTGACGCGATCGACACTATGCGGTTTTGAGCCGTGATACCAGGCGTGGACGTAGAACATCGCAATGAGGTCCCACTGGTCTTTGCCGAGATCGTAATGATCGAGATCGTCGACGACGGCGTTCAATTCGACGTGCAGCATCGAGGCGCGCTTGCGAGCGATGGCGACTCCGGCATCGGCGAGATCGACGCCGGTCACTTGCCAGCCTTGCTGCGCGAGGTAAATTGCGTTGCGGCCTTCGCCCATGCCGAGGTC
The DNA here is from genome assembly GCA_036502165.1 of Bryobacteraceae bacterium. Taxonomy (GTDB): domain Bacteria; phylum Acidobacteriota; class Terriglobia; order Bryobacterales; family Bryobacteraceae; genus F-183. The sequence continues at coordinate 37,012 of DASXZC010000282.1, forward strand.
GATGGCGCGTCCGGGCTTGCGGCCGCGGATTGCGTCGACGAGCAGGTGGCTCGGCTCGCGTTGGAATTGCGTCTTCGGATCGTTGAATTTGCTGTTCCAATAATCCTGGTCGCGTTTGTCGATGACCTGCGCGATGATCGCCGGAGCTGCCAGCAGCGAGGCTGTGAAATGTCGTCGAATCATTTTCATCTTCAGATCAGCTCCAGTACGGTTTTTTCGACGATGGTCCACTCGGGCGAACGCGGATCGATGACGCAAAAATGATCCGCGCCGGGGAGGGTCGTCAGCTTTGAATCGTCACCTGCCGCGGAGGCGGCGGCTTGAAATCCAATGCTGATGTCGATGGGGACGACGTTGTCGACGTCGCCATGCAGGATCCTGGTCGGAATTCCAAATGGGACGCATTCGATCGGCGAGGCTTGGCGGTACGCGCTCGGGAGTTCGGCGGGAGAGCCGTCCATGAATTCCTCGACCACGTTGACCGATAGCTTCAATTCCCAGGCCTTTCGCAAGTCGGCGACGCCGGCGAGGGACACGACTCCGCGCAGGCGGGGCTTCTTTTGCGCGGCGAGCCATAGGGCAAGATGGCCGCCGGCGGAATGTCCAACCACGACTGCGCGCGAGGCGTTCAACGGGTATTCGGCGGCGAGCTTTCGCAAGTGCGAAGCGCCGCGCAGGACGTCTTCGCAAGTGCCGGGCCAACCTCCGCCGGCGTCGCCGATGCGGCGGTATTCGAGGCTCCACGTGGCGATTCCAGCGCGCGTCAGGGCCGCGCACATATGGCCGGAATGTTCGAGATCGAAGGCGGCGCGCCAGAATCCGCCATGGATGACGATGGCGACGGGATGAGGGCCGGCGGACTTAGGCAGACGCAGATATCCGAATTGATTGGGATCGTCGCCATAGGCGATTTTGTGGTCGTATGGCGGAGCAGGAAGGAACAGAATCTCTTGGCTCATGTTTACCGAATGGCTTTCAGCATCAGGCGAACCTCGGCAGGTTGATCGCCGGGTTCGATGACGACATAATCCGATGAACGTGAGGGATCGCCGGTGTAGGATCGCTTCGATGCGCGGATCGAATACTGCACTTTCGTATAGCCGGTCGCGGTCGCGCAGCCGGTTTCATCGGTCATCAGAGTCTCGCCTAACGAGGCACGGCGGGGACCTTCGGTGTCGTGAGGATTGAGGATCCGCACCGCGGGAACGGGCGCGCCCGCTTCATCAACGACGCAGACGCGGACGGTGCGATCGGATCCGAAATCCGGCTTGGTGAAGCGCAGGCCGGAGACCGATTCGCCGAGTTTCACGACGACGGGCACGGCATCCGTTTGCGTGAGCTTGCCGGGAAAATAAGTGGGCGGGACATCCATCGAACCGTACCAGGTCAAGTTCGCGCCGAGCCAAAACGTGCCGGGGGAAACGGAGGTGAATGTGAACTTGCCATCGGCTCCGGTGCGCGTGCTGAAGCCGGGGCCGGGGCCGCTCGAAATCGAAATGAGATCGAGATCGAAATAGGGAATGGGCTGGCCGTTCGCATCGACCATGAGTCCGGTGACGGTTGTATCGGCGCGAAATTCTAATAGAGCTGTTGGGCACGCGGCCGGTAGGACCTCGACGCGGCTGTCGGTCAGGGGTCCGATTTCCAAATGGTAGTGCGGATGGGTCGCTGAAAGTTCCACGACTCCCGGCTCGATTCCTCGAAACATTGCGGTACCGATCGAACTCGCTTGCAGGACTGCGCTCTTACCGCCGGACGAAGCGGTGATCGTGACGCCGGGCACGTGCCTGCCATTGTCGAAGGCGAAGACACCCAATGAGGCCGGTGGCGCGGTCCCGGCGGCGCGGTCGCGCAGGAATCGCAGGACCGCGGCCGCGGGTTCTTGCGTGGATTCGCCTGATGCTCCGCAGGTTGTCAGGTCGATCCAATCGTTGCCCTGCTCGTCTTTGCCGCGATGAAACGCGTCGATGAGATAGGTGACGCCTTTCACGACGCGCAACGAGTTGCTCTCGACGACGATTTCGGACTGGCCATTGGCGATGCCGAGGAACGCCTCGTCAATGTGGAAGCGCGCGGAGTGGACGGGTTTGCCGTCGTCAGTTCCGGTATCGATCACGGTGCCGAGAAAGAAGATGCTATGCGGATGCAGGCGTGCGCATGGCGGCGGCGGATTTGGATCGCACATCTGCGCCTGCATTGCGTTTGGACACAATGCGAGCGCGGCCATGAGAATGACGATCCGCTGCATTAAAATCCATGAGAGCAGAGATTTGCGCGCGAGGCAAACCCCTCGCGTCACACGATATCCCCGTACACTTTCATCAATGCGCGGACATCCTCGACATCTTGCGCGCGGGTGTCGATCAACGGCGGACGCACGGGACCGGCGGGCTTGCCGAGAATCTCCATGGCGGTTTTCATCACCGAGACTTCGTAGCCGCGCAGGCGGTCGCGGATCGCGTATAGAGGATGCACGTATTTATCCATCAGGGCGTTGAGCTTCACGAAATCGCGAGCCATTCCGGCTTCCGCAAGCGCGAGGGACAGCTTCGGCGAGATGTTCGAGATGCTCGACGTGTACGCCTGCACGCCTGCGGCGAAGTATCCGGGGACGCAGTCGTCGCCGATACCGCCGAACCATGCGAGGCGATCGCCGACGACGTTCATGATGCGCTGGTACTTGCGGATGTCGCCTTGGCCATCCTTCCATCCGGCGAGCGTGGGAACGCGGTCGGCGAGGCGCGCGACTTGTTGGGGCGAGAAGACGGCCCACTCGCGGCTGTAGATCATTAACGGAAGCTCGGTCGATTTCCCGATTGCCTCGTAGTACTGAAACAGGCCTTCTTCCGGGGGATTTTGATAATACGGTGGCAGCACGAGCAGACATTTCGCTCCGGCTTTCTCGGCGCGGCGGGCGATGTCGCAGCCGAAAGCGGCGTTGAATCCGGTTCCGGCGACGACGGGCATGCGGCCTTGCGCGGCGTCGACTGCGACGCAGAGGACTTCCTCGATTTCTTCCGGGGTCAACGAATACAGTTCGCCGGTGCCGCCCGCGGCGACGAATGCGCAGAAGGGGTGCGCGGTCATTTCGTCGACGTTGCGGCCGAGGGCATCGAGGTCGAGGGACAAATCCTTTTTCATCGGCGTGACGGGAAATCCGAATACGCCGGTCCACTGCTTCACAATCGGATCCATTATTGCTAGTGTATTCACATGTCGAACATGCCGCCGCCCTTGCCTCCGCAACAGCCCCAATATATGGGAGGTCCGCTGCCTCCGAAGAAAGGACTTTCAGGATGCGCGATCGCGGCCATCATCGTCGGCGTTCTATGCGTCCTGGTCGTGGTGGGTATTGGCGTGGGCGGATATGTATTCGTGAAGCAAGTGGGCGGGAAGGCTGGAATTGTGAAATCCGCATTCGCGGTGGCGAATCCGGATTACGACATTTTGGAAGTCAACGAGACGGCGAAGACGATCACGGTTCGCCATAAGAAAACCGGGAAATCGGCGACGATTGAGATCGCGAATTTGAAGAACGGCCGCATCGATCCTGCGGATTTAGGATTGACGAGCGCGGAGGCGGAAGGGACGGGTGACGCTCCGCCGTGGGTCAAATATCCGAATGCGCGGCTGGTGACGAGCGCGCACGTATTCACCATCACGACGCTCGTTTACCGGACGACTGATTCAGTCGATAAGGCCATGGATTACTACAAAGCTGAGGTCGGCAAGCAAGGGCTGCAGGCGACCGCGGAGGGCAGCGGTGCGATTGTCGCCAGTGATGCGAAGGGGGAATTGAAGATCGCGATCAACAGGCGGGCGACGGAGGATGCGACCGTGATCAGCATCATTTACCGGGCGAAGTGAGTCCGCTTGGCGGCAGGCGCCGAGGTGTAACCTTTCCGGACAATCCCTGTATTTCCTCATGAGATGCAAATGCTACAGAACATGAAATCAATACTGACGGCGGCGGTACTGCTGAGCGCGGCGGTCTGGGCGGGCGATTCCAACCGCTATAAAGAAGACTTCCACTACTCGTTCCAACAGGGGGCCGGTGGGCGGCTCGAGGTCGAGAATTTCAACGGATCCGTCGAGATCCTCGGTTGGGATCAGAACACGGTCGACGTCTCGGGCACCAAGTACGCCGAGGAAGAAAGCATGCTGCGGGCGATGCGCATCGAGGCGACGCAAAGCGGCAATACGGTGCACGTCCGCACCGAGCGGCCGGAGCCGCATCATTGGAATGGCGGAGCGCGATATACGATCCGCGTGCCGCGCCGTACGGATCTGGCGCGGATTCAATCCTCGAACGGATCGCTGCGGATCGAGGACATCGAAGGGTCGCAGTCGGATTTGACCTCATCGAACGGCGCGATCCGGATGCGCAATGTCCATGGGCATATCGAGGCGCACACTTCGAACGGCAGCGTCGATATACAGGGCGCGGATGGCGGAGTTCGCATTGGTACTTCGAACGGCAGTGTGACTGTCGACGGCGTGCGTGGCACGCTCGAGGCGCATACATCCAATGGTGCGATCCGCGGGACGCTGGTCGATTCGTCGCCGAATGAGCCCATCCGCCTGACGACTTCGAATGGGACGATCGATGTCCGCCTGCAGATGCCGCGGAATAATGACGTGATTGCGCAGACGTCGAACAGCAGCATTACGATCCACATGCCGTCGAACGCGGCGGCGCGGATCGATGCGCAGACGTCATCGCATGATTCGATCTCGACGGATTTCGATGTGCAGGTGCATGGGATGTTGTCGAAGGGGCGGATTGAGGGCACAATCGGCGGCGGGGGTCCGCTGCTGCAGTTGCAGACGTCGAATGGGTCGATTCGGATTTTAAGGCTCTAGTCTTTCAACTGCAAGAGCATTTCATTCGTCGCACCGAAGCCGAGTGACTCATACAGCGGACGCCCTTCGTGGCTCGCGTGCAGGAACAGATTCGCATAACCTTGTTCACGCGTCCAGGCGATCAGGACGTCCATGAGGCGGCGGGCCAGGCCTTGGCGGCGCGAGCCGGGTTCGGTGTAGACGTTCACAACCCAGGGACGGCGCGTTGAGGGATTCACCGGACTTGGATGGTATTCGATCAAGATGATGCCGGCGCCGGAGAGGACGGTGCCTTCGTCGTCCTCGATGAACCAGCCGTGATAACGATCCTCGGCGAGGGCTTTGTGAAAGAACTCGCGGGACATGGCGTCGGCTTTTTCGAAGCCGGCGGGATCGTTGAGTCCCATTTCGCGGAACATTTCGCGGCGGTGGTGCAGGATGATGTCGAGATCCTCGGCGCGAGCTTTGCGCAGGCGCGACGGAGGCGTGGGCATTTTTCCATTCTACGATCCTGATCTTAATGCCGCGTCTGCGATACAGTAAATTCGTCGCCATGTTGAACCGTAGATCGTTCCTCACTTCTCTCACTTCCCTGCCCCTCGCGGGATCCGCCATCGCTGCTGTCAAGGGCCTGCCAACACCGAAAATCAAAGACGTCAGCGTGATTGCTACTGCGCCTGAGGGCCTGCGGCTTGTCGTCGTCAAGATCACGACCGATCAGGATGGGCTCTACGGGTACGGCTGCGGAACGTTCACGCAGCGTGCCGATCTTGTCGTCGAAGCGGTCGAGAAATATCTGAAGCCGTTCCTCATTGGTAAGCCTGCCGATCGCATCGAGGATACGTGGAACGCGTGCTATAACAGCTCGTATTGGCGCAATGGGCCGGTGTTGAACAACGCGATCAGCGGTGTCGATCAGGCGCTGTGGGATATCAAGGGGCGGCAGGCCAACATGCCGGTCTACGAGTTGCTGGGCGGCAAAGTCCGCGAGGCGGCGGACTGCTATGGCCACGCTGCGGGCAGTGAAATTTCGGAGTCGATCGACAATGCGCGCAAGTGGATCGATCAGGGATTTCGCTTCGTGCGGCTGCAGGTCGGAGTTCCGGGGATGGATGGCTACGGCGCAGGCCGCGCGGCGGGAGCGGCGCCGCCGCCGAGGCCGGCTGGGACGCTGCATAGCGGTCCTGTGTTTGAACCGGCATTCTATGCGCGGCGCGCGGTGAAGCTTTTTGACGAGGCGCGCAAGCAGCTCGGCGACGAGATCGAATTGCTGCATGACGTGCACGAGCGGGTGTCTCCCATTCAAGCTGTGCAGCTCGCGAAGGATCTGGAGAAGTACCGGCTGTTCTTCCTCGAAGATGCGTTGTCGCCGGAGGATATTGCGTATTTCCGAATGATTCGCCAGCAATGTTCGACGCAGCTTGCGATGGGTGAATTGTTCAATAGCGTCCACGAGTGGCGTCCGCTGATTGAGGGGCGGCTCATCGACTTCATACGCATACACGTTTCGCAATGCGGCGGGCTGTCGCCGGCGCGCAAGATTATTGCGTTTGCTGAGCAGTACGGAGTCCGCAGCGCGTGGCATGGGCCCGGGGATGTTTCGCCGATTGGGCACGCGGCGCAGATCACGCTCGACATCACGGCGATGAATTTTGGAGTGCAGGAATACTCGCCGTTCGGTGAACGTACGCGCGAAGTCTTTTCCGGGTTGCCGCAGATGAAGGACGGCTATTGGTACGCGACCGAGGCTCCGGGATGGGGGATCGAGATCGATGAGAAGGCGGCGGCGAAGTATCCGTACGGCAGCTTCGAGCGCGGCGATCGCAAGCGATTGAACGGCGGGTGGGGCGAGATCCGGCGGCGCGACGGGACCATTATTAAGCAATGAGGCTCTGCTAGATTGGGCTACCGACTGATTTATGTCTGAAGCCCAGGAGTCGCAGGCTAATTTCAAATTCGTATTGCGGGTGCTGTTGCGGCTGGCGCTGCGGCGGCGATTCCAGTTCTTCCTGATCATGTTCTTTGCGTTCCTGTCGACGGGCGCGGATCTGCTGCAGCCGCTCATCTATAAGTACGCGATCGATGACGTGGCGGGGTTGTTCGTCGGGCGTGATGCGGCGGTTTCCACTGTTACTCCACCCCAGAAGCACGGGCCGGGGTACATTGCTCCGCGGACTCCGGATCAGATTTTCAAGACGCTCATATGGGCCGTGACCGCGATGTTCCTCATTTCGGTGAGCGGCTATTATTTCTCGCTGCGCAGCGATTATGTCAGCGCGAATGCGGCGAGCGAGATGGAAGCGGAGATCATACAGTCGACCTTCGGGCACGTGCTGCGGCTGCCGCTCGCGTTCTTTTCGAAGCGCACGAGTGCGAGCCTCGCGAAGAAGATCGATCAGTCGGATCAGGTGGCTCCGGTGGTGCACGCGTTCTCGCAGCAGATCGCGCCCGAGGCCGTGCGGCTGGTGGGAATCACGGCGATCATGCTCACGCAAAGCTGGGAGATGACGGCGGTGGCGATGCTGCTGTTGCCGCCGTACTTGTGGATTGCGCGGAGGTCCGCGCTGCGGTTGCAGACCAATCTGACGCCGTACTACGACTTGTGGGACAACATTTCCGGCCGGATTTTGGACGCGCTGTCGGCGATCAAGACGGTCAAATTATCCGGCAGCGAGCCGCGCGAGCAGGAGCGTCTCAAGAAAGATTGCGATGTCGCTTATGACACGTACATGCTGCGGGTGCGCGATGCGCAGCGGTACTATCTTTCGCAAAGTATCTTGAGCAATTTGAGTAAGTCGATGCTGCTCGGCTATGGCGGATGGCTGGTGTTGCGGCATCGCCTGACTCCTGGCGATGTGGTGATGTTTGCGGCTTATCTCGATCGTCTGTATTCGCCGGTCGATTCGCTGAACAGCATCGCGGTGAACCTGCAGCAGCAGTTGACTTCGCTGCAACGGGCGATTCGTTTGCTCGATACGGGGCCGGTTGAGGAGACGGGCGCGGATTTGCCGCCGGGTCCGGGGGCGGTCGAGTTCCGCGATGTTCACTTCGGATATGTGGAGGGGCGTGAGGTGCTGAAGGGGCTCAATCTGAAGCTCGCGGCGGGCAAAGTCACGGGCCTCGTCGGACCTTCGGGCGCGGGCAAGACGACGGCAGCGGATCTGTTGTTGAAATTGTGGGAACCGGGGTCGGGGGAGATCGTCATCGACGGTCATTCGATTCAGAGCGCGGGTCCTTCGGCTGTGCGCCGAGCGCTCGGGTTGGTGGCGACCGACGGCGCGGTGTTTCGCGGATCGCTCAAGGAGAACATCCGCTATAAACGTCCGGATGCGAGCGATGCGGAGGTGCTGGCGGCGGCTCATTCAGCTGGTTTGGATCGCACGCTCGAGCGTCTGCCGGATGGGTTGGATACCGAGATCGGGGAGCGAGGGATCGGCTTGAGCGTCGGTGAAAAGCAGCGTCTGCAGATCGCGCGTATGCTCGCGGACAAGCCGCGGCTGTTGGTGCTCGATGAGGCGACGGCGAATCTGGATTATGCGACGGAGACGGAAGTGAAGCAGGCGCTACTCGAGTTAACGCCGAAGCCGACGATGCTGGTGATCGCGCACCGGTACACGATGGTGAAGGAAGCCGATTACGTCTATGTGTTGAAGGACGGGAGGGTGGCGGAGGAAGGGACTCCGGAGGAGCTGATTGCGGCGAATGGGTGGTTTGCGGAGTTGGCGCGACAGTCTGGGCAGGCTGAGGTGTTCGAGGAGGATGAGTCTGACGAGGAGACTGAGGAAGAGGATTAAGGCGGCTTAGAGGAGCTGGATGGAAACGCGTCGTCCAACCATGGCTGCGGCGCGTTGCAGGCTCGATAGGGTGATGTCGTTGTGCGCGTCAAGGAGCCTGTCGACTTGCGTTCGGCTGGTCTTCAGCAGAGTCGCCATTTTGGCCTTGGAGATTTTCTGTTCCTTCATCGCTTGAGCAAGTTGCCAAGCTACGACCTCCTTGATCGCCTGTGCCTGCGCCTCTTCAAAGATCCCCTCTTCCTTGAGGAAATCGTCGAGGGTCGATCCCAGATGTTTTGTACTCATGCTATCAGTTCCCTTTGGCGCTTTCGCGCAAGTTCGAGATCTTCGCCTGGCGTAGTCCGACTCTTCTTGATCAAGCCGTGAAGCGCGACCAATCGTTCACGGTGAACACAAATCATCACTCGAGCCGTACGATTCGTGGGAAGATCTGTACGAACTTCCCAAAGTCCGCCTCCCATTGCACGGCATAACGGCATCGCGGCGGGCCAACGCCATTGAGCTCGCGTCAGATCGAGGCCGATGGCACGGCGCTCAACTTCCGAAAGACTCTTCAGCCAATCTCGAACCGGCTCAGCGCCCGCCGGTGTGCGAAAGAACAAGAGCGGGATCTTCCGCGGAGGAGCTTCGTCCGCCATCTTTACCTACCATCAGGTGTACCACAAAAAGTACGTCATTGTGTTCCGTCTTCAGCCACGCCACGCTAAAATCGGTGGAGTGCATCGCGCTGACACTCTCCCGCTGACTTTGAGGACTCCTGCTTCCTGGGGACCGCTCGCGCTTGCGGACCCGAATGCGTTGCTTGCGGATCATGCCATCCTCGAGAAGAAGGCTGCGTATAGCGCTATGGAGATGCTCACGCGGTGGCCGGGGGATTTCGTGCCGGGATGGGTCGAGGTCATGACTACCGTTGCGCGGGATGAGGCGGCGCATTTGTTGCAGGTCACGCGGATCCTCGCGCGGCGGGGTGGGCGGCTTTCACGGTCGCATAGTAATCCTTATGCGGCGGCGCTGCGGCAGCTTGTGAGGAATGGGTCGGGCGGAGAGGTGATCGACCGGCTGTTCGTCTCCTCACTCATTGAAGCTCGGTCATGTGAGCGGTTTGCAATCCTGGCGGAGGCGGCGGCGGCGGCGGGGGAGCGGGAACTGGAATCGTTCTATCAGACGCTGTTCACATCGGAACTGGGGCATTACAAGGTCTTCCTGAATCTCGCGCGGACGATTGGCAAGAAGGATCCGGAAGCGGTCGAGATCCGATGGGCCGAGATGCTCGAGGCGGAGGCGGGGATTCTGCAGGCGCAGAAGCCGGGGCCGCGGATTCATTCCTGGATGTCATAAAACTTATGCGAAACTTCCTTCTACTTGCTGGCTCAATGGCGGGTTTTCTGACGGCCGGTGCGGCGGAGTTGCCTCGCGCTCATGCGCGTGAACGGCACTTCGATGTCGATTATACGGTGACTGTCGACAAGATTCCAACGCTTACGAATAGCGTCGAGATCTGGCTGCCGGTGCCGCACGATGATCCGTATCAGGATATTTCGCATTTCGATGTCACGTCTGACGCTCCGTATGACATCAAGAAGGGTGAGTTCGGTAACCGGATGCTGCATATACGCGTAGACGGGGCGGCGCTGGCGCGGCCGTCGATCACGGTTGGGATGCAGTTCGCCGTCAAGCGGCGTGAGCATATACGGTTAGAAGATGGCGCGGCGGTCTCGAAGGAATCGGCGGCGGATAAGGATCCGGATATGCAGCGGTGGCTCGAGCCGGATCGGCTGGTGCCGCTCGACGACAAGATCCGGGGGTGGGCGCAGCAGGTGGTCGATGCGGCGGGGGCGAAGACGGATCTCGAAAAGGCCCGTGCGATTTACAACCACGTCGTTTCGACGGTGAAATACGATAAGACGGGCAAGGGGTGGGGTCGCGGTGACATCTATTACGCGTGCGATGAGCGGCGGGGGAACTGCACCGACTTCCATGCGATCTTCATTGGGTATGCTCGCGCGCTGGGGATTCCCGCCCGGTTCTCGATCGGATTGCCGCTGCCGAAGGAGCGTGGGCAGGCGATCATCAACGGGTATCATTGCTGGGCGGAGTTCTACATCAAGGGGATCGGGTGGATTCCGGTCGATGCGTCCGAAGCGGCGAAGGATCCGTCACGGCGGGAATATTTCTTCGGAGCCCATGACGAGAATCGCGTGGAATTTTCACGCGGGAGGGATCTGGTGTTGACGCCGAGGCAGCAGGGCGAGCCGCTGAATTATTTCATTTATCCGTATGTCGAGGTCGATGGGAAGCCGTATAAGAGCGTGCAGTATAAGTTCCGCTACGCTGACATTGGAAAATTAAAAGACGTTCATTAAAACTGAAGGGCCGGGGAACACTCGGAGGAAGATGTTCGCCGGCCCTGGGGCTCATGCAGCGGTTGCAATTGCCCAACTCGCGAGCGATGTGGCCGATTCGGCTGCCACCCTTGCTCTACTCTATAAGACGATCCAATGACGGGAAAGTTTCAGCCTTATGCCGAAGCTGGGAGCGATTCCTGATCCGGTTGGCGCTCAACCCAACGGATCTCCTCAACATCGCCCACTATCCATAGATACGCCATTGCGCCCAAAATAACAATCCCTGAAGCGACAACAAACGCAAAAAAGAACGATCCGGTCCTCTCAACGGTCCATCCGGTGAGCCAGGGGGCCACTACACCGGCCAAATTCCCAAATCCGTTCTGTAATCCAGTCCACTTACCGGCTGCGGCGCGTCCGGCGAGCCGCTGCGTCAGGGCCCACAGGTTGGACGAAGCAAGGCCCATGCTCAGGCAGGCGACGAACAGGATTCCCATGGAAATTTTTTGATCCTGGACCAGATTCGCCGGCAGCACGAGGGTCGTCATCAGCAAGCCGGTCACGAGGAACCCTTTACGCACCTTTGTGGGGGATGCCCCCCTACGAATGAGGGTATCGGACAGGATTCCGGCGCAGAGCGACGAGATCGCGACGCCCCAGAAGGGGAGCGAGCCGAAGGTCGCCATCATTTCTTTCGTGTAATGGCGTTCCTTTTCCAAATAAGATGGCAGCCAAGTGATCAGGAAATACCAAGTGTAGTTGTAGCAAAAGAGTCCGAGAAAAGTTCCCCAGGCGCTGCGTTTAGAAAGGATCTCGGAGATCGGCGGGGCGGGTTCCGAAAAGGCGCGTCCAGTTTCCACCTTTTGGTGGTAGGCGACGAACACCCAGGGGATCAGCCACGCCATGCTGATGCCGCCGATGACCAGGAACATCGTGCGCCAGCCGTGCTGTGCGAGCAGCATTCCGCAGATGATGACGCCGAGCGCGGGGCCGGTCTTCGATCCGGCGTCGATCAGGGCGTTGGCGACGCCGCGCTGGTGCTCGGGGAATCCGCCGGCGATGATTTTCGAGTAGCACGGGTAGGCTATGGATTCCGCCACTCCGAGCACGAGGCGGAGGCCGAGCAGCATTCCGAAGCTGGTTACGAGACCGGTAAACATGGTTGCGGCCGACCAGATCAGATATCCGCCGGCGTAGAGCCAGTTGACGTTAATGCGGTCGATCAGCCATCCGGAGAAGATCTGGCTGACGGCATAGGTCCAGAAGAAGGCGGAGAACAGCTTGCCCATCTGTTGGGGATTGGCGCCGAACTCGAGGCTGACGTCGGTTCCGGCGACAGAAAGATTTCCACGGTCGATGTAGTTGATGCAGATCGAGACGACCAATAAAATCAAGGCGAACCAGAGGAAGCTCTTGGATCGCCCGGTGACGGACCGGGAAGCGGACATGGCCGGAGTCAAGGCTTGCATTATACTTCGGATATGGGCACACTCGTACAGCTCGCCAAGCCCGCGTCCGTGGAACCTGCGGCGATCGCGGCCAAACAGGAGCGGTTGTTCGCGATCCTGCGCGAAATGGGTGAAGTGATCGTCGCCTATTCGGGCGGCATCGACTCCGCGTATTTGGCGTGGGCGGCTCATCAGGTGTTGGGCGATCGCGCGGTTGCGATCACTGCCGATTCGGCTTCCCTGCCCGAGTCTCACAAGCGTGACGCCGAGGAGTTCGCGCGCGAGTCCGGCTTCCGGCACGAGTACATACAGACGAACGAGTTCGACAATCCGGATTATGTGAAGAACGACGTCAATCGCTGTTTTCACTGTAAGGACGAGTTGTTCACGCAGCTCGAGGCATTGGGTGCTGAGCGCGGGGTTGCGCATATTATCTACGGTGTCAATCAGGACGATTTGGGCGATTATCGCCCCGGGCAACGGGCGGCGAAGCTGCACGATGTGAAGGCTCCGCTGGTGGAGGCGGGGCTGTTCAAGGCCGAGATCCGCGCGCTGGCGCGTGCGGCGGGATTGAAGGTATGGGATCGTCCCGCGTCGGCGTGCCTGAGTTCGAGGATCCCGTATGGGACGGCGGTGACTCCGGAAGTGGTGAAGACGGTCGAGGACGGCGAGGAAGCGGTGAAGGCGCTGGGATTCCGGCAGTTCAGGGTGCGGTTTCATGGCGACCTGGTGCGGCTCGAAATCGACAAGGCGGAGTTGCCGCGGGCGCTGTCGGTTGAGATGGCGGGCCAGTTCACGGCGATCTTCAAGGCGCTCGGATTCCACTACGTGACGATTGATCTCGAAGGTTATCGGCAAGGATCGCTGAACGTCGGCATCGCTCACTGAGCGCCGGTCAAAAGTTGGATAATGGAGAGGAAGGCGTCCCCCTCCTCCCCCTGGCGCTGAGTGAGCTTCCCAAAGCGATGACCAACACGCCCTTCGTCCATCTACACTGCCACACTGATTATTCGCTTCTCGACGGCGCCTGCGAGATCTCGCAGATGATGGAAGTCGTCGCCAAACAGGAGATGCCCGCCGTCGCGATGACGGACCACGGCAACTTGTTCGGGGCGGTCGAATTCTACAAAGCCGCGAAGGGTGCCGGGGTGCATCCGGTGATTGGCTGCGAGGTCTACGTCGCGCAACAGGGGCACAAGAACAAGGCGGAATCGAATCGCTACAATCACCTCGTTCTGTTGTGCCAGGACCAGGAAGGCTACAAGAATCTCACGCGCCTGGTGTCGACCGGATACCTCGACGGCTTCTATTACAAGCCGCGCGTCGATAAGGATCTGCTCGCGCAGCATTCGAAGGGGCTTGTCTGCCTTTCGGCCTGCCTGCGCGGGGACATCAACGAACATCTCATCGCCGGCAAATATGAGGACGCGCGCCGCACCGCCTACGAATATCAGGACATTTACGGCAAGGACAATTTCTTCCTCGAGATTCAGGAGCACGGCCTCGACCAGGACAAGATCGTAACGCCGCTGCTGGCGCGGCTTTCGCGCGACACGGGATCGCCGCTGGTGGCGACCAACGACGCTCATTACCTGAGGAAAACCAGCGCTCACGCCCACGAAATCATGTTGTGCATCCAGACCGGCAAGACGGTTTCGGATGCGAATCGCATGAAGTTCAATGCGCCTGAGTACTATCTCAAAACCAAGCAGGAAATGCTGGCGCTGTTCCCTGATTTCGAAGAGGCGCTCGATCGCGCGTACGACATTTCGCAGCGCTGCCATGTGAAGCTCGAGCCGGTCAAGGATCCGTTCCCGAAATTCGATGTGCCGCCGGGCGAGTCGACTGACACGTACTTCGCGCATGTCGCGCGCGAAGGATTCGAACAACGGCGCGGGCGGCTCGAAGCGATGGCCGCGCAGGGGATGCTGAAGAATCCGCTGGAGGTTTATGTCGAGCGGCTGGAGCGTGAGATCTCGATCATCCAGCAGATGAAGTTCTCGGGCTACTTCCTGATCGTGTGGGATTTCATACGCTACGCGAAATCGGCGGGGATTCCGGTGGGTCCGGGACGCGGTTCGGCGGCGGGTTCGCTGGTGAGCTTCGCGATGCGGATCACCGACATCGATCCGATGCAATATGGACTGCTGTTCGAGCGATTCCTCAATCCCGAGCGCATCTCGATGCCTGACATCGACATCGATTTCTGCACGCATCGACGGGGTGAGGTGATCCAATACGTCACTGAGAAATACGGCCGCGAGCAGGTCGCGCAGATCATTACGTTTGGAACGCTCGGCGCGCGCGCGGCGTTGAAGGACGTCGGACGGGTGCTTGAAATCGGCTTCGGTGAAGTCGACAAAATCACCAAGTTGATTCCCTCGCAGCCGCTCAATATCAAGCTGAAACAGGCCCTCGATATGGAGCCGCAAATCGGCGAGATGTGCAAGGCCGATGCGCGGGTGAAGGAGATCCTCGACGTTTCGCTGCAGCTCGAGGGGATGGCGCGTAATGCGTCAGTCCACGCCGCGGGAGTCGTGATTTCGCCGCAGCCGCTCAAAGAGCTCGTCCCGCTGTATAAAACAAACCGGGATGAAATTGTTACGCAGTATGACATGTCCGGGATCGAGAAGCTCGGACTTCTCAAGATGGACTTCCTCGGCCTGACGACGCTCACGATTGTCCACGACGCGCTGATTTTGATCAAGAAATACCAGGGTGTCGATATCGTGATCGAGGACATCCCGCTTACCGATCAGAAGACGTACGAACTGTTTGGCAAGGGCTTCGCGAGCGGTGTGTTCCAGTTTGAATCCGCGGGCATGAAGGACATTCTGCGCCGCTACAAGCCGGATCGCCTCGAGGATCTGTGTGCGTTGAACGCGCTCTATCGCCCGGGTCCGATGGACATGATCGACGACTTCATCGACCGCAAACACGGCCGCAAGAAAGTCGAATACGAGATGCCCGAGCTCAAGGAGTTGCTCGAGGAGACCTATGGCGTCATGGTCTATCAAGAGCAGGTGATGCAGATCTCGAACGCGATCGCCGGCTACTCGCTCGGCGACGCCGATTTGCTGCGGCGCGCGATGGGCAAAAAGAAGCAAGAGGAGATGGACGCTCAGCGCGAACGTTTCATGCAGGGCGCGGCGGCGAAGGGCTTTAACAAGAAGAAATCCGAGCGCGTGTTCGATGCGATGGCGAAGTTCGCGGGCTATGGCTTTAACAAATCGCACTCGGCTGCATACGCATATCTCGCTTACGTGACGGCGTATTTGAAGGCCAATTATCCGGTCGAGTTCATGAGCGCGCTGCTCACGTCAGAAACGGGCAACACCGCGAAAGTCGTTAAATACATCAATGAATGCCGCGAAATGGGCATACGCATCCTGCCTCCGGATGTGAACGAATCGGCGTTCAGCTTCACGCCGTCATCTGGCGCGATCCGCTTTGGATTGGGCGCGATCAAGAACGTCGGACAGAACGCGGTCGAAGCGGTGACGCGGGCGCGCGAGGAAGGCGGACGCTTCTCGGGCCTGTACGAATTCTGCGAACGCGTCGACCTTGGCGCCGTCAATAAGCGGACTGTCGAGAGCATGACGAAGGCCGGTGCGCTCGATTCGGTCGAAGGCACGCGATCGCAAAAGTTCGCGGTGCTTGATGGAGCGATCGAATCCGGAGCGAAGGCGCAGCGCGACCGTTTGAGCGGCCAGGGCGGGCTGTTCGGCGATCTCATGGCTTCCGAGCCTTCGTCCGGTCACGCGCTTCCCGCCGTTCAGGATTGGACCGATAAAGAGAAACTCGCCGCCGAGAAGGAGATGATCGGTTTCTATGTCACCGGCCATCCGCTCGATCAATTCCGCGAGAAGATTGCCGAGTTGAACACTCACTCGACGGGCACGCTCGAGGGTCTCGAAAAGGGCGTGGAAGTCAAGATCTGCGGCATCCTCACGAACGTCAACGCGCGGCGGCGCAATAAGAAGAACGAGCTGTGGGCGTCGCTGGTGGTCGAGGACCTCGAGGGCGCGAGCGAGGCGATGGTGTTCGCATCCCAATATGAGCGGCTCTCGAAGCATCTCGAAGAGGATCGTGCGGTTCTGATCCGGGCGTCGATTCTGCCGGAGGAAGGGGCTCCGCCGAAGTTGTCGGTGCAGGACATCACGCCGCTCGACAATGCGCGCGTCAATTTGCCTTCTTTGATCTCGATCAAGATCTACGTCGGCGCGACTTTGGCGGCGGCGCAGGATCGGGCGAAGGAGCTGAACCAGTTGTTTCAGCGGAAGCCCGGTGCGACGGAAGTCCGGTTGCGGCTCGAGAAGCCGCGCGATTTCAGCGTGATTATGGACGTTCCGGCGCGGGTGAGGCCGGACCGCGAGTTCCAAGCCGAAGTGAAGCGGATCTGCGGAGATGAGAGCATCGAGGTCCTGGCAAGCTGAGCATGAGAATCCTCGTGATTGGGTCTGGGGGGCGCGAGCATGCTCTCGCCTGGCGCCTAAAACAGAATGGACATGAATTGTTCTCGGCGCCTGGGAATCCGGGGATGGCTCGGGAGGGGACGGTTGTCGCGTCAACCGACTATCTGTCCGCTGCTTTGGAACTGCGTCCGGATCTGACGGTCGTTGGGCCCGAGGCTCCTCTCGTCGCTGGCGTCGTGGATGAATTCCGCGCTAGCGGGCTTAAGATTGTTGGCCCGGACCGCGTGAATGCTCAGCTCGAGGCGAGCAAGACGTACTCGAAGCGGTTCATGAACGAAGCCGGAATTCCGACGGCGCGATGGGCCGAAGTCGACACGTTTGAAGACGCGAAGAAGGCCGTGCGGACGTTCACGCTGCCCGCGGTCATCAAAGCCGACGGACTCGCCGCGGGCAAGGGCGTCATCATCGCGCATAGCTATTCCGAGGCCGAAGCGGCGATCGAATCGCTGGGCCCGAAGCTCGTGATCGAGGAGTTCCTTACTGGCGAGGAAGTGAGCTTCATCGCGCTCTGCGATGGACGCAGTGTGCTGCCGTTCGAGCCGACGCAGGATCACAAGGCGGTCCACGACAATGACGAAGGTCCGAACACCGGCGGCATGGGGGCGTACTGCGACAGCCGCATCCTCACTGCGCGCGAGTCCGCGCTTGTGATGGACACCATCATGCGTCCGGCGGTTGAACGTACGGGATTCACGGGTTTCCTGTACGCCGGTCTCATGATGACCGCCGAGGGACCGAAGACGCTCGAATTCAATGTTCGCCTGGGCGATCCGGAGACGCAAGCGCTCATGCATCGCATGGATTGCGACTTTGGCGAAGTGCTGCTCGCTTGCGCGGAGTCGCGCTTGGATACGGTTGCATTTGCATGGAGGCCCGAGCCGTCTGTTGCGGTTGTTCTTGCGGCTGACGGGTACCCGGCGAAGGTCCGCACGGGGGATGAGATCCATGGAATCGATGCTGCAGAGGCGAAGGGTGCGACGGTCTATCAGGCCGGTACGAAGATCGACGGCGGCGGTAAGCTCGTCACTGCCGGAGGACGCGTCCTCGCTGTGACTGCGTCCGCGCCGATGCTTGCATCCTCCATCTCGAATGCGTATGCCGCTGCAGCGGAGATCCACTTCGACGGCATGCACTATCGCACCGACATTGGCCGCAAGGGCCTTCGTACCTTTGAGCGCCCCAGCCAAGCCGGCTACTGATGATGACGACCTTCGATCTAGACGATGTCAAGGTCTGGGGGCCGAGACTGAACGATGAACTACAAATCTCGGAATTCGCCGCAGTCGTGGACCAGATCCGTTCCGTGGATCTGCAAGACGGCGAGGTAAGGCTCCGGGACCTGTTCTCGATCATTCCTCAAGAGCACTTCGTACGGACTGTCAGCTCTTGGATCGAGAAGCAAACCGTCACTGCGTATCACGGATCGAGGCTTGACGATATCGAACTTCAGAGCGTCAGGAGTTGGGGGCTAAAAGTCTTGTCCCCGACGAGCCGGCAAGAAACACTGATCAAGAAGTTCGCCCCGCACCCAGATTGGGCTTTGCGCGAGGCATATCTTATGGACGCCCTCGACAAAGCGGCAGGTAGATCGGCGGTAGGTAAGGTCCACGTAACTCTATCCTACTGGCATCTTTTGGCGTTGCATGACGTCGTCCAGAAAGGCTCTGAGTTTGATAGGAAAGTGGAGTTCGAGGTCTTTGGCAAAGGATCCGAAGAGGCGCCGCTGGTAGGTCAACA